>NZ_JAVREL010000006.1:0-342733 GCF_031845365.1 Streptomyces litchfieldiae
TGGGGCATTTCCTGGAAATCGGTCCGGATGGTGTGCTGTCGGCGATGGCGCGGGAGAGCCTGCCGGAGGACTTCGGCGGTCTGCTGGCGCCAGTGTTGCGGAAGAAGGACGAGGACGTCCGGGCGTTCCTGACCGCGCTGGGCGCGGCCTGGACCCATGGCCTGCCCGTGGCGTGGCAGCCCCTGTTCCCCGACACCACCACCCCGCCCACCGACCTCCCCACCTACCCCTTCCAGCGCGAACGGTACTGGCTCAGCGCCGTCGCCGAGCCGGCCCGCGAGGACGACGGCCCGTTCTGGGACGCCGTCGAACGCCAGGACGCCACCGGCCTCGCCGGCACCATCGGCCTCCCGGACGCCCAACCCCTGCGCGAGGTGCTGCCCGCCCTCGCCACCTGGCACCTCGCCCGGCGCGAGGAACGCACCCTCGACGCCTGGCGCTACCGCGTCACCTGGCAGGCCCTCCCCGACGCCGCCACGCCCCGCCTCACCGGGCACTGGCTCGTCATCGCCCCGCCCACGGAGGCCGCCGAGCACCTGACCAAGCAGTGCCTCGACGCGCTCACCGCGCACGGCGCCCGGGCCGACCTCGCCCACCTCGACCCCACCACCGCCGACCCCGACGCGTACGCCGAACTGCTGCGCACCGGCGCGCCCGACCGGCTGCTCTCCCTGCTGCCGCTCGACACCCGCCCGCACGCCCAGCACCCCAGCCTGGTCGCCGGCCTGGCCGGCACCGCGGCGCTCATCCAGGCGCTCGGCGAGGCCGACCTGGACGCCACGCTGTGGAACGTCACCAGCGGCGCCGTCTCCACCGGCCCCGCCGATCCGCTCGCCGTGGGCGCCGCCGCGCAGAACCAGAGCTGGGCGCTCGGCCGGGTCGCCGCACTCGAATACCCCGACCGCTGGGGCGGGTTGATAGATGTGCCCGCCCGGCTCGACGACCGGGCCCGGGACCGCCTCGCCGCCGCGCTGAGCGGCGCGAACGGCGCGGGCACCGGCGTCCCCGAGGACGGCGAGGACCAACTCGCCCTGCGCCCCGGCGGGATCTTCGCCCGGCGACTGCGCCACGCCCCCGTGCCCGCCGACCGCGCCGGAGCGCCCTGGCGCCCCAGCGGCACCGTCCTCGTCACCGGCGGCACCGGCGCGCTCGGCCGCCGCCTCGCCCACTGGCTGGCGGACGCCGGGGCCGAACACCTGGTGCTGGCCAGCCGCCGCGGCCCCGACGCGCCCGGCGCGGCGGAGCTGGCCGCCGAACTCACCGCCGCCGGCACCGCCGTGACCCTGGCGGCCTGCGACGCCGCCGACCGCGCCCAGCTCTCCGCGCTGCTCGACGCCATCCCGGCGGAAACGCCGCTCACCGCCGTCGTGCACGCCGCGGGCGTCGGCGACCACGGCTACCTCGCCGACGTCACCCCCGAACACCTCGCCCACGTCCTGCGGCCCAAGGCCACCGCCGCCGACCTCCTCCACGAACTCACCGCCGACCTCGACCTGTCCGCGTTCGTGATGTTCACCTCCAGCGCCGCCATGTGGGGCAGTGGCGGCCAGGCCGCCTACGCCGCCGCCAACGCCCACCTCGACGCCCTGGCCGAACACCGCCGCGCCCTCGGCCTCGCCGCGACCGCCGTCGCCTGGGGGCCCTGGGCCGAATCCGGCATGGCCGCCGACGAGGAGGTGGACGAGCACCTGCGGCGCCGCGGCGTCATCGCCCTCGCCCCGGAGTTCGGCATCGCCGCGCTCCAGCAGGCGCTCGACCTCGACGACACGTGCGTGGGCGTCGCCGACGTCGACTGGTCCCGCTTCGCGCCGTCGTTCACCGCGCTGCGGCCCAGCCCGCTCATCGCCGGCCTGCCCGAGGTCAAGGCCGCGCTCGCCGAGGCCGCCGGCGCCGTGGCGGCGCCCGCCGAGGCCGGCGCCGCCACGGCGCTGGTGACCCGCCTCACCGCCGCCGACGAGGCCGAACAGCAGCACATACTCGTCGAGTTGGTCCGCTCCCACGCCGCCGCCGTGCTCGGCTACCCCGGTACCGACGCCGTTCCCGAAAGCCGCCCGTTCAAGGAGCTCGGCTTCGACTCCCTCGGCGCTGTGGAGCTGCGCAACCGCCTCGCCGCCGAGACCGGCCTCAAGCTGTCCGCCACCCTCCTCTTCGACCACCCCGCGCCGGCCCCGCTCGCCCAGTACCTGCGGGAGCACCTGATCACCGACGACGACGCCGTCACCGATGCCACTGTCATCGCCGAACTCGACCGGCTCGACGCCGCGTTGACCCGGCTCGCCCCGGACGACGCCGCCCGCCGCCGCATCGCCGGCCGGCTCCAGGTCCTGCTGGGCAAATGGGGCACCGAAAGCGGCCCGGCCACCCCGGACGGCAATGGCGCGCACGACGAGCTGGAATCGGCCACGGCCGAGGAGATCTTCGCGCTCATCAACGACGAACTCGGCAAGTCCCAGCCCTAGCCAAGCCCAGGAGCCATGGCCAGATGGACAACGAAACCAAGCTTCTCGACCACCTCAAGTGGGTGACCGCTGAGCTGCGGCAGGCCCGGCAGCGGCTGCGCGAACACGAGACGGCCACCCCCGAGCCCATCGCCGTCATCGGCATGGCCTGCCGCTACCCCGGCGGCGTCCGCTCACCCGAGGACCTGTGGCGGCTCGTCCGCGACGGGCGCGACGCCATCACCGGCTTCCCCGCCGACCGCGGCTGGGACCTGGACGCGCTCTACCACCCGGACCCCGACCACCTCGGCACCACCTATGTCCGGGAGGGCGGATTCGTCCACGACGCGGGCGAGTTCGACGCCGAGTTCTTCGGCATCTCGCCGCGCGAGGCCCTGGCGATGGACCCGCAGCAGCGCCTGCTGCTCGAAACGTCCTGGGAGGCGTTCGAACGCGCGGGCGTCGACCCCACGGCCCTGGGCGGCAGCCGCACCGGCGTCTACGTCGGCACCACCTACACCGGCTACGGCACGGACCGGGACCGGGCGGCGGAGAACGTCGAGGGCCACATCATGACCGGCATCGCCACCGCCGTGTCCTCCGGCCGCCTCGCCTACACCTTCGGCCTCGAAGGGCCCGCGGTGTCCGTGGACACCATGTGCTCCTCCTCACTGGTCGCGCTCCACCTCGCCGTCCGCGCCCTGCGCGCCGACGAATGCGCCCTCGCGCTCGCGGGCGGCGCGCAGATCATGTCCACCCCGGACGTCTACGTCGAGTTCAGCCGCCAGCGCGGCCTGGCCCCCGACGGCCGCTGCAAGCCGTTCGCCGCCGCCGCCGACGGCACCGGCTGGTCCGAGGGCGTCGGCGTCCTGCTGCTGGAACGGCTCTCCAGCGCCCGGCGCAACGGACACCCCGTGCTCGCCATGATCAGCGGCTCCGCCGTCAACCAGGACGGCGCGAGCAACGGCCTCACCGCCCCCAACGGCCCCTCCCAGCAGCGCGTCATCGAACAGGCCCTCGCCGAGGCACGGCTCACGCCCGCGCAGATCGACCTCGTCGAGGCCCACGGCACCGGCACCACGCTCGGCGACCCCATCGAGGCGCAGGCCCTGCTCGCCACCTACGGCCAAGGGCGGCCCTCTGAGCGGCCGTTGTGGCTCGGCTCGGTCAAGTCCAACATCGGCCACGCCGCCGCCGCGGCGGGCGTCGCGGGCGTCATCAAGACGGTCATGGCCCTGCGCGACGGCGTGCTGCCGCGCACCCTGCACGTGGACAAGCCCACCCCCGAGGTCGACTGGACCGACGGCGCCGTCGAACTGCTCACCGAGGAACGCCCCTGGCCGACCGGCGACGAGCCGCGCAGCGCCGCCGTCTCCTCGTTCGGCGCCAGCGGCACCAACGCGCACGTCATTCTCCAGGCCGCCCCGGACGCCGCCGACCGGCCGCCGCTCCCGGGCACCGGCAGCGACCTCGCGCCCGAGACGCCGGTCCTCCCCTGGGCCGTCTCCGGCCGCACCACGGCCGGCCTGCGCGCCCAGGCCCGGCGGCTGCGCGAGTTCGCCACCGCGGCCGCCGACACCGACCCCGCCGACATCGCCGCCTCGCTGATCGCCACCCGGCCCGCCCTGGAGTGGCGCGGCGTGGCGCTCGCGGGCGAACGCGACGGGCTGCTCGCCCAGCTCGACGCGCTGAGCGAGGGCCTGCCAAGCCCGGGCGCCGTCGAGGGCGCCGTCGTGCCCGGCGCCGACCGCCCCGTGCTGGTCTTCCCGGGCCAGGGGGCGCAGTGGGTGGGGATGGCCGTGGAACTCTACGCGTCCTCCCCTGTGTTCGCGGCGCGGCTGGACGAGTGCGCGGCGGCCCTGGCTCCGCACGTGGACTGGTCACTGGCCGATGTCCTGCGCGACACGGCGGCGCTGGAGCGCGTGGAGGTCGTGCAGCCCGCGCTGTGGGCGGTGATGGTCTCGCTCGCGGAGCTGTGGCGTTCCAGCGGTGTCGAGCCCGCTGCGGTGATCGGCCATTCGCAGGGGGAGATCGCGGCTGCTGCGGTGGCGGGTGTGCTGTCGTTGGAGGACGCGGCGCGGGTGTCGGCGTTGCGGGCGCGGGCGTTGCTGGCGCTGTCCGGGCGGGGCGGGATGGTGTCCGTCGCCGAGCCTGCGGAGAACGTGCGGGGACGGTTGGCGCGGTGGGGTGAGCGGTTGTCGGTGGCGTCGGTGAACGGGCCCGGCTCCACGGTGGTGTCGGGTGAACCGGCGGCTTTGGATGAGCTGTTGGCCGCCTGCGAGGCGGACGGGGTGCGGGCGCGCCGGATCGCGGTGGACTACGCCTCGCACTCCCCGCAGGTCGAGGAGATCCGCGACGACATCCGCACCGCCCTGGACGGGCTCCAGCCACAGGTGGCCGTGGTGCCGTTCTGGTCCACCGTCACCGGGGAGTTTGTCTCCGGCACCGAGTTGGACGCGGACTACTGGTACACCAACCTGCGGGAGACCGTCCGCTTCGAGGACGGCGTCCGCGCCCTCCTGGCGCGCGGACACGGGCTGTTCATCGAGGTCAGCGCCCACCCCGTCCTCACCATCGGCGTCCAGGAAACGATCGAGGACGCCGGTCTGCGCGCGGCGGCGCTCGGCTCGCTGCGCCGCGGCGAGGGCGGCCCGGAGCGTTTCCTGACCTCGCTCGCCGACGCCTGGACCCGGGGCGCCCCCGTCGACTGGACCACCGTGTTCCCGGCCCGCGAGACCCACCGCGTCGACCTGCCCACCCACGCGTTCCGGCGCCGCCACTACTGGCTGGAGCACCGGCCGCAGGCCGCGCCCGACGCGGCCCGGCCCGACGACGCGTTCTGGACACTCGTGGAGAACGCCGACCTCGCCGCGCTCTCCGACACCCTCGGCGTCACCGACCCCCGGCCCCTCGCCGAGGTACTGCCCGCGCTGTCGTCCTGGCGCGACCGCAGCCGGCAGAAGTCCGCGATCGACTCCTGGCGCTACCGCATCACCTGGCAGCCGCTCGCCGACACCGAACCGCCCGCCCTCACCGGCACCTGGCTCCTCGTCGCGCCGACGGACGACCCGCACCCCGGGCACACGGACGCCTGCGCCCGCGCCCTGGCCGACCACGGCGCCGACATCCACCGGGCGGCCCCGGGCGGGCTCGCCGACGCCGTGGCCCAACACGGCCCGCCCGCCGGGGTGTTGTCGCTGCTCCCACTGAGCGGCGACAACGCGGCGACCGACACCCTCGCCCTGCTGCGCGAGCTCGCCGACGCGGGGATCGAGGCACCCGTGTGGGCCGCCACGCGGGGCGCGGTCGGCGCCAGGCCCGAGGACACCCCGCCCGACCCCGGGCAGGCCGCCGTCTGGGGACTCGGCCTCGTCGCCGCCCTCGAACAGCCGCTCGGCTGGGGCGGGTTGATCGACCTGCCGGAGACCTGGGACGCCACCGCCCGCACTCGGCTCGCCACCGCGCTCACCGCCCGCGCGGACGAGGACCAGATCGCCCTGCGCGACACCGGCCTCCTCGCCCGCCGCCTCACCCGCGCGCCACTGCCCGACCGGCCCCCGGCACGCACCTGGCGGCCGGAGGGCACCGTCCTGGTCACCGGCGGCGGCCAGCCGCTCGCCGCCGCGGTCGTCCGCATGCTGACCGAATCCGGCGCCGAACACATCCTCCTCGCCGCCCCACCCGGCGCCGCCGAGCACCTGCCCGACCCCGGCCCCGGCCTCACGCTCGCCGCCTGGGACGGCCAGGACACCGCCGCCCTGACCGCCCTCCTCGCCGACGCGCACCGCGCCGGCCGCCCGGTTCGCACGGTCATCCACGCGGGCACGCCCATCGACCTCGCCCCCCTGACCGCCCTCAGCGGTGACGACCTGGCCGCCACCCTCGCCGCCGCGGTGACCCCCGTGCACCGCCTGGACGAGGCCCTGGCCGGCCACGACCTCGACGCGTTCGTCGTGTTCACCTCCGTCACCGCCTACTGGGGCGGCGGCGACCACGCCGCGTTCGCCGCCGTCAGCGCGCACCTCGACGCCCTCGCCGCCCGCCGCCGCGCCCACGGCCGGCCCGCGACCGCCGTCGCCTGGGGCGTGTGGGACCTCTTCGACGCCGAGACCCACCCCGAGCAGGCCCGGGAGCTCCGCGAGCGCTCCACCGACCGGGGACTCCCGCTGCTGCCACCGGAGTTGGCCTGGCAGGCGCTGCGCGGCGCGCTCGACCACGACGAGGCGGCCGTCGCCGTCGCCGACGTGGACTGGGCGCGGTTCCTGCCGCTGCTCACCGCCACCCGCCCCGGCCGGCTCACCGACGGCGTGCCGGAGGCCCGCGAACGGCCCGCCACAGCGGGCGCCGCCGGCCCGGCCGACGAGGGCGCGGCCGACGCGCTGCGGCAACGCCTCGCCCCACTGTCGCCCGCCGAACAGGAGCGTCTGCTCGCCGACATGGTCTGCGCCCACGCCGCGACCGCGCTCGGCCACGCCTCCGCCGACGCGGTGGAGACCGAACGCGCCTTCAAGGACCTCGGGTTCGACTCGCTGATGGCCGTCGCCATGCGCAACGGCCTCAACGCCGCCACCGGAGTGCCCCTGCCCGCCACCGCCGTCTTCGACCACCCGACGCCACGCGCGCTCGCCGGCTACCTCCGGGCACAGCTCCTCGACGCCCCGGCCGGAACGGCCACCGTCGCCACCGTGACCACCGGGCTCGACCGGCTGGAGGCCGACCTGCTGTCGCTGGCCGCCGACCGGGACGACCGCAAGCGGCTCACCCGCCGCCTGGAGGCCCTGCTGTCCCGCTGGAAGGACGCACAGGCGGCGCAGGACGCCGAGTCCGTCGGCGGACGGCTCGGCGCGGCGTCCGACGAGGAACTCTTCGCATTCATCCACCAGGAATTCGGCAGGCCGGAGTAACCGAGCCATGTCCAGCCATCTCCAAGGGAGCACCCGTGGCTAAGGAAGACACGCTCCGCGACTACCTCAAGTGGGTCACGGCCGATCTGCACGAGACCCGGCAGCGGCTGCGTGAGGTCGAGGAAGCCGGACACGAGCCCATCGCGATCGTCGGCATGGCCTGCCGCTACCCCGGCGGCGTCACCTCCCCCGAGGACCTGTGGCGGCTGGTCGCCGAGGGCGGCGACGCCATCTCCGCGTTCCCCACCGACCGGGGCTGGGACCTCGACGCCATCTACGACCCGGACCCCGAGACCCCCGGGCGCACCTACGTCCGCGAGGGCGGATTCCTCTACGACGCGGGCGAGTTCGACCCCGCCTTGTTCGGGATATCGCCGCGCGAGGCGCTGGCCATGGACCCCCAGCAGCGGCTTGTCCTGGAGGCCGCCTGGGAGACGTTCGAACGCGCCGGGCTGGCCCCCACCGCGCTGCGCGGCAGCCGCGTCGGAACGTTCATCGGCTGCTACAACCTGGACTACTGCTGGTCACTCCCCGAGATCCCCGAGGGCTACGAGGGCCACCTCACCACCGGCGGCGCCGCCAGCGTCGTGTCCGGCCGCATCGCCTACACCTTCGGCCTGGAGGGCCCGGCCGTCAGCGTGGACACGGCCTGCTCCTCCTCGCTGGTCGCGCTGCACCTGGCCGCGCAGGCGCTGCGGCAGGACGAGTGCTCCCTGGCGCTGGTGGGCGGCGTCACCGTGATGTCCACGCCGCTGGAGTTCATCGGCTACAGCGAACAGCGCGGCATGGCGGCGGACGCCCGCTGCAAGGCGTTCTCCGCCGCCGCCGACGGCATGGCCCTCTCCGAGGGCGTCGGCCTGCTGCTCGTCGAGAAGCTGTCCGACGCGCGCCGCAACGGACACCGGGTGCTCGCCGTGCTGCGCGGCTCGGCGACCAACCAGGACGGCGCCTCCAACGGCCTCACCGCGCCCAACGGCCCCTCCCAGCAGCGCGTCATCCAACAGGCCCTGGCCGACGCCCGGCTCGCCCCGGGGGACATCGACGCGGTGGAGGCGCACGGCACGGGGACCGCCCTCGGCGACCCGATCGAGGCGCAGGCGCTGCTGGCGACCTACGGTCAAGGGCGGCCCGCGGAAAAGCCGTTGTGGCTCGGCTCCGTGAAGTCCAACATCGGCCACACCCAGGCCGCGGCGGGCATGGCCGGGGTCATCAAGATGGTGCTCGCCATGAACCACGGCGTGCTGCCCCACACCCTGCACGTGGACGAGCTCTCCCCGCACGTGGACTGGACGGCCGGCGCCGTCGAGGTGCTGACCGAGGCCCGCGAGTGGACCACCGACGACCGCCCGCGCCGCGCCGCCGTCTCCTCCTTCGGCGTCAGCGGCACCAACGCGCACGTCATCCTCGAACAGCCCGCGCCCTTGGAGCCCGCGCCCGCCGAACAGCCTTCGGGGACCTCGGCGTTGACCAGCCCCCTGGTGCCCTGGGCGCTCTCCGGCAAGACCCCCGAGGCGCTGGCCGGCCAGGCGGCCCGGCTGCGCGCCCACGCCGAGAACGAGACCGGCGCGCGCCCCGCCGACATCGCCGCCGCGCTGATCGCCACCCGCGCCGGACTGGAGAGCCGGGGCGTGGTGCTGGCGGACGAACGGCCCGCGTTCCTCACCGGCCTGACCGCCCTGGCCGACAACACCCCAGAACCCAACGTGGTCAGCGGCCAGACCGTGCGCGGCGCTGATCGTCCGGTGTTTGTGTTTCCGGGTCAGGGGTCGCAGTGGGTGGGGATGGCGTTGGAACTGCACGCGTCCTCGCCGGTGTTCGCGGTGCGGTTGGAGGAGTGTGCGGTGGCGTTGGCGCCGCATGTGGGGTGGTCGTTGCTGGATGTGCTGGGTGATGCCGCTGCGTTGGAGCGGGTGGATGTGGTGCAGCCGGCGTTGTGGGCGGTGATGGTGTCGCTGGCGGAGCTGTGGCGTTCCTGTGGTGTGGAGCCGGCGGCTGTGATCGGGCATTCGCAGGGGGAGATCGCGGCTGCTGCGGTGGCGGGTGTGCTGTCGTTGGAGGACGCGGCGCGGGTGTCGGCGTTGCGGGCGCGGGCGTTGCTGGCGCTGTCCGGGCGGGGCGGGATGGTGTCCGTCGCCGAGCCTGCGGAGAACGTGCGGGGACGGTTGGCGCGGTGGGGTGAGCGGTTGTCGGTGGCGTCGGTGAACGGGCCCGGCTCCACGGTGGTGTCGGGTGAGCCGGTGGCTTTGGATGAGTTGTTGGCCTCCTGCGAGGCGGGCGGGGTGCGGGCTCGGCGGATCGCGGTGGACTATGCGTCGCACTCGCCGCAGGTGGCGGAGATCCGCGACGACATCCTCACCGCGCTGGAGGGGATCGAACCCCGCGCCGCCACCGTGCCGTTCTGGTCCACGGTGACCGGGGAGTTGGTCACCGGCACCGAGCTGGACGCGGAGTACTGGTACACCAACCTGCGGGAGACCGTTCGTTTCGAGGACGGCATCAGGGCACTACTGGCGCGCGGGCATGGGGTGTTCATCGAGGCGAGCGCCCACCCGGTGCTGACCATCGGCGTCCAGGAAACGATCGAGGACGCCGGTCTTCGCGCGGCGGCGCTCGGCTCGCTGCGGCGGGACGAGGGCGGGCCGGAGCGTTTCCTGACCTCGCTCGCCGACGCCTGGACCCGGGGCGCCCCCGTCGACTGGACGACGTTGCTGCCCGCCCAGGGCGGCGCCCGCGTCGACCTGCCCACCTACGCGTTCCAGCGCACCAACTACTGGCTGCGGGCCACGGCCACCGGCCCGGCGGACGTCGCCGCCGCCGGACTCGGCGCCGCCGATCACCCGCTGCTCGGCGCCACCGTCCGGCTCGCCGACGGCGACCTGGCCGTGCTCACCGGCCGGCTGTCGCTCCGCACCCACCCCTGGCTCGCCGACCACGCTGTCAACGGCACCGTGCTGCTCCCCGGCGCGGCCCTGGTCGAACTCGCCGTCCGCGCCGGCGACGAGGTCGGCTGCCAGACGCTGGACGAACTGACCCTGGAGGCCCCGCTGCCCCTCGCCAAGGGCGACGCGCTCCAGCTCCAGATCGTCGTCGGCCCGCCCGAGAACGACGCCACCGGCCACCGCCGCCGCACCCTCGGCATCCACTCCCGTCCGGAGGGGGCCGACGCGGACGCCCCCTGGACCCGGCACGCCAGCGGCGTGCTCAGCACCGCGCCCGCCGCGCCCCCGGCGGCCGGCCTCGGCGCCTGGCCGCCCGCCGGCGCCGAACCCGTCGAACTCACCGGCCTCTACGAGCGGTTGGCCGCCGCCGGCTACGGCTATGGCCCGGCGTTCCAGGGGCTGACCGCGCTCTGGCGGGCACCGGACGGCGACGACCTCTACGCCGAGGTGGCGCTCCCCGAGGACCAGAGCACCGAGGGCTTCGGCATCCACCCCGCGCTGCTGGACGCCGCCCTGCACGCGGGCCTAGCCTCCGCCGCCGACGGCGGCCCGGCCGAGGTGCGCCTGCCGTTCGCCTGGACCGATGTCACCCTCCACGCGACCGGCGCCACCGCGCTGCGCGTCCGGATCGCCCCCGCTTCGACGGACGGCGCGGTCACGCTTGAACTGGCCGACGCCGCCGGGCAGTTGGTGGCCACCGTCGGCGCCCTGGTGTCCCGTCCGCTCGCCGCCAGCCAGGTGGACGCGGCGGCGGCGCGGGCGCACGACGCCCTGTTCCGCATGGAGTGGGCCCCGGCACCGCCCGTCCCGGAGGCGGCGGACGCGGACCTGGACGGCTGGGCGCTGCTGGGCGACGACGTGCTGCGCCTGGCGCCCGAGTTCCAGCGCGCCGGCGCCTTCCCCCAGCACTACGACGAGGTCGCGCCGCTGAGCGAGTCCGTCGAAGCGGGTGTGCCCGCGCCCGACGTGCTGGTGCTGCCCTGCGGCGGCTCCGCCGACGACGGCGCGCTCGCCCGGGAGGTGCACCGCGCGAGCCGCCGCCTGCTGACGACCCTGCGGGACTGGCTCGCCGACGAACGGCTTCAGGACGCACGGCTCGTGGTCGTCACGCGCGGTGCCGTGTCCACGCGGCCCGGCGAGGACGTCAGTGACCTCGCCGGGGCCGCGCTGTGGGGCCTGACCCGCTCCGCCCAGGCGGAGAACCCCGGCCGCGTGCTGCTCGTCGACCTCGACGAGGTGGCGGGAGCGCCGGACGCGCTGCGCGCGGCGCTCTCCCTCGCGGCGGACGCCGGCGAGCCGCAAGTCGCCGTCCGGGACGGCCGGGTGCTGGTGCCACGGCTGGCGCGCGCCGCCACCGGCGAGGCGCTGCTGCCGCCCCACGGCGAACGCTCCTGGCAGCTCGCCGCCGCCCACCCGGGCACCCTGGACGGCCTCGCCCTGACACCGTCCCCGGAGAGCGAGGCGCCCCTCGCGCCCGGCGAGGTGCGGGTCGCGGTGCGGGCGGCCGGGCTGAACTTCCGCGATGTGCTGATCGCCCTGGGCATGTACCCGGGCGAGGCGACGATGGGCAACGAGGCCGCGGGCGTGGTCACCGAAGTCGGCCCGGACGTCATCGACTTGGCCGTCGGCGACCGCGTGCTGGGCCAGATCCCCGGAGCCTTCGGCCCGTCCACCGCCGTCGACCGGCGCATGGTGACCCGTATCCCGGACGGCTGGACCTTCGAGCAGGCCGCCTCCGTCTCCACGGCCTATCTCACCGCCTATTACGCGCTGGTGGATCTGGCGGGGTTGCGGTCGGGGGAGCGGGTGCTGATTCACGCGGCCGCTGGCGGCGTGGGCACGGCGGCGGTACGGCTGGCGCGGCATCTGGGCGCGGAGGTCTTCGCCACGGCGAGTGAGTCCAAGTGGGGCGTGCTGCGGGCGGCCGGGCTGGACGACGCGCATATCGCCTCCTCGCGGGATGCCTCGTTCGAGGAGCGCTTCGGCGGTGGCGTGGATGTCGTACTCGATTCGCTGGCCGGGGAGTTGGTGGACGCGTCGCTGCGGCTGCTGTCCGGGGGCGGGCGGTTCATCGAGATGGGCAAGACCGATGTCCGCGACCCGGACGACGTCGCCCGGGCCCACCCGGGCGTCGCCTACCGCGCCTTCGACGTCAAGGAGGCCGGGCCCGACCGCATCGCCGGAATCCTCGCCGAGCTGAACGACCTCTTTACCTCAGGGGTGTTGGAGCCGTTGCCGGTGCGGGCGTGGGACATCCGTCGGGCGCCCGACCCGTTCCGCCTTATGAGTCAGGCGCGGCATGTCGGCAAGCTGGTGCTGACCGTTCCGCAGTCGTGGGATCCGGAAGGGACGGTGCTGATCAGCGGTGGCACCGGCACGCTCGGTGCCGCGCTGGCCCGCCACCTGGTGACCACGCATGGGGTGCGGCATCTGCTGCTGACCAGCCGCCGGGGACCCGACGCCCCCGGCGCGAGCGAACTCGCCGCCGATCTGGCGGAGTTGGGGGCCAAGGCGAGCGTGGTGGCCTGTGACGCCGCCGACCGCGACCAGCTCGCCGCCGCGTTGGCCGGGATCCCCGCCGAGCACCCGCTGCGCGCCGTCGTCCACACCGCGGGCGTTCTCGACGACGGGGTCATCCCCTCGCTGACGCCCGAGCAGTTGGCGCGGGTGCTGCGGCCCAAGGCCGACGCCGCCTGGCACCTCCACGAGCTGACGCGCGAGCTCGACCTCACCGCGTTCATCCTCTTCTCCTCCGCCTCGGGCGTCATCGGCGGACCCGCGCAGGGCAACTACGCTGCGGCCAACGCGTTCCTCGACGCCCTCGCCCAGCACCGCCGCGCCCACGGCCTGCCCGCCGCATCCCTCGCCTGGGGCCTGTGGGAGCAGCCCAGCGGGATGACCGGCCACCTCCAGAACGAGGACATGGCCCGCATGGCGCGCTCGGGCATGGTGGCGTTCCCCGTCGAGCAGGGCATGGCGCTCTTCGACGCCGCCCAGGCCGTGGACGAGCCGCTGCTCGCACCCGTGCACCTGGACCTCGCCGCCCTGCGCGCGCAGGCCGCCACCGGTGAACTCCCCGCCCTCGCCCGGGGCCTGGTCCGGGTGCCGGGCCGCCGCACGGCGGAGGCCGCCGGCGGGGCCGCCGCCTCCGCGCTGGCCCGGCAGTTGGCCGGCCTCAGCCCGGACGAGCAACTGCGCACCCTGCTGGACACCGTGCGCGGCCACGCCGCCACCGTGCTCGGCCACGCCGGGGCCGGTGCCGTCGAACCCGGCCGCGCCTTCAAGGACCTCGGCTTCGACTCCCTCACCGCCGTGGAACTGCGCAACCGGCTGTCCGGCGCCACCGGGCTGCGGCTGACCGCCACCATCGTCTTCGACCACCCCACCCCCGCCGACCTCGCCCGCCATCTGCGCGACGAACTCGTCGGCACCGGCACCGATCCGCACCTGCCCGCCACGGCCGCTCCGGCGACCGGCGCCGATGACGATCCGATCGCCATCGTCGGCATGGCCTGCCGGTTCCCCGGCGGCGTGGCATCGCCCGAGGACCTGTGGGAGCTGGTCGCCGAGGGCCGCGACGCCATCTCCGGCTTCCCCGCCGACCGGGGCTGGGACCTGGACGGGATCTACGACCCGGAGATCGGCGTCCCGGGCAAGACCTATGTGATGGAGGGCGGCTTCCTCCACGACGCGGGCCGCTTCGACCCCGCCCTGTTCGGCATCTCGCCGCGCGAGGCGCTGGCCATGGACCCCCAGCAACGGCTGATGCTGGAGGGCACCTGGCAGGTGTTCGAACGGGCCGGCATCGACCCCGGCACGCTCAAAGGCAGCCGCACCGGCGTCTTCGTCGGCGCCGTGCCCTCCGGCTACGCCACCGATCTCGCCGAGATACCGGACGGCGTGGAGGGCTACTTCACCACCGGGCTGTCCAACAGCGTCATCTCCGGCCGCGTCGCCTACACCTTCGGCCTGGAGGGCCCGGCCGTCACGGTCGACACCGCCTGCTCCTCCTCGCTGGTCGCGCTCCACCTCGCGTGCCAGGCGCTGCGCGACGGCGAGTCGACCATGGCGCTGGCCGCCGGGGTCGCGGTGATGGCCACACCCGGCGAGTTCCTGGAGTTCAGCCGCCAGCGGGCCCTGGCGCCCGACGGCCGCTGCAAGGCGTTCGCCGGCGCCGCCGATGGCACGTCGTTCTCCGAGGGGTTCGGCGTGCTGCTCCTGGAACGCCTCTCCGACGCGCGCCGCAACGGGCATCCGGTGCTCGCCGTGGTGCGCGGCTCCGCGACCAACCAGGACGGCGCGAGCAACGGCCTCACCGCCCCCAACGGCCCCTCGCAGCGGCGCGTCATCCAACGCGCCCTGGCCAACGCCCGGTTGACGCCCGAGGACATCGACGTCGTCGAGGCGCACGGCACCGGTACCACCCTCGGCGACCCCATCGAGGCCCACGCGCTGCTGGCCACCTACGGTCAGCACCGGCCCGAGGACCGCCCGCTGCTGCTCGGCTCGGTCAAGTCCAACATCGGCCACACCCAGGCCGCCTCCGGCGTCGCGGGCGTGATCAAGATGGTGATGGCCCTCCAGCGCGACGAACTGCCCCGCACGCTGCACGTGGACACGCCCTCGCCGCACGTCGAGTGGTCCACCGGAGCCGTCGAACTCCTCACCGAGCCCCGGCCCTGGCCCGACGCGGGCCGCCCCCGCCGGGCGGGCGTCTCCTCGTTCGGCATCAGCGGCACCAACGCGCACGTCATCCTCGAACAGCCCCCGGCCGCCGACGAGTCGGCGGCACCCGCCGCGCCCGCCGCCCCGGAGACGAGCGGCGGCCCGCTCGCCTGGATCCTCTCCGCCGGCAGCGCCGAGGCACTGACCGGCCAGGTCGAACGGCTGCGTGCCCACGTCGCCGAGCACCCCGACCTCCCGGCCGGGCACCTCGCCCACTCCCTGGCCACCACCCGCGCGCGGCTGGCCCACCGCGCCGTCGTGATCGGCGGCGACCGGGCCGGCCTGCTGGCCGGCCTCGAACGCGGCCCCGCCGTCCAGGGACTCGCGGACGTCGAGGGCAGGACCGTGTTCGTGTTCCCCGGCCAGGGCTCCCAGTGGGCCGGGATGGCACTGGAACTCCACGGCACCTCCCCGGTGTTCGCGGCGCGGCTGGAGGAGTGCGCGGCGGCGCTGGCGCCGCACGTGGACTGGTCGCTGCTCGAAGTACTCGGCGACGCCGCCGCGCTGGAGCGCGTCGATGTCGTCCAGCCCGCGCTGTGGGCGGTGATGGTCTCGCTCGCCGCGCAGTGGCACTCGCATGGCGTGGAGCCAGCCGCCGTGATCGGGCACTCCCAGGGCGAGATCGCCGCCGCCGCCGTGGCGGGTGCGTTGTCCCTGGAGGACGCCGCGCGCGTATCGGCCCTGCGCGCACGGGCGTTGCTGGCGCTGTCCGGCCGGGGCGGCATGGTCTCGGTCGCCGAGCCCGCCGACGAGGTGCGCGAGCGGCTGGCGCGGTGGGGCGAACGCCTCGCGCTCGCCGCCGTCAACGGGCCCGGCTCCACCGTGGTGTCGGGTGAACCGGCCGCGCTGGACGAGCTGTTGGCCGCCTGCGAGGCGGACGGCGTCCGGGCCCGGCGGATCGCGGTGGACTACGCCTCGCACTCCCCGCAGGTCGAGGAGATCCGCGACGACATCCTCACCGCGCTGGAGGGCATCGAACCCCGCGCCGCCACCGTGCCGTTCTGGTCCACCGTGACCGGCGCGTTCGTCACCGGCACCGAGCTGGACGCCGAGTACTGGTACACCAACCTGCGGGAGACCGTCCGCTTCGGGGACGGCGTCCGCGCCCTTCTCGACAGCGGGCACGGCGTGTTCGTCGAGACCAGCGCCCACCCCGTCCTCACCATCGCCGTGCAGGAGGCCATCGACGCCGCCGACGCCCCGGCCGTCACCGTCGGTTCGCTGCGGCGCGGCGAGGGCGGCCCGGAGCGTTTCCTGACCTCGCTCGCCGAGGCCTGGACCCGGGGCGCCCCCATCGACTGGACGGCCGTGCTGCCCGACCCCGGCGGCGCCCGCGTGCACCTGCCCACCTACGCGTTCCAGCGCCGCGACTACTGGCTGAAATCCGGCCCGGCCGGGGCGAGTTCCGCGCCCCCGGCCGCCGCCGACGCGGTGGACGAGGGGTTCTGGGACGCCGTGGAACGCGACGATCTGACCTCGGTCGCGGACACGCTGAACGTCGGCGCCGACCGGCCGCTGAGCGAAGTGCTGCCCGCCCTCGCCTCCTGGCGGCGCGGCCACCGCGAACGCCGCACCCTCGACTCCTGGCGATACGGCATCTCCTGGACTCCGCTGCCCGACGCCGCCGAGCCCCCGCGCCTGGCCGGCACCTGGCTGCTGGCCGTGCCCACCGGCCCGGACGCCGAGACCGCCCAGGACTGGGCCGCGTCCCTCACCGACGCGCTCACCGCGCACGGCGCGGACGTGCGCCGCCTGGACCTCGACCCCGCCGCGCCCGACCGCGCCGACTGGGCCGCCCGGCTCGGCGAGACACCGGCGGCGGGCGTGCTGTCGCTGCTCGGCCTGGACCGCGCCGCCAGCGCCACCGGCACCCTCGTGCTCGCCCAGGCCCTGGCCGACGCCGACGGCGAGGCGCCCCTGTGGTGCGCGACCCGGGGCGCGGTGTCCGTGTCCGCGGCCGACGGCCCGGCCGACCCCGACCAGGCCCAGATCTGGGGCCTGGGCCGGGTGGTGGGCCTGGAGCGGCCCCGGGCCTGGGGCGGGCTGATCGATCTCCCGTCCGCACCGGGCGCGTTGGACGACGGCCGGGCCGCCGGGCGGCTCGCCCGCGTGCTGGCCGGGCTCCCCGCCCCGGACGCGGCGGGCGTCGAGGACCAGGTCGCCGTGCGCGACGGCGGCGTGTTCGGACGCCGCCTGGTCCGGGCCCCGCTGCCCGACACCGAGCCGGTCCGGCGCTGGCGCCCCTCCGGCACCGTGCTGATCACCGGCGGCACCGGTGGCGTCGGCGCACACCTCGCCCGGTGGGTCGCGCGACAGGGCGCCGGCCACGTGGTGCTGCTCGGCCGCCGGGGCCCGGCGGCGCCCGGCGCGGAGGAGCTGGCCGCCGAGCTGACCGCCCTCGGGGCCCGGGCGACCATCACCGCGTGCGACATCGCCGACCGCGCCCAACTCGCCGCCGCGCTCGACGCGATCCCCGGCGACCAGCCCCTCACCGCCGTCCTGCATGCCGCGGGCGCGGCCCAGACGACGCGGCTGGAGGACACCACCGCCGAGGACTTCGCCCGCATCAACGAGGGCAAGGTCACCGGCGCCCGCAACCTCGACGAGCTGCTCGGCGACCGCCCGCTGGACGCGTTCGTCCTGTTCTCCTCCAACTCCGGCGTGTGGGGCAGCGGTCACCACACCGCCTACGCGGCGGGCAACGCGTTCCTCGACGCGCTCGCCGAACGGCGCCGGGTGCGCGGGCGCGCCGCCACCTCGGTGGCGTGGGGCGCCTGGGGCGGCGGCGGCATGGCCGGCGCGGAGGGCGTCGGCGAGTTCATGCGGCGCCGCGGCGTGCTGGAGATGGCCCCCGAGCGGGCGATCGCGGCCATGGTCGCGGCCGTCGAGCACGACGAGGTCTTCCGCGCGGTGGCGGACGTCGACTGGGAACGGTTCGTGCCCGGCTTCACCTCCGGCCGGCCCAGCCCGCTGATCACCGGCGTCCCCGAGGCGCGGGCGGCGCTGCGCGCCGCCGAGGAGCCCCAGGGCGCCGGCGGTGACCCGGACGCCGCCGCGTCCAAGCTGGGCGAGCGGCTGGCGGCGGCCTCCGAGGAGGAACGGACCGAGCTGCTGCTCGGCCTGGTGCGCGAGGAGGTCGCGGTGGTCCTCGGCCACGCCTCCGGCGAGGACATCCCGCCCGGCCGGGCGTTCAAGGACATGGGATTCGACTCGCTGACCGCCGTCGAGCTGCGCAACCGCCTGGTGGCCGGCACCGGCCTGAAGCTGCCCGCCACCCTGGTCTTCGACTACCCCAACTCCCAGGCGGTCGCCGCGTATCTGCGGACCCAGGTGCTCCCCGGCTCGGCCGCGGGCCCCGTGGGATCCGTGCTGGACGAGCTGGACCGCCTGGAGACGGCGCTCGCCGGGGCGAACCCGGACGCGGACACCCGCACCCGGCTCAGGAAGCGGCTCGAAGCGCTGCTGTGGACCTGGACGGACACCCCGAACGGCGCGCGACCGGAGCCCGACGACGGCGAACTGCGGCAGGCCACGGCCGAGGACATGTTCGCGCTGATCGACAAAGAACTCGGCACGGCCTGACCACGGAGAGATTCGATCATGGCGACCAACGAAGACAAGCTGCTCGACTACCTCAAGCGGGTCACCGCGGACCTGCGCCGGACCCAGCGGCGGCTGCACGACGTCGAGACGGCCCAGCACGAGCCCATCGCCATCGTGGGCATGGCCTGCCGGTTCCCCGGCGACATCGACTCGCCCGAGGACCTGTGGGAGTTCGTGGCGGCGGGCCGGGACGCGGTCGGCGCGTTCCCCGCCAACCGCGGCTGGGACATCGACGACCGCTACGACCCCGACCCCGACAAGCCCGGCACCAACTACCTGCGCGAGGCCGCGTTCCTGTACGATGTCGACCGGTTCGACGCGGAGTTCTTCGAGATATCGCCGCGCGAGGCACTGGCGATGGACCCGCAGCAGCGGCTGATGCTGGAGACCGCCTGGGAGGCCGTGGAACGCGCCGGCATCGACCCCAGCTCCCTGCGCAACAGCCTGACCGGCACGTTCGTCGGGTTCAGCGCACTGGACTACCTGTCCGGGATCAGCCAGCCGCCCGACGAGCTGGAGGGCTACCTCGGCACCGGCAACCTGGCCAGCATCCTCTCCGGCCGCGTCGCCTACGCCCTGGGCCTGGAGGGCCCGGCCGTCACGGTCGACACCGCCTGCTCCTCGTCGCTGGTCGCCATCCACCTCGCGGCGCGCGCCCTGACCTCGGGCGAGTGCTCACTGGCCCTGGCCGGCGGCGTCACCGTCATGTCCAACCCGGCCGGCTTCGTGGAGTACAGCCGCCAGCGGGCCCTGGCGCCCGACGGCCGTTGCAAGGCGTTCGCCGCCGCGGCCGACGGCTTCGGACCCGCCGAGGGCGCCGCGCTGCTGCTGCTGGAACGGCTCTCCGACGCCCGGCGCAACGGCCACCGCGTGCTCGCCGTGGTGCGCGGCTCCGCCGTGAACCAGGACGGCGCCTCCAACGGGCTCACCGCGCCCAACGGCCCCTCCCAGATCCGCGTCATCCGGCAGGCACTGGCCAACGCCCGGGTCCCGGCCGCCGAGGTGGACGTCGTCGAGGCGCACGGCACCGGCACCCCGCTCGGCGACCCCATTGAGGGCCAGGCGCTGCTGGCCACCTACGGTCAGCACCGGCCCGAGGGCCGCCCGCTGCTGCTCGGCTCGGTCAAGTCCAACATCGGGCACACCTCCGCCGCATCCGGCGTGGCCGGGGTGATGAAGACCGTGCTGGCCATGCGGCACGGCGTGCTGCCCAAGACGCTGCACGTCGACCGGCCCACCCCGAAGATCGACTGGTCCGGCGGCGCGATGGAACTCCTCACCGAGTCCCGGCCCTGGCCCGAGACCGGCCACCCGCGCCGCGCCGGGGTCTCCGCGTTCGGCGTCAGCGGCACGAACGCGCACGTCGTCCTGGAGGAGCCGCCGGCTCCCGAGGCGGCCGAGCCCGGTGAGCCGGCCGAACCGGCCGAGCGGACCGAGGCGTTGACGGAACCCACCGCCGAACAGTCCGCCGCCGAACAGCCCGCCGCGCCGCCCGCGTTCACCGCGCTGGAGGGCGTCACGCCCTGGCCACTGTCCGCGAAGACCCCGGCCGCGCTGCGCGGCCAGGCCGCCGCCCTGCGCGAACACCTCGCCGCCCGCCCGGAATTGACGCCGGACGCCATCGGCACCGCCCTGGCCACCACCCGCGCCGTCTTCGACCACCGCGGCGTCGTCCTCGCCGACGGCCCCGCCGACGCCGAACGCGCGCTCGGCGTCCTGGCCGCCGGCGAGAGCGCCGCCGGGGCGCTGGCCGGCGACGGGCCGGCCACCGGCGGCAAGGTGGCGTTCGTCTTCCCCGGCCAGGGCTCGCAGTGGGCCGGCATGGCCCTGGACCTGCTGGACCGGTCACCGGTGTTCGCCGCCCGGTTCGCCGAGTGCGCCGCCGCGGTCGAGGCACACGTCGACTGGTCGGTCGCCGACGTGCTGCGCGGGGCCGAGGGCGCGCCGGGCCTGGAGCGGATCGAGGTGGTCCAGCCCGCGCTGTTCGCCGTGCTGGTGTCGCTGGCGGAGCTGTGGCGCGCCTGCGGCGTGCGGCCCGCGGCCGTCGTCGGGCACTCCCAGGGCGAGATAGCGGCGGCCTGCGTCACCGGCGCGCTGTCGCTTCAGGACGCGGCCCGCCTGGTGGTGCTCCGCTCCCAACTGTTCGCCGACGAGCTGACCGGCCGCGGCGCCATGGCCTCGCTCGCCCTGTCCCGCGACGAGGCCGAGGCCCGCCTGGCGCCCTACGGCGACGCGCTGACGATCGCCGGTGTCAACGGCTCCCGCGCGGTGACCGTCGCCGGCGCCGTCGAGCCGCTGACCCGGCTCGTCGAGGAGTTGGTGGCCGAGGACGTCCGCGCCCGGCTGCTGGCCGCCTCCGCGCCCTCGCACTCGCCCCATGTCGAGCCGCTGCGCGAGCGGTTGCTGGAGCTGCTGGAGTTCCTGCGCCCGCGCGCCGGCTCGGTGCCGATCTACTCCACGGTCACCGGCGAGGTGCTGGACGGCTCCGAACTGGACGCCGCCTACTGGTACGAGAACTGCCGCCGACCGGTGAGCCTGCAACCGGCCGTGCGTGCCCTGCACGACGCCGGACACCGGGTGTTCATCGAGATCAGCCCGCACCCCGTGCTCACCACCGGCGTGCAGGAGACCGTCGAGGACGCCGGCGGGCAGGCCGCCGTGCTGGGCACGCTGCGCCGCGACGAGGGCGGCCCCCGGCGCTTCCTCACCTCGCTCGCCGAGGGCTGGACGCGGGGCGTGCCCGTGGACTGGGCCGCCGTCCTCGCCGGGCGCGGCGCCGCCCCCGCCGAGCTGCCCACCTACGCGTTCCAGCGGCGGCGCTACTGGCTGGAGCCCGGCCCCGGCGCGGTGGGCGACGTCGCCTCGGCCGGGCTCGGCGCGGCCGGCCACCCGCTGCTGGGCGCCGCCGTCCGGCTCGCCGACGGCGACCGGGCCGTGCTCACCGGCCGGCTGTCGCCGCGCACCCATCCCTGGCTGGCCGACCACGTCGTGCGCGGCGCGGTGCTGCTGCCCGGCGCCGCCTACGCCGAACTGGCCCTGCGCGCCGGCGACGAGGTGGGCTGCGACGTCCTGGCCGAACTCACCCTGGGCGAGCCGCTGGTGCTGCCCGAACACGGCGCCGTCCAGCTCCAGGTGACCGTGGGCCCGGCCGAGGCGGACGGCAGCCGCCCGGTGAGCGTCCACGCGCGGCCCGAGGGCGCGGACCCCGAGGAGCCCTGGCGGCGGCACGCCGAGGGCCGGCTGGCCACCGCCGAGGAGCCGCACCCGGGCGCCGAGTTGACCGAGTGGCCGCCGCCCGGCGCCGAACCCGTGGACCTCGACGGCCTGTACGCCGGACTGGCGGACGCCGGGTATGCCTATGGGCCCGCCTTCCGCGGACTCACCGCCGCCTGGCTGGCGCCCGACGCCGCCGGGGGAGTGTTCGCCGAGGTCGCCCTGGACGAGCAGCACCGGGGCGAGGCGGCCGGGTTCGGCTTGCACCCGGCGCTGCTCGACGCCGCCGCGCACACCCTCGCGCTGGGCCAGGCCGAGACGGACGAGAACACGCTGTGGCTGCCCGGCGCCTGGGGCGGGCTGCGGCTGCACGCCGTCGGCGCCTCCCGGCTGCGGGTGCGGCTGCGGCCCCTGGCGCCCGACGAGGTCGCCATGGACATCGCCGACGCCGCCGGACAGCCCGTCGCCACCATCGCCTCCTTCGCCACCCGCGCCGTCCCCGCATCCGAACTCGCCGACCTCACCGACGTGTTCACCACGGGGCCCAGTAACGGGGAGAACGCGGGCCCGCGCCGCCCGGAGCGCCGTTCGGCCGCCGCGGCCGAGGACGCCGGGCAGGCCGAGACGTTCACCCGACGGCTGGCCGGACTCTCCGGGGAGAAGCGCGAACGCGCCCTGACCGACCTCGTCTGCGACCGGGTCGCGGCGGTCCTCGGACACACGGACGCGGGCGCCGTCGACGGCCGGCGCGCCTTCAAGGAACTGGGTTTCGACTCCCTCACGGCCGTCGAGCTGCGCAACCGGCTGGCCACCGCGACCGGCCTGCGGCTGCCCGCCACCCTGGTCTTCAGCCACCCCACCCCGCTGGCGCTCGCCCGGCACCTGGGCGAGCTGCTGGGCACGGCGGGCACCCGGGCCGGCCGCGTCGGCGTCGAGGACGCGCTCGCCGCAGTCGGCGACGCGCTGGCCGGTGGCGCGCTGGACGCGGCGGCCCGCGCCGAACTCGTCGGCCGCCTGGAGGAGTTGCTGCGCGCCGCCCGCGACGGCGGCGACCGCTCCGCCGACGTCCTGGACGCCGCTGCCCTGGACGCCGTCTCCGACGACGAGTTCTTCGCCCTGATCGACAAGCAGCTCGGCGCGTCCTGACCCGCCGCCACCCCCACCGTTCACCCCTGTTGTCCGCAATCCGCCGGAGGGCCGCATGCTCGACGAGTACAAGCGCAAGGAGATCGTCGCGGAGTACTTCCGCCTGATCAACGAGGGCGGGACCGACCGGGTCCTGGCCATGTTCACCGAGAACGCCGCGATCGAGGACCCCGTCGGCGAACCGGTCCGGGCCGGCCGCGCCGCCCAGCGGGACTATGTGCGCGCCACGCTGGAGTCCGGCGCCCGCGTGCGGACGCTGCACGCCTCGGCCGGGCAGGACGGCCGCCAGGTCGCCGTGCCCGTCGTCGTCACGACGGGCGCCGCCGTGCTGGACGCCATCAGCGTGTTCACCATCGACGCGGCCGGGCTGATCGAGAACCTGCGCGTCTTCTCGGGATCCGCCCGCGACCAGGATTGATTCCCGAACGCACCGCGCCCCGCCCCGAGACGAACTCGGTGGCGGGGCGCGGTGCGTGAGGGGTGGGCGGGCAGGGTCAGGGGAGGGGGCCGAGCAGCCGGCCGGTGCCCTCCTCGGTGATCGTGATGGCCTCCAGCGGGCAGTTCTCGCTGGCGTCCAGCACCTGCTCGTCCGGCGCTATCACCGTCCGGAGCGGCCGCGAGACATGGTCCACCAGGTCGAACGTGTCCGGCGCGGCGTGCGCGCACATCCCCGTCCCGGAGCAGCGTTCCGCGTTCACGGTCACCCGCCAGCGAGGGCCGGTCGTCTCGTCCATCGCGCCGCCCGTCACCATGTCACCGGCAGCGTCTCGGGCCCGCGGGTCAGCAGGCTGGCCCGCCAGCGGATCGCGTCGTCGTCGCCGGCCAGCGCCAGCCGGGGGAAGCGGTCCAGCAGCGTCTCCAGCGCCACGTTCAGCTCCATCGTCGCGAGCTGCGCGCCCAGGCAGTAGTGGATGCCGTGTCCGAAGCTCATGTGCGAGCTGGCCTTGCGCCCGATGTCCAGGGTCTCCGGGTTCTCGAAGACCTCCTCGTCGTAGTTCGCCGAGTTGACATGGACGAAGATCGCCTCGCCCTTCTCGAAGACATGCCCGCCGATCTCCACCGGCTCCATCGCGATCAGCGCCTCGTGGTGCCCGCTGCCGGTGCCCATGAAGCGCAGCAGCTCGTCCACCGCGCCGCGGATCATGCCCCGGTCCGCGCGCAGCCGCGCCAACTGGTCGGGGTGGCGCAGCAGGGTGTAGATGGAGTTGGTGATCTGCGTGGCCGTCGTCTCGTGGCCGCCGGTCAGCAGCACCAGCGAGATCGAGACCAGCTCGTTCTCGTCCAGCCGGTCCTCGTTGTCCCGCGCGTGGACCAGCGCGGTGAGCATGTCCTCGGTCGGCTTGGCGCGCCGCTGCGCGATCAGGTCCCTGATGTAGGCGATCAGCTTGCCCGCCCGGTTGGCGAACTCCTCGTGCGGCAGGGTGTCGGCCAGCATCATCGCGTCCGCGCCCTCGCGGAAGATCGCCCGGTCCGCGTAGGGCACGCCCAGCAGCTCACAGATGACGCGCGTCGGCAGCGGCCAGGAGAACGATGCCGCCACATCGCCCGGGGCGGGCTTCGCGGCCAGTTCGTCGGCCAGCTCGCCCGCGATGACCTCCACCCGGGGACGCAGCGCCTCCACCCGGCGCTTGGTGAACGCCTTCCCGATCAGCTTGCGCAGCCTCGTGTGGTTGGGCGGATCCATGTACATGATGCCCTCGGGGCCGACCAGCATCTCGTGCCGGCGCGGCACGTCCGCGTGCACCGTTGCCGCGCGGCTCAGCCGCGGGTCGGCCAGGGCCGCGCGCACGTCGTGGTACCGGGTGAGCAGCCATGCCTCGCCCCCGTAGGGCAGGCGCACCCGGCTGATCGGCTCCTCCCGGCGCAACTCGGCGAGAATGGGCTCCAGTTCGAGCTTGTCGATCTGATCGACAAACGGGAAATCCCGCACAGTGCCCTTCTTGTTGGGCGCGGTCATGTCCATCCCTTCACTCCTGCCCGGGGTCGAGCAGTGACAGGTCCGACTTCCCCCAGTAGATCCAGACGGCCTCGAACAGCTCGTCCGGGCCGACCCGGATGATGCTCGTCAGGCTGAACTTGATGCGTTTCCGGTACGGATCGTCCGGCGTGCCCAGATAACCGTGCCGGGTCAGCGTCGGCCCCAGCGGCAGATAGTTCATGTAGGCGGCCACCGGAATCGCGACATGCCGACCGTCGCGGGCGGCGACCGGAGTGCCGGGAATATCCACGGTCTTGGCCGCGCAGGCGCGTTCCAGATGCACGCGCAGCTCATCGAGCCCGAACAGCGGGGGAGAGCCCACCGGGTCCTCGAAACGTGCGTTCTCGGTAAACATCTTCAGTATCTCGTCCACATTGCCGCTGGTCATTCTGCGGCAGTATTCGCGAGCCAGTTCCTGCAACGTGACAGCATCCAGCATGGATTTCTCCTAGCGCACCGCGGGCCCGGGGGCCGCGTCGTCCACGAGGGCGACGTCCGTGCGCCCCCAGATGCCCTGCATCTCCTCGATCAGCCCGTCCGCGCCGGCCCGGACCAGCATGATGAAGTGGCAGCGCATCCGCTGGCCGACCGGCCGCCGCGGCGTGGGCAGGATCCCCATCCGCGTCAGCGACGGACCCAGCGGCAGGTAGTCCATCGTCGCGGCGATCGGCACAATGGCCTGCTGGGAATTGCGGTTGGCCACCGGAGTGCCGGGGATCTCCACGGCGTTGCTGGCCAGGGCACTGTTCCCGTGGGCCCGCAGCGCCTCGCGGCCGTAACGCATTCCGCTGCCCACCGGATCCTCGAACCGGACATCGGGGGAGTACAACCGGAGCAGGCCCTCGATATCACGGTCGTTGACGCGCCAACAGTGCTCCAGAATCAGATCCTTCAGGGCCGGCTCGTCCAGCATGGAATCGTCTCCTTCCGATTCTGACACGCTCTCGCGGCAGCCCCGGCCGAACCAACCCCAAATTCGGGCGGGCGCACTCCTATTCACATAGGGGGGCGGGTAGGGGTTCAAATGTTTCGGGCCCACTGGATAGCGTGGCGAGGAGTTTGACGGAAGGGTTGTGCAGATGTCCGGAGAAACACACGCCGTCGTACTCGGGGGCGGACTGGCGGGAATGCTCGCGGCCACCGTGCTGGCCCGGCACATGGCCGCCGTCACCGTGGTGGAGCGCGACGTGCTCCCCGACGGGCCGCGCCAGCGCAGGGGAGTGCCACAGGCCCGGCACGCCCATCTGCTGTGGTCGGGCGGCGCGCGGGCCATCGAGAGCCTGCTGCCCGGCACCGCCGAGCGGCTGCTCTCCCTGGGCGCCCACCGCCTGGCCGTGCCGCGGGACATCGTGTGGTTCACCCCCTACGGCTGGCAACGGCGCCTGCCCGGCTCGGAGTTCATGTTCACCTGCGGCCGTCCGCTGCTCGACTGGGTCGTCCGCGACCAGGCCCTGAACGACAAGCGCGTCACCGTGCTGGCCGAGACCGAGGCCGTGGAGCTGACCGGCACGGCCGACCGGGTCACCGGCGTGCGCGTCCGCGGCGCGAACGGCGACACCGCCGACCTGCCGGCCGACTTCGTCGTGGACACCGCCGGCCGCGGCTCGGCCATGCGCCGCTGGCTGGGCGCGCTCGGCCTGCCGCCGGTCGAGGAGGACGTCGTCGACTCCGGAATCGCCTACGCGACCCGCGTGTTCCGCGCGCCGCCGGCCGCCGCCGGAGGCTTCCCCATGGTCAACGTCGCCGCCGCCCCCGGCGTCGGCAAGCCCGGCCGCAACGGCGCGCTCGCCCCCATCGAGGACGGCCGCTGGCTCGTCACCCTCGCCGGCACCCGCGGCGCCGAACCCACCACCGAGGACGACGCGTTCCTCGACTTCGCCCGCTCGCTGCGACACCCCGTCATCGCCGAGCTGCTGGAGCGCGCCGAACCGCTCGGCCCGGTCACCGGCTCCCGCAGCACCGTCAACCGGCGCCTGCGCTACGACCGCATGCCCCACTGGCCCGACGGCCTGCTGGTGCTCGGCGACGCGCTCGCCGCGTTCAACCCCATCTACGGCCACGGCATGAGCAGCGCCGCGCTCGGCGCGCTCGCCCTGGACCGGGAGCTCGCCCGGGGCCGGCTGGCCCCCGGCACCGCGCGCGCCGCCCAGCGCGCCGTGGCCGAGGCCGTCGACGACCCGTGGATGCTCGCCACCACCCAGGACATCTGCTACCCCGGCGTCCGCGTCGACTCCACCGACCCGCGCATCGCCTCCCGCCCCCCGGAGCAGCAGCAGTACACCGACATGGTCAGCACGGCCGCGCTGTACGACCCGGTCGTCAGCGCCGCCGCGATGCGCGTGACGGCGCTCGCCGCGCCGGTCAGCCTGCTCCAGTCCACCAAGGTCGTCATGGCCCTGCGCACCGCCGCCCGGCACCAGCCCCTCACCGCGCCTCCGTTCAGCGTCGCCGAACGCGCCCGGCTCGACGGCGACGCCGCCGCGGCCCTCACCACCACATGACGCCGATGAGCACCGGACCGGACACCGCCACGCGCCTGTTCTGCCTGCCCTGGGCCGGCGGCGGGGCCGCCGCGTTCCAGCGGGGCTGGCCGCGGCACCTGGTGCCCGGACTCGAGGTGCACCCCGTCGAACTGCCCGGCCGGGGCGCCGAGTTCGACGAGCCGCCGGCCCGCCGCCTGGAGACGCTGCTGGACTTCCTGGAGAAGCGGCTCACGCCGCTGCTGGGCGAGCCCTACGCCGTCTTCGGGCACAGCATGGGCACGCTCGTCGCCTTCGAGCTCACCCGCAGGTTCGCCGCCGCGGGACTGCCGCTGCCCCGCCACCTGTTCCTCTCCGGCAGCGGCCGGCCCGGACAGGCGGCGACCACGCTGAAACCGATGTACCTGCTGCCGGAGGACGAGTTCCGCGCCTGGCTGTACGAGACCGGGGGCACTCCCGCAGAGGTCTTCGACAACCCGGAGCTGCTGGACCTGCTCTCGCCCATGGTGCGCGCCGACTTCGAGCTGTGCCACACGTACCGGTACCGGCCGGGGCCGCCGCTCGCGATGCCGCTGACCGTCTTCGGCGGCGACGCCGACCCGTTCGTCCCCGTGGCGGCACTGCGCGAATGGGCCGAACTGACCACCGGCCCCTGCGAGCAGGTCGTCCTGAGCGGAGGCCACTTCGCCTTCCGGGACCAACTGCCCCGGGTACACGCCCACATCGTCGCGACCCTGCGGCCGGCCCCGGCGGATCGTTAGACCCTGCCCCGGGGCCGGCCGGCTCCGCCGGCTAAAAGCGCAGGCGGACCAGGCGGTCGAGGCGCAGCAGGCGGCGGGAGCGCCGCATCAGCCGGCTGATCAACCGCTCCGTCGGCCCCATCCGGTCGATGTCCGGCGACTCGACGGGCGCCAGCTCCGCCACGAACGACAGCCGCGGATGCCACGCCTCCAGGTCCGTCGGCTCGTCCACGCCCCACTGGAACGTCACCCCCAGCGCCCGGACCGCGGGGTGGCTGCGCTGGAGCCGCAGCGCCAGCGGGTTGAACGCGTTGAACCCCAGCTCGCCGCCGGGGAAGTGCGTGACCAGCCGTACGAACAGGTCCCGCACCTCCTCCTCCGTCAGCGTCATCAGCAGCCCCTCGGCGGCCACGAACACCGGCCGGTCGCGCGGTATGTCGTCCAGCCAGCCCGGGTCGCTCACCGAGGCCGCGATGACGGAGTGCGCGCCGTTCACCGGCGCCAGGGCCGGGATCCGCTCCCGGATGGCGATCACCTCGGGCAGGTCCAGGTCGTACCAGCGGACGCCGGGTCCCGGCGCGATGCGCCGCGCCCGGCCGTCCAGCCCGCAGCCCAGGTCGAGCACGGTCGCCTCGGGGTTTCTGCCGAGGAACTCCCTGATCCAGCCGTCCAGTTGCTTGGCGCGAATGGCCACGCCCACCCGGTCGCCCTTGGTGTACTTCGACTTCGCGTCGTACGAAAGGGTGGCCACGACCGCCTCGGCCGTGCTGTCGCCCAGGATGGGGCGTCGCGACTGGTTGTCCTCCGCCCGCGCCCGCGGACCGGGCACCAGAATGTGATGTTTCTTGTCCAACGGGACCTTCTCGACGTCCATCCGTTCTTATTCCTTCCCACAGGGCAGCAAGGCTGTGTCGGCGACCGTATGCTGTCCTCCCCCGGGCGCATCAGTGGCGGCACGTCAGGGAGCCGCCAATACGGGGGAACTCTGGGGGCGCCCCGTATCCCCTTAGGGGTCACTCGCCGCTTTCTAGGGGCCTTTTTTCTTGTTTTCGAAGGGCCCGCCGTGCGACCTTGGTTCCCGATCGCTGCCACGTGCCAACTGCGGCTTTGGCCCCTCCTCGCATTCGATCCATCCTCGCATTCGATTCAACCCCCACATTCATTCCGACGAGTCCTCATTTCCCTTCGGACATTCCACAGGAGCGTGGAGATGGCAAACAACGAAGAGAAGCTTCGCGAGTACCTGAAGCGGGTCACCGCGGAGCTCAGCCAGACTCGTCAGCGTCTGCACGAGACCGAGGCCGCCGCGCACGAGCCCATCGCGATCACCGGCATGGCCTGTCGCTACCCCGGCGACGCCGGCTCCCCCGAGGAGCTGTGGCGGGTGCTCGCCGACGGCACCGACGCGGTGTCCCCGTTCCCGGCGAGCCGCGGCTGGGACACGGCGAACCTCTACGACCCCGACCCGGACGCCCAGGGCAAGAGCTACGTCCGCGAGGCCGGCTTCATCCGGAGCGCCGACGAGTTCGACCCCGAGCTGTTCGGCATCTCGCCGCGCGAGGCCCAGGCCATGGACCCCCAGCAGCGCCAGCTCCTGGAGACCTCCTGGGAGCTGTTCGAGCGGTCCGGCATCGACCCCCACTCGATGAAGGGCACCCGCACCGGCGTCTTCGTCGGCGCCGTCTACTCCGACTACGTCACCCGGCTCAACCGCACCCCGGAGGGCCTGGAGGGCTACATCGGCACCGGCAGCATGGCGAGCGTCATCTCCGGCCGCGTCGCCTACACCTTCGGACTCGAAGGCCCGGCCGTCACCGTGGACACCGCCTGCTCCTCCTCCCTCGTGGCGCTGCACCTGGCGATGCAGTCGCTGCGCAAGGGCGAGTGCGTCCGCGCCCTGGCCGGCGGCGTGTCGGTGATGGCCAGCCCCGCCGCGTTCATCGACTTCAGCAGGCAGCGCGGCCTGGCGGCCGACGCCCGCTGCAAGTCGTTCGCCGCCGCCGCCGACGGCACCAACTGGTCCGAGGGCGTCGGCCTGCTCCTGCTGGAACGCCTCTCCGACGCGCGGCGCGCCGGCCGCCGCGTGCTCGCCGTCGTCCGCGGTTCCGCCATCAACCAGGACGGCGCCTCCAACGGCCTGGCCGCCCCCAGCGACCTCGCGCAGGAACGGGTCATCCGCGCCGCCCTCGCCGACGCCGGGGTCGCCACCGTCGACGCCGTCGAGGCGCACGGCACGGGCACCACGCTGGGCGACCCCATCGAGGCCCAGGCGCTGCTGGCCACCTACGGCAAGGACCGCGACCGCGACCGGCCGGTGTGGCTCGGCTCCATCAAGTCGAACTTCGGCCACGCGGGCCCGGCGGCCGGCGTCGCGGGCGTCATCAAGATGGTGCTGGCCATGCGGCACGGCGTGCTGCCCAAGACCCTGCACGTCGACCGGCCCTCCCCGCACATCGACTGGTCGTCCGGCGCCGTCGAGCTGCTGACCGAGGCCCGCCCGTGGCCGCGCGAGGACCAGCCGCGCCGGGCCGGGGTGTCCTCGTTCGGCGTCAGCGGTACCAACGCGCACGTGATCCTGGAAGAGGCCCCCGAGGAGCCGGCCCCGATCGCCGAGGACACCGAGAACGCCGCCCTCGCCGTCCGGCCCTGGCTGATCTCCGGCCGCACCGAGCCCGTGCTGCGCGCCCAGGCCCGAGCGCTGGCGGACTTCACCGAACGCGAGGACGCCGCCGCCCCCGCCGACATCGCCCACTCCCTGGTCGCCACCCGCGCCGAACTGGAGTGGCGCGGCGCCGTCCTGGCCACCGGCCACGACGCGTACCGCGCCGGCCTGCGTTCGATCGCCGACGGCGACCCGGGCCCCGACGCGGTGAGCGGCGCGGCGATCCGCGGCGCACACCGCCCCGTGTTCGTCTTCCCCGGCCAGGGCTCCCAGTGGGCCGGCATGGCGGTCGAACTGCTCGACGCCTCCCCGGTGTTCGCCAAGGCCCTCGACGACTGCGCCACGGCGCTGGCCCCCCACGTGGACTGGTCGCTCGTCGACGTCCTGCGCGGCGCCGACGGCGCGCCGCCCCTGGACCGGGTGGACGTCGTCCAGCCCGCGCTGTGGGCCGTGATGGTCTCCCTGGCCGCCCTGTGGCGCTCCCACGGAGTCGAACCGGCCGCCGTCATCGGCCACTCCCAGGGCGAGATCGCCGCCGCCTGCGTGGCCGGCGCCCTCAGCATCGAGGACGCCGCCCGGGTGTCCGCGCTGCGCGCCAAGGCGCTGCTGGCGCTCTCCGGCAAGGGCGGCATGGTGTCCGTCGCCGACACCGCGGGCGCCGTGATGGACCGGATCGCCCCCTTCGGCGACCGCCTCTCCCTCGCCTCCGTCAACGGCCCCCGCTCCACGGTCGTCTCCGGGGACCCGGAGGCCCTGGACGAACTCCTCGCCGCCTGCGCCGCGGACGGCGTCCGGGCCCGCCGCATCGCCGTGGACTACGCCTCCCACTCGCCGCAGGTGGAGACCATCCGCGAGGACATCGTCCGCGCCCTGGACGGCATCCGCCCGCGCTCCTGCGAGGTGCCGTTCCACTCCACCGTCACCGCCGACCAGTTCGACACGGAGGGCCTGGACGCCGAGTACTGGTACACCAACCTGCGCACCACCGTGCAGTTCGAGTCCGCCCTCGCCGGCCTGCTGGAGCGCGGCCCCGCGGTGTTCATCGAGGTCAGCGCCCACCCCGTGCTGACCGTCGGCATCCAGGAGACGCTCGACGACACCGGGGACGAGGCCGCGGTCACCGGCACCCTGCGTCGGGACAACGGCGGCCCCGCCCGCTTCACCCGCGCGCTCGCCGAGGCGTGGGTGCGCGGCGTCGCCGTCGACTGGGCGCCCGCCCTGGCCCCCGGCGCGCGCACCGTCGAACTGCCCACCTACGCCTTCCAGCACCGGCGTTACTGGCTGGACGCCGAGCCCGAGCCCGCGCCCGGCACCGGCCCCGCCGCCGAGGACGACATCGACGTCCGGTTCTGGCAGGCCGTCCATGGCCAGGACCTGACCGCCCTCAGCGCCACCCTCGAACTCGACGACGACGCCCAGCGCGCCTCGCTCGGCGCGGTCCTGCCCGCCCTCTCCTCCTGGCGCCGCCGCCACCACGAGCGCGCCACCCTGGAGAACTGGCGCTACCGCGTCATCTGGTCCCTCACCGACACCGCCCTCCAGATCACCGGCGCCGCGCCGGTCCACCTCACCGGCTCCTGGCTGGTCGTCGCCCCCGACGGCCTCGACGACGACCCGGCCGACGCGATCGCCGCCGCCCTCGTCCGGCACGGCGCCACCGCCCGGCTGATCCGCGTCCCGGCCGCCGACGCGGGCCGCGCCGGGCTCGCCGACCAGCTCCGGCCGCACCTGCCGGTCACCGGGGTGCTCTCCCTGCTGTCGCTGGACGAACGCCCGCTCGCCGGGCGGGAAACGGTCCCGGTGGGCCTGGCCGGCAACGTCGCGCTGCTCCAGGCCCTGTCCGACCTCGGCGCCGACGCCCGCCTGTGGTGCGTCACCGACGGCGGAGTCTCCGTCAGCGCCACCGACCGGATCGTCTCCCCGACTCAGGCCCTCACCTGGGGACTCGGGCTCGTCGCCGCCATGGAACACCCCCGGCTGTGGGGCGGCCTGATCGACCTGCCGGAGACGTTCGACGACAGCGTCGGCATGCGGCTTGCCGGGGCCCTGGCCGAGGACGCGACCGAGGACCAGGTGGCCGTCCGCTCCTACGGCGTGCTCGCCCGCCGCATGGTGCGCGCCCCCCTCGGCGACACCCCGCCCGCCCGCGAGTGGCGCCCGCGCGGCACCACCCTCATCACCGGCGGCACCGGCGGCCTCGGCGGGCAGGTCGCCCGCTGGCTGGCCCGCAACGGCGCCGAGCACCTGCTGCTGACCAGCCGACGCGGCCCCGACGCCCCCGGCGCCGCCGAGCTCAGGGCCGAACTGACCGCGCTGGGCGCCGAGGTGACGATCGCCGTCTGCGACGTCGGCGACCGCGACGCGCTGGCCGAGCTGCTGGCCACCGTGCCCGAGCGCTTCCCGCTGGACGCGGTGGTGCACACCGCCGTCGCGCTCGACGACTGCGTCATCGACACGCTCACGCCCGACCGCATGCACCACACCCTGCGGGTCAAGGCGCGCGGCGCCGACCACCTGCACGAACTGACCCGGGACAAGAACCTGTCGGCGTTCGTCCTGTTCTCCTCCGGCTCGGGCATATTCGGCTACCCCGGTCTGAGCAACTACGTGCCCGGCAACGCCTACCTGGACGCCCTGGCCGAACGGCTGCGCCGCGAGGGCCGCCCCGCCACCTCCGTGGCCTGGGGCACCTGGGCCGGCCCCGGCCTCGCCGAGGACGGCGGCGGCGAACGCGGCCGCAAGCAGGGCATCTTCGAGATGGCCCCCGAACTGGCCGTCGAGGGCATGCGGCAGGCCGTCGAGCACGACGAGGCCGCACCCGTGATCGCCGACCTGCGCTGGGATCTGCTGGGCCCGGGCCTCAGCCGCGACCGCACAATCCCGCTGATCGGCGACATCCCCGAGGCCCGCGCGGCGCTCGCCGCTCCGGGCCCGGCCCGGACCGAGACCGCGGCGGCGCAGGAGGACGCCCCGGCCCTGCGCGAGCAACTGCTCGGCCTGGGCGACCGCGAGCAGCACCGGGTGCTGCTCGACCTGGTCACCACCCAGGTCGGCGTCGTCCTCGCCCACGGGGTCACCGACAGCGACGCACGCCCCGTCGTGGAGCCGACCCGGCCCTTCAAGGACCTGGGCTTCGACTCCCTGAGCTCGGTCGAGCTCCGCAACCGCATCGGCGCGGCCACCGGACTCGAACTGCCCACCACGCTCGCCTTCGACCACCCCACCCCCGCGGCGCTGGCCGACCATCTGCACGGCCGCCTCCGCCCCGACCCGGCCGACGTCGCCGAGCCGGTCCTCGGCGTCATCAAGCAGCTCGAAGCCGCCCTCGACGGCCTCCCCGCCGCCGAGCTGCGCGAGGACATCACCCCCCGCCTGGAAACACTGCTGCGGAAATGGCGTGCCGGCGCCTCCGGTGAAACGCCCGCCGACTCCGGGGCGACGGATCTCACGGCGGTGAGCAACGACGAGATGTTCGAACTGATCGACCGGGAATTGGGCACCCACTGACCCGTTCCGCACCCGCCCCTCATTTCCTGATCGGGAGTGCCGCGCATGCCGAATGACGAACAGAAGCTCCGCGAATACCTCAACCGCGTCATGGTGGATCTCCGCCAGACCCGCCAGCGTTTGCGGGAACACGAGGAACCGGAGCCCATCGCGATCGTCGGAATGGCATGCAGGTTTCCCGGCGGCGCCGATTCCCCGGAGAGATTCTGGGATCTGATCAGCGCCGGCGGGGACGCCATCTCGCCCTTCCCGGCCGACCGCGGCTGGGACGTGGCGGGAATACACGACCCGGACAGCGGCCGGGCCGGCACCACCCGCACCGACCTCGGCGGCTTCCTCGGCGACATCGGGCAGTTCGACGCGGAACTGTTCGGCATCTCGCCGCGCGAGGCCCAGGCCATGGACCCCCAGCAGCGCCTGCTGCTGGAGGCCACCTGGGAGCTGTTCCCCCGCGCGGGCATCAGCCCCGACGCCGTCCGGGGCAGCCGCACCGGCGTCTTCATCGGCGCCTCCGCCTCCGACTACGGGCAGGACATCGCCGTCATGCCCGACGACGTCGAGGGCTACCTCGCCACCGGCAAGGCCCCGAGCGTCGTCTCCGGGCGGATCGCGTACACGTTCGGTCTGGAGGGGCCGGCGGTGACGGTGGACACGGCGTGTTCGTCGTCGCTGGTGGCGCTGCACCTGGCGGTGCAGGCCCTGCGGAACGACGAGTGCTCGCTTGCGCTGGCCGGCGGCGCCACCCTCATGTCCACCCCCGGCCTGTTCATCGACTTCAGCAAGCAGGGCGGACTGGCCGGCGACGGCCGCTGCAAGGCGTTCGGATCCGCCGCCGACGGCACCGGCTTCGCCGAAGGAGTCGGCGTTTTGTTGGTGGAGCGGTTGTCGGATGCGGTGCGGTTGGGGCATCGGGTGTGGGCGGTGGTGCGGGGTTCGGCGGTGAATCAGGACGGTGCGTCGAATGGGTTGACGGCGCCGAATGGTCCGTCGCAGGAGCGGGTGATTCGTGCGGCGTTGGCGGGGGCGCGGTTGTCGGGTGGGGATGTGGATGTGGTGGAGGCGCATGGGACGGGGACGTCGTTGGGGGATCCGATTGAGGCGCATGCGTTGCTGGCGACGTATGGGCGTGATCGGGGTGAGGGTGAGCCGTTGTGGCTGGGGTCGGTGAAGTCGAACATCGGGCATGCCCAGGCGGCGGCGGGGGTGGCCGGTGTCATCAAGATGGTGATGGCCCTGCACCACGGCGTGCTGCCCAGGACGCTGCATGTGGATGAGCCCTCGCCGCATATCAACTGGTCGATGGGTGCGGTGGAGTTGCTGACCGAGTCCCGGTCCTGGCCCGAGCTGGACCGGCCCCGGCGCGCGGGCGTCTCCTCCTTCGGCATCAGTGGCACCAACGCCCACGTCATCCTCGAACAGGCCCCCGAGCGGTCCGTTGAGCCGGCCGCCGAGGACGCCCGCCCGGCGCCCGGGCGGCCCGTTCCCTGGCTGCTCTCCGGCAAGACCGCCGCCGCCCTGCGCGCCGAGGCGGAACGGCTGGCCGCGTTCGTCCGCGAACGGCCCGAACTGGCGCCCGGCGACATCGGCTCGGCCCTGGCCACCACCCGGGCCGCCCTCGACCACCGCGCCGCCGTGCTCCCGGCGGACCGCGACGCCCTGCTGGCCGGCCTGGACGCCCTGGCCGCCGGCGCCCCCACCGGCGACGCCGTCACCGGCGCCGTCCGGCACGGCAAGACCGCCTTCCTGTTCTCCGGCCAGGGCGCGCAGCGTGCGGGCATGGGCCGCGAACTGTACGCGGCACACCCCGTGTTCGCGGCGGCCCTGGACGAGGTGTGCGCCGAGCTGGACGGCCAACTGGAACGCCCCCTGCGGGACGTGCTGTTCGCGCCGGACAGCGAGCTGTTGGACCGCACCGAGTACACCCAGACCGGGCTGTTCGCCATCGAGGTCGCGCTCTTCCGGCTGCTCGAATCCTTCGGCCTGCGCCCCGACTTCGTCGCGGGGCACTCCATCGGCGAGATCGCCGCGGCCCACGTCGCCGGGGCGCTGACCCTGCCCGACGCGGCCCGGCTCGTCGCCGCGCGCGGCCGGCTGATGGGCGCCCTGCCGCCCGGCGGTGCGATGGTGTCCGTGCGGGCCACCGAGGAGCAGGTGCGCGAGGCGCTGGCCGGCGAAACGGGCCCGGTCGCGATCGCCGCGGTGAACGGCCCGCACGCCGTGGTGCTCTCCGGCGAGGAGGACGCCGTGCGGCGCGTCGCCGACCGGCTGGCCGAACAGGGCCACAAGACGCGCCGGCTCCGGGTCTCGCACGCGTTCCACTCGCCGCTGATGGAGCCCATGCTCGCCGCGTTCGGCGAGGCCGCCCAAGGCCTGGCCCACGCCACCCCCGCCACCCCGCTGGTGTCCAACCTGACGGGCGAACAGATCCGCGAACTGACGCCCGCCTACTGGGTGGACCACGTCCGCCGGCCGGTCCGCTTCGCCGACGGCGTGCGATGGCTGGCCGCCCAGGGCGTCACCCACTTCATCGAGGTCGGCCCGGACGGCGTGCTGACCGCCCTGGCCCGCGAGTGCCTGGCCGACGACTTCACCGGCCTGCTCACCACCGCCTGCCGCAAGGACCGCGACGAGACCGAGGCGTTCCACGGCTGCCTCGCCGAGTCCTGGACCACCGGACTGCCGGTGGACTGGACCCCGCCGCTCCCCGAACGCCGCACTCCCCCCGTCGAGTTGCCGCCCTACGCGTTCCAACGCCGCCGCCACTGGCTCGAATCGGGGCCCGCGGGCGCCGGTGACGTCGCCGCGGCGGGCCTGGGCGCGGTGGACCACCCGCTGCTCGGCGCGCTCGTCCGCGCCGCGGCCGCCGACGAACTCCTCCTCACCGGCCGGGTGTCGGCCGCCGCCCAGCCCTGGCTGCGCGACCACGCCCCGCACGGCGTCCCCACGATCCCCGCCAGCGCCTTCGTCGAATGGGCCGTAGCCGCCGGCGACGAGGCCGGCTGCGGCCACCTCGCCGACCTGGCCGTCACCGCCCCGCTGGCCCTGCCCGAGGACGACGCCGTCCTGATCCAGATCACGGTCGGCACCCCCGACGCGGCCGGCCACCGGCCCGTCGCCGTCTACGCCCGCCCCGACGCCGCCCCCGCCGACATGCCGTGGACCTGCCACGCCGAGGGGGCCGTCGCGCCCGAAGCCCCCGCCCCGGCCGCCGAGTTGGCGAGCCCTTGGCCGCCCATCGGCGCCGAACCCGTCGAGGCCGCCGCCCTCCACGGCGACCCCGACCGCCCCGGCCCCGGAGGGCCCGCGTTCCGCACCCTCGCCGCCGCCTGGCGCTCGGGCACCGGCCTGTACGCCGAGGCCGCGCTCGCCCCCGGCGAGAAGGCCGACGCCGGCCGCTTCCGCCTGCACCCCGCCCTGCTGGACGCCGCCGTGCACGCCGCGCGCCTCGCGCTGCCCGCGCCCGCCCCGGGCGAGGTGCTGCTGCCGGCCTCCGTGACCGGCGTCACCCTGCACGCCACCGGCGCGTCCGTCGTGCGGATACACGTCGACGTCACCGGCCCGGACACCGTCTCCCTCACCCTCGGCGACCCCGCCGGCGAGCCGGTCGCCACCGTGGACGCCCTCACGCTGCGGCCCGTCCCGGCCGCCGAGCTCCGCGCGGCGGCGGCCGGCCGGCCCGACTGGCTGTTCCGCGTCGCGTGGGTGCCGCCGGGCGAGCCGGCCGCGTCGGCCGCGCCGCCCGCCGGGGACTGGGCCGTGCTCGGCTCCGACCCGCTCGGCGTCGGCCGGGCGCTGAAGGCGGCCGGCACTCGCGAACCGGCCGCCCACCCCGACGCGTTCGCCCTGAGCAGCTCCCTCGACGAGGGCGGCCCGGTGCCCGGCGCGGTGCTGATCCCCTGCGGCCCCGGACCCGCCGACCGGGACGTGCCCACCGCCGCGCGCGAGGACACCGCCCGGCTGCTGCGCACGATCCAGGACTGCCTGGCCGACGGACGCCTGGGCGCCACCCCGCTCGTCGTGCTCACGCGCGGCGCCGTGGCGGCCCGCCCCGAGGACACCGTCGGCGACATCGCCCGCGCCCCGATCTGGGGCCTGGTGCGCAGCGCCCAGACCGAACACCCCGGCCGGCTGATCCTGGTGGACCTCCCGGAGGGCGAGGTGACCCCCGCCGCGCTGGACACCGCGCTCGCCACCGGCGCGCACCAGGTGGCCGTGCGCGACGGCCGCGCCCTGGTGCCCCGGCTGGCCCGGGCCGCCCTCGCCGAGTCCGGTCCAGAGGTTGATGTGTCGTCGGGGTGGGTGTTGGTGTCGGGTGGGTTGGGTTCGTTGGGTGGGGTGGTTGCTCGGTGGTTGGTGGGGGTGCGTGGGGTGCGTCGTTTGGTGTTGGTGGGTCGTCGTGGGTTGGGGAGTGTGGGTGCTGGTGGGTTGGTTGAGGAGTTGGTGGGGTTGGGTGCGGTGGATGTTCGGGTGGTGGGGTGTGATGTGGGTGATCGGGGGGCGTTGGCTGGGGTGTTGGAGGGGGTGGTGGGGGAGTTTCCGTTGGTGGGTGTGGTGCATGTGGCGGGGGTGGTGGATGACGGTGTGGTGGAGGGGTTGTCGGTGGATCGGTTGGTGGGGGTGTTGCGGCCGAAGGTGGATGGGGGGTGGTGGTTGCATGAGTTGACGGCTGGGTGGGATTTGGGGTTGTTTGTGTTGTTTTCTTCGGCTGCTGGGGTGTTGGGTGGTGCGGGTCAGGGTGGTTATGCGGCGGGGAATGCGTTTTTGGATGGGTTGGCGGCGTATCGGCGGTCGTTGGGGTTGCCGGGTGTGTCGTTGGCGTGGGGGATGTGGGAGCAGGAAGGCGGTATGGCCGGTGCTCTGGATGACGCCGACCGCGCCCGCATGGCCCGCGGCGGCGTCCTCCCTCTCACCCCCGAGCACGGCATGGCGCTGTTCGATGCCGCCACCGCCATGGACGACGCCCTGCTCGTCCCCGCGCGGCTCGACATCGACCGGCTGCGCCGGCAGTTCGGCGACGGCGGCGTGCCCGCGCTCTACCGCGGCCTGGTCACCGGCCCCGCCCGGCGCTCCGCCGCGGCCGCCGGCCCGGACGCGGCCGGCGGCCCCGCCCTGCCCCAGCGGCTGGCCGGCCTCTCACCGACCGACCGCTTCGAGACGCTGCTGGACGCCGTGCGCACCCATGTCGCCGTCGTACTCGGCCACGCCGGACCGCACTCGGTGGAGATCGACCGCGGCTTCCGCGAACTGGGCATCGACTCGCTCACCGCGGTCGAGCTCCGCAACCGCCTGACCGCCGACACCGGGCTGCGGCTGCCCGCCACCCTGATCTTCGACCACCCCTCGCCCGCCGACCTCGTCACCTACCTCGAAGCCGAACTCCGCCCCGAATCCGGGCCGGACGCCACCGCGGACGCCGAGGAGGCCGCCATTCGGCGCGCCCTGGCGACAATCCCGCTCGCCCGGCTCCGCGAGGCCGGCCTCGCGGAGACGCTGCTGCGCCTCGCGGGCCTCGGCCACGCCCCGGACCCCGCCGCCGAGGAGGACGAGGACGTGTCGGGCTCCATCCGGACGATGGACGTCGACGATCTCGTGTCGATGGCCCTCAACCAGACCACATCCTGATCAGGCTTCGGAAAGCGGAGACCCCGGATGACCACTGCACGAGACAACGGCGACCGCAGCGACAAGCTCGTCGAAGCGCTGCGCGCCTCCCTCACCGAGACCGAACGGCTGCGGCGCGAGAACCGGCGGCTGGTCTCCACCGCCCACGAACCCATCGCCATCGTCGGCATGAGCTGCCGCTTCCCCGGCGGCGCCGACACCCCCGAACGGCTGTGGGACCTGATCGCCAACGGCGCCGACACCGCCTCCGACTTCCCACGCAACCGCGGCTGGGACCTGGACAGCCTCTACGACCCCGACCCCGACCGGCCCGGCTCCACCTATGTGCGGGAGGCGTCGTTCGTCCATGACGCCGACCAGTTCGACCCCGCCTTCTTCGGCATCTCGCCGCGCGAGGCGCTGGCCATGGACCCGCAGCAGCGCCTGCTGCTGGAGACCTCCTGGGAGGCGTTCGAACGCGCGGGCATCGACCCGCTCACCCTGCGCGGCAGCGACACGGCCGTGTTCGTCGGCGCCAGCCACCCCGGCTACGGCGAGGGGCTGGAGGAGATACCGGAGGGCGTGGCCGGCCACCTGATGACCGGTGGCGTGGCCAGCGTGACCTCCGGGCGGATCGCGTACACGTTCGGTCTGGAGGGGCCGGCGGTGACGGTGGACACGGCGTGTTCGTCGTCGCTGGTGGCGCTGCACCTGGCGGTGCAGGCGCTGCGCGCCCGTGAGTGCTCGCTCGCGCTGGCCGGCGGGGCGGCGATCCTGCCCTCCCCGGGGCTGTTCATCGGCTTCAACCAGCAGCGCGTCACCTCGGCCGACGGCCGGTGCAAGGCGTTCGCCGCGGCGGCGGACGGCACCGGGTGGGGCGAGGGCGTGGGCGTTTTGTTGGTGGAGCGGTTGTCGGATGCGGTGCGGTTGGGGCATCGGGTGTGGGCGGTGGTGCGGGGTTCGGCGGTGAATCAGGACGGTGCGTCGAATGGGTTGACGGCGCCGAATGGTCCGTCGCAGGAGCGGGTGATTCGTGCGGCGTTGGCGGGGGCGCGGTTGTCGGGTGGGGATGTGGATGTGGTGGAGGCGCATGGGACGGGGACGTCGTTGGGGGATCCGATTGAGGCGCATGCGTTGCTGGCGACGTATGGGCGTGATCGGGGTGAGGGTGAGCCGTTGTGGCTGGGGTCGGTGAAGTCGAACATCGGGCATGCCCAGGCGGCGGCGGGGGTGGCCGGTGTCATCAAGATGGTGATGGCCCTGCACCACGGCGTGCTGCCCAGGACGCTGCATGTGGATGAGCCCTCGCCGCATATCAACTGGTCGATGGGTGCGGTGGAATTGCTGACCGAGTCCCGGTCCTGGCCCGAGCTGGACCGGCCCCGGCGCGCGGGCGTCTCCTCCTTCGGCATGAGCGGCACCAACGCCCACGTCATCCTCGAACAGGCCCCCGAACCGGAGGCCGTGCCCGAACCGGCGCCGGACACCGCGCCCGGCGGCGTGCTGCCGCTGCCGCTGCCGCTGCCGCTGTCGGCGCGCGGCGTCGGCGCGCTCGCCGGCCAGGGCAAGCGCCTCGCCGCGTTCCTGGACGGCGACCCCTCGGTGGGCGTCGCCGACCTCGGCCGCTCGCTGTTGGACACCCGGGCCCTGCTCGACCAGCGCGCCGTCGTGCTGGCCGCCGACCGCGCGGAATGCCGCACCGGGCTGACCGCCGTCGCCGAGGGCCGCACCGTGCCCGAGGTCATCCGCGGCGCCGCCGACGTGCGCGGCAAGATCGCCTTCGTCTTCCCCGGCCAGGGCCACCAGTGGCAGGGCATGGCTCTCGAACTGCTCGACACCTCACCGGTGTTCGCCGAGGAGCTGCGCGCCTGCGCCGCCGCCGTGGAGACCTTCACCGACTGGTCGGTCCTCGACGCGCTGCGCGGCGCGCCCGGCGCGCCCTCCCTGGAGCGGCTCGATGTCGTCCAGCCGGTGCTGTTCGCGGTGATGGCCGCCCTGGCGGCCCTGTGGCGCTCGCACGGCGTCGAGTCCTCCGCCGTGGTGGGCCACTCCCAGGGCGAGGTGGCCGCCGCCTATGTGGCCGGGGCCCTGACCCGTGAGGACGCCGCCCGGGTGATCGTCGAACGCAGCCGGCTGTTCGCCCGCGAGCTCGTCGGCCTGGGCGCGCTCGCCTCGGTGCTGCTGCCGCTCGCCGAGGTCGAGGAACGGGTCGCCGCGGCCGACAGCGGCCTGACGGTCGTCGGGATCAACGGCCCCGCCACGGCGGCCGTCGCCGGACCCATCCCGGCCATGGAGGAGTTCGTCGCCCGCTGCGAGGCCGACGGCGTGCGGGTGAAGATGGTCTCCGGCACCGCCGCCTCCCACTGCGACCTCGTCGACCCGCTGCGCGAGGAGATGCTGCGCCTGCTGGCGCCGATCCGGCCCCGGGCCACCCGCGTCCCCTTCTATTCCTCCGTCACCGGAGGCGTGCTGGAGGGCACCGAACTCGGCCCCGACTACTGGTTCGCCAACGCGCGGCAGCCCGTCGACTTCCACGCCGCCGTTCGCGCCCTGCTGGCCGCCGGCCACTACTTCTTCGTCGAGTCCAGCGCCCACCCCGTCCTGGTGTCCGCCGTGCGCGAGACCATCGAGACCACCGAACTCCAGGCCGCCGCCGTCGGTTCGCTGCGCCGCGAGCAGGGCGGCGTCCGGCGCTTCCTCACCTCGCTCGCCGAGGCACACGTCCGCGGCCTGCCCGTGGACTGGAGCCCGGCCTACGAGGGCCGCGGCGGACGCGCCCTGGACCTGCCCACCTACGCGTTCCAGCGCCAGCGGTTCTGGCTGGAGTCCGGCACCCGCGCGGCCCCGGCCGACGACGCGGGCACCGCGCCCGGCGCCGCGGTGGAGGGCCGGTTCTGGGAGGCCGTCGAGCGCGCCGACCTCGCCGACCTCGCCGAGGCCCTGGACCTCGGCGAGGAGCAGCAGGCGTCCCTGAGTGAACTGCTGCCCGCCCTCACCGCCTGGCGGCACCGGCGCAAGGAGTCCGCCACGCTCGACTCCTGGCGCTATCACGTCACCTGGAAGCCGGTGCCCGTCGCCGACGACCCCCGGCTGACCGGCACCTGGCTGCTCGCCCTCCCCGCCACCGGCGCCCCGGCCGGCCTGGTCGACGCCTGTGCCGCCGCGCTGGCCCGGCACGGCGCCGAGCCGGTGCGCGTCGAGGTCGAGACCACCACCGCCGACCGCGCCGAACTAGCCGCCCAGCTAAGGGAGTTCATCGGCGACACGGCGGGCGCCCCGATCGGCGGCGTGCTCTCCCTGCTGGCCCTCGCCGAGGGCGAAGAACGCCGCCCGCATCGCGACCACGAGGCGGCGCCCGCCGCCCTGGCCGCCACCCTCGCGCTGCTCCAGGCGCTCGGCGACGCCGACATCCCCGCCCCCCTGTGGTGCGCCACCCGGGGCGCCGTCTCCATCGGCCCCTCCGACACCTCGGTCAGCCCCTGGGGCGCCCTGGTGTGGGGCGCCGGCCGCGTCGCCGCGTTCGAACACCACGATCGCTGGGGCGGCCTCATCGACCTGCCGCCCACCCTGGACGAACGGGCCGCCGCGCGGCTGGCCGGCATCCTCGCCCCCGGCGAGGGCGAGGATCAGGTGGCTCTGCGCGCCTCCGGCGTCTTCGGCCGCCGCATGGTCCGCGCCCTCCTCGCCGACGTGCCGCCCGCCCGCGAATGGCGGCCCCGCGGCACCGTCCTCATCACCGGTGGCACCGGCGCGCTCGGCGCCCATGTCGCCCGGCGCATGGCCCGGCAGGGCGCCGACCACCTGCTGCTCACCGGGCGGCGCGGCCCCGACGCCCCCGGCGCCGCCGAACTGGAAGCCGAACTCCGCGAATTGGGCGCCGCCCGGGTCACCGTCGCGGCCTGCGACGTGGGCGACCGCGACGCCGTCGCCGCGCTGCTGGCCACCGTGCCCCCCGAGCAACCGCTGACCGCCGTCGTCCATGTCGCCGCCGTCCTCGACGACGGCGTCCTGGACTCCCTCACCCCCGCCCGTGTCGGCGGCGTGCTGCGGGTCAAGGCCCTCGGCGCGCAGCACCTGCACGAGCTGACCCGCGACCTGGACCTGTCGGCGTTCGTCCTGTTCTCCTCCTCCGCCTCGGTGTTCGGGCCGCCCGGCCACGGCAACTACGCGCCGGGCAACGCGTTCCTGGACACCCTCGCCGAGCAGCGCCGCAAGGAGGGCCTGCCGGCCACCTCCCTCGCCTGGGGGGTATGGGCCGGACCCGGCATCGGCGACGGCAGCGGCCGGGAGCGGGCCGAGTCCCACGGCATCCACGAGATGGACCCCGAACTCGCCACCGCCGCGCTCCAGCAGGCGCTGGACCACGACGAGACCAGCGCCCTGATCATCGACATCTCCTGGGACCGGTTCGCCGTCGTCTTCGCCGCCGACCGTTCCAGCCCGCTGATCAGCGACGTGCCCGACGCCCGGCGCGCCCTCCGGGGCCCCGGGCAGCCGGCCCCGGGTCCCGCCGCGGCACCGGCCGGCGCCGGCGAGCTGCGGCAGCGGCTCACCGGCCGCCCCCGCGCCGAACAGGACCGCGAACTGCTCGACCTGGTACGGGAGTTCGCCGGGGCCGTGCTCGGCCACGCGGACACCGGGGCGCTGGAGCCCGGCCGGCCGTTCAAGGAACTGGGCTTCGACTCGCTCACCTCTGTCGAACTCCGCAACGCCCTCCAGACCGCGACCGGCCTCAAGCTCCCGGCCACCATGGTCTTCGACCACCCCACCCCCCTCGCCCTCGCCCGCCATCTGCGGGCCGAACTGCTGGGCGACCACGCCGTGACGGCCACGTCCACCCCCGCCGTGGCCGTCACCACCGGCGGCGATCCGGGCACCGACGACCCGATCGCCATCGTGGGGATGGCCTGCCGCCTGCCCGGCGGCGTCGACACCCCCGAGGAGATGTGGCGCGTCGTCATCGAGGGCCGGGACATGGTGTCCGGCCCGCCCGAGGACCGCGGCTGGCAGGACGACCCGCTCGCCCGCGTCAACGCCGATGACCTGCCCGGCATGGTGCGGCTCCTCGAAGGCGGATTCCTGCGCTCCGCCTCGGAGTTCGACGCCGCGTTCTTCGGCATCCCGGACGCCGAGGCCCTAGTGATGGACCCTCAGCAGCGGCTGCTGCTGGAGATGTGCTGGGAGTCCTTCGAACGGGCCGGCGTCGACCCCCGCCGCCTGGGCGACACCACCGTCGGCGCCTACCTGGGCACGTTCTACCAGGGCTACGCCAACGGCGTCCGCGTCCCCAGGGAGAGCAGGCCCTATATCGCCGGCGGCTCCTCCCCGGCGCTGTCCTCCGGACGGGTCGCCTACACCTTCGGCATCGAGGGCCCGGCGTTCACCGTCGACACCGGCTGCTCCTCCTCGGCCGTCTCCCTGCACACCGCCTGCCAGGCCCTGCGCAACCGCGACTGCACCATGGCGCTGGCCGGCGGCATCACCGTGCAGGCCAATCCGCTGGGCTTCCCCGAGATCGCCGGCGGCGTGGCGCCCGACGGCCGCTGCAAGCCGTTCGCCGCGGACGCCGACGGCACCGGCTGGGGCGAGGGCGGCGGCATGCTCCTGCTGGAACGCCTCTCCGACGCCCGCCGCCGCGGCCACCGCGTGCTCGCGGTGATCCGGGGCTCCGCCATCAACCACAACGGCTCGGGCAACGGACTGCTGGCCCCCAACGGCCGCTCCCAGGAACAGGTCATCCGCCAGTCCCTGGCCAACGCCGGGCTGGCCCCGGACGACATCGACGCCGTCGAGGCGCACGGCACCGGCACCCCGTTCGGCGACGCCATCGAGGCCCGCGCGCTGCTGGCCACCTACGGCCGGGACCGGGACGTGGAACGGCCGCTGTGGGTGGGCACCAGTAAGTCCAACTTCGGCCACCCGCAAGCCGCTTCGGGCGTGCTGGGCGTCATCAAGGCCATCCTGGCGATGCGCCACGGCACGCTGCCCGCCACCCTGCACGCGGGCCGGCCGACCGACCAGGTCGACTGGTCGTCCGGCGCCGTGGCCGTGCTCGCCGAGGCCCGGCCCTGGCCGAGGACCGGGCGGCCCAGGCGGGCCGGGGTGTCCTCGTTCGGCGCCAGCGGCACCAAGGTGCACCTCATCGTCGAGGAGCCGCCCGCCGACGACCGCCCGGCCGACCGGCCCGCGCGCGCCGGATTCGGCGACGGCCCCGTGCCCTGGGTGCTCTCCGGCCGGAGCGCGGCGGCCCTGCGCGGCCAGGCCGGACGGCTGCGGGCCGCCCTGGCGGCCGGCCCCGCGCCCGAGGCGCTGGACGTCGGCTACTCGCTGGCGACGAAGCGCGCCGTGTTCGAACACCGGGCGGTCGTGCTCGCCGACGACTCGTCCACTGCCCTGGCCGCCCTGGCGGCGCTCGAACGCGGCGAGCCCGCCGACGGCGTCGTCACCGGCGCACCCAGCCCCGGCACCGCCACCACCCTGATCGCCTTCCACGGCCCGGCCGCCGGGGAGGCGCCGGAGGAGACGGCGGCGCGGGAGATGTACGAGACGTTCCCGGCGTTCGCCAAGGCGTGGGACGAGGTGCGTTCGCACTTCGACGTCCGGCTCGACGCCGCCGCGCGGCTGCCGTTCGCCGACGGCTTCGCCCGCGACGTGGCGCTGTACCGGCTGCTGGAGAGCTGGGGCGTGGCCCCCGACCGGGTGACGGGCGTGGCGCTGGGCGAGGTCGCGGCGGCGCACGTGGCCGGGGTGCTGACCCTGGAGGACGCCACCGCGCTGGCCGCCGAACTGGCCCGGCCGTCCGGCGGCGACGGCGAACTGCCCCGCGTCCTGGCCGCGTTGACCTTCGCCCCGGCGGCCGTCCCGCTGGTGGACGCCGCCACCGGCGAACGCCTCACCGCCGAGCGGCTGAGCGGGGCCGCGCACTGGGCCGCGCTCGCCGAACGGGCGGCGGCCGTCCCGGCGGCGGACCCCACGGACACACCGGTGACGATCGGCGCGGACACCGCGACGCCCCGGGCCGCCCTGACCGCCGCCGCCCGCGTCCACGTCGCCGGCACCGCGGTGGACTGGGCGGCGGTGTTCGGCGACACGGCGGCCCGCGAGGTGGACCTTCCGACCTACGCCTTCCAGCGCAAGCGCTACTGGCTGTCCTACGCGACCGAGAGGGAACGGCAGATGACCGACGAGAACAGGCGCAAGGAGATCGCCCTGGAGTACTTCCGGCGGCTCAACGCCGGCGATGTGCCCGGGCTGCTCGACCTGTTCACCGAGGACGCGGTCCTGGAGGACCCCATCGGGCACGGCGAACGCAAGGGGCGGGAGGCGCTGCGCGAGTTCTACGGGGTGAACACCACCATGGCCCGGCTCCAGGACGCCGTCGGCACCCCGATCGCCGCGCAGGACGGCCACAGCGTGGCCGTCCCCGTCGTCGCCACGCTCAACAACATCGCCGAGCCCGGCAAGGCGCTGGAGCGCGTCTCGATCAACGCCCTGGTGATGTTCCGGATCACCACCGACGGCCTCATCGAGGAGGTCCGCGGCTTCTGGGGCCTGACCGACTTCCTCGACCAGCCGGTGACCGCCTGACGCGCCGGCACCCAACACGCCGCCGCCCCGGTCCCGTGAAGAGGACCGGGGCGGCGGCGCGTTGGGGGATCCGAGGACCTGGCGTCCGAAGGACCGGCCTTACGCGACCGTGCGCACGCGCCACACGCCGGGGCGGACCTCGACCCACTCCGGGGGGTCCTCGCCCGCCTCGCCGGCGCTGCCGAGCGCCGCCCGCGCGTACGCCATCAGCCGGGGGTCGCGCAGTTCGGCCGCCAGTTCCAGGCAGTCGCCGAAGTACCGCTCGGCGGCCTCCGCCCGGCCGGTCTCCAGCGCCAACAGGCCCTGGGCGCGGGACGTTTCGAAACGGCTCCGGGCGCGCTCGGCGCCCGCCTCGGCCTCCGCGGGCACCCGGGCGAGCAGCCCGGCGGCGTCGGCCGGCGCCCCGGCGTCCAGCCGCAGATCGGCCAGCCCGGCCAGCGCCCGGGCCAGTTCGGCGCGGTCACCGGCGGCGTCGGCGGTCAGCCGCGCCCGCTCATAGAAATCCTGGGCCTGCCTCAACCGCCGCCGCTGCCAGGCGAGATCGCCCAGCGAACGCAGCATCCGGGCCCGGGCCGCGTCGTCGTCGAGCCGGCCGGCCGCGTCCAGCGCCAGCGTGTGCGTGTGCTCCCAGTCCTCCCACGCGGCCAGCGTCTCCAGGGCCGGGGTCAGGGCGTCCGCCAGCGTCACGGTCTCCCGCCACAGGCCCGTCGCGTGCGCGCGCGTCACCAGGGCCACCAGCGCGGCCCGGTCCCGGGCGAACCACTCCAGCGGATCGGCCTCCGGCGGCGCGGCGGACTCGGCGCACAGCCGCGCGACGGCCTCGGTGACGGCCTCCGGTGGCTCCTCGGCGGTCAGCCGCTCGGCGGCCACCAGCCGCAGCAGCGGGTGCAGTTGATAGCGCGCCGACCGGTCCGGGGCCGGTTCGGCCCGCGCCAGCAGCCCGGCCGCCACCAGTGACTCCGCGGCGGCCCCGGCCGCCGGCGGCCGGACGCCGAGCACCGCGGCGGCCCGGTCCGGCCCGAAGGGGCCGGGGGGCAGCAGCCCCAGCAGCCGGAAGGCGCGGCGATCGGCGGGCGGCACCTCCCGGTAGGCGGCCACCAGCACGGCGCCCACCGACCCGCGGCCCTCGCCCAGTTCACGCAGCCGGCCGTCCTCCGGTCGCAGCCGCGCGGCCAGTTCGGCGGGGTCGGCCCGCCGGGCGGCGAGCGCGCGCAGGGCCAGCGGCAGCCGCCCGCAGAGTTCGGCGATCTCCGCCACGGCCCGTTCCCCGGCCGGGGCGCCCCCGGCCGCGGTGAACAGCCCGGCCGCGTCACCGGGCCCGGGCACGTCCAGCGCGAGCGGCCGGGCGTCGGCCAGCCCGGCGAGCGGTCGGCGGCAGGTGATGAGCGCCACGCACCCCGGCGCGGTGGGCAGCAGCGCGCGGATCTGGGCCTCGGAGCAGGCGTTGTCCAGGACCAGCAGCATGCGCCGGCCCTGCCACAACCCCCGCAGCAGCCCGAGGCGTTCGGCCGCGCCGCCCGCGCCGGGGGACCGTATCCCCGCCTGGCGCAGCAACTGGTCCACGGCCTCGGCCGGGCCCAGCGGCTCCCCGGCGGGGGAGCGCAGCCGCACCAGCAGTTGCCCGTCCGGGAAGAGCGCCTCCGTGCGGCGGGCGGCGGCCAGCGCCAGCGCGGTCTTGCCCACGCCCGCCATGCCGGTGACCACGACCGGCCCGCCGTCCCGGGCGGCCGTCAGCAGCTTGTCGACCAGCCGGGCCAGTTCCCCGGCACGGCCGGTGAACGCCGGGTCGGGAGCGGGGAGTTCGGCCGGTGGCCGGCCGAGGGCGGGCGTCGCGGCGGCGCGGCCCGTGCCGTGCAGCAGCGTCGCGTCGCCGGCGCGTATCCGCCGGTGCAACTGCGTCAGATGGCGGCCGGGCTCTATGTCCAGCTCCTCGGCCAGGGTGTCGCGGATCCGGGCGAACGCCCGCAGCGCGTCGGCCTGCCGGCCCGTCCGGTACAGGGCGACCATCAGGTGCGCGTGAATCTCCTCGCGCATCGGGAAGTTGGTGGCCAGCTCCTGGAGCTCGCCCACCAGGTCGCGGTGCATGCCCAGACACAGCTCGGCCCGGATGCGGCGCTCCAGCGCGGTGACGCGCAGCTCCGCCAGCCGCACCTCGGCGCTCTCCAGCAGCGCGCCGTGCGGGGTGTCGCTGAGCAGCGGCCCGCGCCACAGTGCCAGCGCCCGGCGCTGGAGGTCGGCCGCGGCGGCGTAGTCCCGGTTCTGCATCGCGGCCCCGCCCCGGGCGTGCAGCTCCTCGAACTCGGTGAGGTCCAACTGGCCCGGCCCCAGCCGCAGTACATATCCGGGCCGACGGGTGGCCAGCGCGGCCCGCCCGGCCTCGGGGTCCGCGGCGTGCAGCATCTTGCGTAACTGGGAGACATAGACCTGGAGGGTGGTCGGCGCGGTGCGCGGCGGATCGTCGCTCCACAGCTCGTCGATGAGGGTGTCCACGGACACGATGGCGTTGGCGCGGATCAGCAGCGTGCCCAGGACGACGCGGATCTTGGGCGCCTGCGGCGTCGCCAAGGCCCCGCCGTGACCGGTCGCCGTCACTTCCAGCGGACCCAGGACTCCGAAGCGCACGTCGTTCCTCCCGTCTCCTTCGCCAGTACGGCGTTTCCCAAGGTAGGGGGCGCTTGGCTGTTCATTCGGACAACCTCACCCTTAATCACGCGGCTCGAGCCACGCTTTATTTCCCCTACGCACCCCGGTCCTGTCCCGCCCGGCGTCCTGCGCCACCGACACCTCGGCCTCCGCCACGGGCTCGCCGCCCCTGGTCACCACCAGCGCGACCGGCGCCAGGACCCGGCCACCGGCGTCCCGGGCGAGCGGGCCCGGCACGGCGGCGGCGCGCAACGGCGGGCGCGGCACGGCGAATCCAGGCAGGCGGCAGCGCAGCCCGGCCAGGAGGGCGCGCGGCGGCGCCAGGGCGTGCGCCTGGTGCGCGGCGAACACGGCGGTCTGCCGCAGCGCCTCCAGGAGCAGCGCCTGGCTCGCCGCGCCGTCCGCCGCCCAGGGCCACCGGGGGCCGGCGATGCGCACCGACAGCGGCCCGCCGGGGGCGCCGCTCGGGTCGTGCACCAGGACGGCGGCCGGGTCACGGCCGCCCACGGCGTAGGGGGCGACGGGTTCGCCCGGTTCCCCGGCGGGCTCGGTGAGTTGGGCGAGCGCCGGGCCGCCCCGCCGCGCCGCCGTGCCCTGGAGGAGCAGGCGCGCGGTGACCGTCGCGCACGGCCGGTCGTCGATGCGCAGCGTCGCGGTGAGCGCCAGTCCGCGCGGCGCGCGGTGGAGTTCCAGGGCGGGCCGCGCGGTGAGGGACGCGGTGAGCCGCGCGACGCGTTCCCCGACCCGCCAGGCCGGGACGTCCGTGACGGCCAGGTCCAGCCGGTAGCAGATCGCGGGCCGCCCGGCGGGCTGGCCGAAGAAGCGCCGGGAGATGAACTCGGCGGCCTGCCGGATCAGTTCGACGGCGGCGAGCGGGTCGTACAGCCGGCCGGGGCGGTCGTCGAACGGCGGTGGCGGGGTCGGCATGTCCCCGGCCAGCGAGAACCGTTCCGCCCGGTCGGCACCGTGGCCGGGCGGGGCGGACGCCGGGCGGGAACCCCCGGCGCGGGGGCGGTGGATGAGATGGCAGGCGGGGCTCACCGCACCACTGTGCGGGGTCGCCGGGCCCGGGCGCACCGGTCGCGCGGCGGCCGTGGGGCCCGGGCCACACGGTTAGGGGGCGATAGGGGGCCCGGCGAGCCGGTCGGCGGGCGGCCGCTGGCGCCACCGGTCCAGGAGCAGCGGGAACTCGGCGCGGATGAACTCGAAGAAGCGGCGCGTCTCCTCCAGCCGACGGCCGGTGGGCGTGTCCGGTCCGGCCGCCGCGACGCCCTCCTTCAGCGCCTCCTCGCAGCGCGCGAACATGGCGGTCTCCCGGGCGATCGCCTCGTACCACATGTCGTCGCGCACGCGGTAGTGCGCGCGCCGCTGCCGGGGCACGTGCTCGCGCACGACCAGGCCGAGCCGCGTCAGATAGGTGACCCCGCCCGAGACGGCCGCCGGACTGACGCGCAGCACGGCGGCCAGGTCCGCCGCGGTCCGCCGGCCGGTGTCGGCGGTCAGCAGGGCGACGAACACCCGTGCGGGCATGCGGGGGAAGCCGTAGTCCGTCAGCGTCTGGGCGAAGCGTTCCACGAACCGGAGCACGGCCCCCTCGTCCGGGGCGGCGGGGGCGGGACCGTCCGTCACGTCTGCTCCTTCTGGATTTTCAGGAAGTTGTGAACTTAGCCTACCGTGCAGCCGCCGCGGCGGCCGGGCGCCGATTGCGGAGGGGGGCATTCAGGTTGTGGGGAATTATGGAGTCGGTGTGGAAGGCTTCACGCCGTCGCAGGGTATTCTTCCCGCGATTAATAGCGGCCTCTCCCCGCATTGCCGAGCGGGGTTCCGCGGTGACCCCTAGGGTCCCCCCTAGTCGCCCCTGCCGACGGGTTACCGGGCTGTTGCCCGCCTTATTTCTCCGCACGGATCGAACCTTTGTCGCGATGTTGACGACCGGAAACGGTCCCCTTGTGACGAGGGGGTGTGCGGCTCGTCGGTCCCGGGTTATGATTCCGTGCAGTTCGCATGCCGGTGCCCAGCGTTACCATGCAGGGCCGATCCAGAGGGGGATTGCACCAAAGATTCACTATGGTGGGTTTGCTTCACATGGTCGCTAAGCGGTGATCAAGCCCCGCGTCGGTTAGTTGACAGAGGTCGTCCCCCGGGGGTTATATCGAGGCTGGATGTGCTTGGATCTGGTCATCGTTCGGGAAACTGGAGATAAAGGTTCTGCATGCTGCAAACAGGCCTCCAGAAATTGAAATCGGCGTTCACTGAATCCGCGTTGAGCAAGGCGAGAATAGTCGTAATAGAAGGGCCGGCGGGCTTCGGTAAGAGCGAACTCCTGGAAGCCCTCGCCACCCACGCGACCGAGGAGCAGGCGATCGTCCTGCGCGCCGCCGCCCTGCGCTCCGAGAGCTCCCTCCCGCTGACCGTCATGCGCCAGCTCGTCGACGCCCCGGCGCTGCCCGCCGAGCAAGGCGCCCGGCTGCGCGCGCTGGTGGACGACGACCAGGCCGCCGCCGGCCCCGGCTCGGCCGACTGGCTCACCTCCGCCCGGACCGCCCGCATGCAGAAGGTCTGCGCCGCCGTACAGGACCTGCTCGCGGACCGGCTCGTCGTCATCGGCGTCGACGACCTCCAGTACGTGGACGCGGCGTCCCTCCAGTACCTCCTCTACATAGCCGGCCGGTGCCGCTCCTCGCGCCTGCTGATGGTCTTCACCGAGACGCTGTACTACCAGCAGCGCGACCCCGCCTACCGCACCGAGTTCCTGCGGCAGCCCAACTTCCAGCGCATCCGCCTGGGCAGCCTCGGCCGCCAGGACATCGCCCGGCTGCTGGCGGCCGACGGCCACTCCCACCCCGACGAAGCGACCATCGACGAGTACTTGGCGGTCACCGGCGGCAACCCGCTGCTGCTCCGCGCGCTCCAGGAGGAGCGCGCCATGATCCCCGCCCCGCGCCACCCGGACGGCCCGCGCCCCGTCACCAGCGAGGCGTTCGCGCTGGCCGTCCTCACCTGCGTGGACCGCAGCGGGCCCATGGCCGCCAAGGTCGCCGAGGGCCTGGCCATTCTCGGCCACATGAGCACCCTGGACCGGCTCAGCCGGCTGTGCGACACCACGCGCATGGCGGCGGCCCAGGGCCTGCGCGCCCTCCAGGCCGCGGCCGTCATCGAGGACGACCGCTTCCGCCACCCCGCCACCGGCGCCGGCGTGCTGGAGGGGATGGCCCCCGACCACCGGCGGCGACTGCACCGCAGGGCCGCCGCGCTGCTGCGTGCCGACGGGGCGCCCGCCGCCGAGATCGCCCCCCATGTGCGGGCCGCGGACGGCGTCGACGAGCCCTGGGGCGTCACCGTGCTCCAGGACGCCGCCGAGGAAGTGCTCGCCGACGACCAGGACCGCCTCGCCACCGACTACCTCGAACTCGCCCACCGCTTCTGCGCCGAGCCGCAGCGCCGCACCGAGATCCGCCTGCGGAACGCCGTCATCCTGCGCCGCAGCAACCCGGCCGCCGCCGAGCGCATCGCCGAGGAACTGCTCGACGACCTGCGCGCCGGCGCGCTGCCCCGGCAGCACCATCTCGCCCTGGCCGACCTGTTCGTCGGGCACCGCCGGATGACCGAGGTCAGCGAGATCCTCACCGCGCTGCAGGAAGAGACCGCCGACAGCGGCCCGTTGGCGCTCTCCCGCTCCGACACCCTGCTCACCGTCGTCTCCGACCCCTACGCCCCGCCGCCGGTGGCCCACGGCGCTGGCGCGCCCCCGCTGGCCGAACGGTCACCCGCCGGCCCGCTGCGGCCCCTGGCCCAGTTCGAGTACCGCAAGGCCCTCCAGCCCTGGAGTTCGCTCGCCGAGGGCGACCACGACCGGATCTTCGCCGCGGCCGAGGAGCTGCTGCGGCGCTCCGTGCTCACCGACGCCACCCTGGAACCGATCCTCAGTGCCATCAAGTGCCTCCAGTTCGCCGGGAAGATAGACAAGGCCCGCCACTGGAGCGACCTGCTGCTCGACGAAAGTTTGCGCCGGAACACCGGTGGCTGGCACGCCATGTTCTCCGTGCTGCGCTCCGATGTCGCCCTCCAGCAGGGCAACTTGCCGGAGGTCGTGTCCATCGTCCGGAGCGGGCTCAACCGCATACCCGACCGGCAGGGCAGCGTCCTGGCCGCCGGCCTGCTGGCCATGCAGGTGCTCGCGCAGACGGCCATGGGCAACTACGAGGCGGTCGCCACCGCCCTCAACAGGCCCGCGCCCGAGTCCCTGTTCGGCAGCATCCACGGCATCGTGTACCTCCGCGCCCGCGGCCACTACAACCTCGTCACCAACCGCCCCTACTCCGCGCTCGACGACTTCCTCGCCGTCGGGCGCATGACCGAGAACTGGGGCATCGACCGCCCCTGGTGGGTGCCGTGGCGCGGCGACGCGGCCGAGACCTGGCTCCAGTTGGGCAACCGCGAGGAGGCTCAGCGGCTGGCGTCCGAACAGCTCGCGATGACCGGCAGCGGCAACGCCCGGGTGCGCGGCATCTCCCTGCGGCTGCTGGGCGAGGCGGCCGACTCGGGCCGCCGCCTGACGCTGCTCACCCGCGCGGTCCGGCAGTTGCAGATCGCCGGCGACCGCCTGGAACTGGCCCGCGCCCTGTACGAACTGTCCGAGATCCAGCGGAAGTTGGGCCACACCTCGGAGGCCGCTGGCTCCTCCCGCCGCGCCTGGCAACTGGCCCGGGAGTGCCGCGCCGAGCCGTTGTGCGCGCGCATGCGGCAGGAGCACAACGAGGCGGTCTGGGAAGTGCCCACGGAGACGGTCGCCGTGGACGGCCACGGCGCGAAGCTCAGCGAGTCGGAGAAGAAGGTGGCCGTCCTGGCGGCCTGCGGCTACAGCAACCGCGACATCTCCTCCCGCCTCTACATCACGGTCAGCACGGTGGAGCAGCATCTCACCCGCGTCTACCGGAAGCTGAACATAGGGGGTCGCCAACAGCTCCCGGTGGACCTCCAGTTCGAGGTCAGCGAGATCGCCTGACGCGGCCGTTCCCCGCTGCCCGTGCCTTCCTCCGGGAACGCACGGGCAGCGTTCGTCTGTCGGTACGCGTCAGCCGCGCGGGATCCGGGCCCGGGCAGAGGACCCGTCGGCGCTCCGGACCGGCGTCGGCTCCGGCAGGGCGGGCCAGTAGTGCTCGGTGAACAGACGCGCGACCAGCTCGCCCCGGCTGGAGACGCGAGCCTTGGCGAAGACGGCCTTGAGGTGGTCGCGGACCGTGTGCGGGGAGATGAACAGTGTCGTGGCGATCTCGCCGGTGGTCATCCCGCGCGCGACGAGCTGGGTGACCTGGAGCTCACGCGAGGTCAGGCCGTACGCCTCGGCGACCAGCACCGCCAGGTCGGCGGGCGTCGCGGGCTCGATGACGAGGGCCACGGGCCCCGGCCGGCCGCCGGGCCCGGTCAGGCTGGAGGCGTCGCAGACCAGCCAGCGGCCCTCGGCGGTCCGGATGCGCACCCGGGCGTTGCCCCGGTCGCGGCCCCCGGCGATGGCCCGGGCCTGAAGGGCCGTGCCGATCACCCAGATGGGCAGCCGCACCCCCAGCGGTGAGGGGAACGAGGGCCCTCTCGGCAGCAGCGCGAGGTGATGCCGCGCCTCCTCGTTGATCGACATGGCCTCGCCCGCCGCGTCGAAGAGGATCAGGCCCGGCGCCGGCGAGTCGGTGCGCGGCCCCGGCTCCGGCGGCCGGGCCAGCTCGCGCAGCCGCTCGGCCAGCGGGCGGGACAGGTCGGCGAGCAGCGTCACCTCGTCCGGGCGGAACGCGTTCGTGGTGCGGAACAGGCTCACCAGCCCCCAGGGCCGGTCGCCGATCCGCAGGACGACGCGCAGTTCGTCGTGCACGCCCTGGCCGAGCAGGAGGCGCCGGAAACGGGCGCTGCGCGCGGGCAGATCGCCGGTGGCCGCGCGCAGCCCGGCCGCCGGCACCGCCGCGCGCGCCAACTCCCGGAACGGTACGACGTTCTCCTCCAGGAGCTCGCTCTCCCAGTAGGCCGCACAGCCCTCACCGGAGCCGAGGTTCTCCACCAGCATCGGCGCCGTGATCAGGCCGGTCTCCGGATCGGCGGCCGTCCACACGGCCGAGTGGAACGGCACCAGCCGCCGCAGCCCGGCCGAGGTCCGGCCGAACAACTCCAGTGCGTCGGCGGCCCGTTCGGCGGCCGACAGCACCGGCCGGCGTGGATCGGTCATGCGCATCTCCTCCGCCGCTCAGCCTGCACCCCTCCCCGCACCGCACCAACCCCTCGTTTGAGGGGGCCATTCCCCGCGGATCGCCCGAACGAAGGGGATGGGGCTCGCGGGCGCCGTCGGCGAAGGTCGGGGAACACCCGACCACCGGAGAGGAAAGAGCATGGACATCGCGATCGTCGGAGGGGGCTCGGCAGCGGTCGGCCTGCTGGACGCGCTGGCCGCCACGGAGGGCGACACCGGCACGATCACGGTCTTCGAGCCGTCGTCACGGCTGTGGCGGGGACGGCCCTACGGCCCGGACCTGGACTCGGTACTGGTGAACTCGCCCCCCGCCATCATGTCGATCCGGCACGGCGACTTCGGCCACTACGCGGCCTGGCTGGGCGAACGAGCCGCCGATCACATGGACGAACTGCTGGGCCGGCCGCTGATTCCCCGCGCGCTCTACGGCGACTACCTCGCGCACACCGCTGAGAAGGCCATCGCGGCCCTGGGCGAACAGGGCTGGCGGGTAAGGACCGTGGCCGCCCGCGTGACCGAGGTGGTCCGCTCGGGAGAGCGTCTCGGCTTGCGCGCGCACGACGCCTCGGAGCACGAGGCGACCCACGTGGCGCTGTGCGTGGGCGGCGGAACGCCCCCGGACCTGTACGGCCTCGCCGGCAAACCGGGCTTCACCGCCGACCCCTATCCGCTGGCCGACACGCTGGAGCACGTGCCGGCCGGGGCCGATGTCGCGATCATCGGCAGCGGCCTGACCGCCGTGGACGTCGTCGTCTCGCTCGCCGCGCGCGGGCACCAGGGGCGGATCACGCTCCTCTCGCGCAGCGGAGTGCTGCCCCACGTCTGGCAGCGCCCGGACGACCGGCGCCCGCGCCACCTGAACGCCGAACGCGTCGCGGAGCTGCACCGGGCACGAGGGACCGTCACGCTCGACGACCTCATGGCGCTGCTGCGCGAGGAACTGGCGGAGGCAGGCGAGGACTTCGAGGAGTTGGCGGTCGAACTGCTGAGCACCGAGGCCGAGGACCCGGTCCAGCGGCTCGGGCGACAGATCGCCGCCATCGACGATCCCCGGATCGGCCGCCGCGTGGTGCAGCAAGCGGCCCACACCGTCGGCCCGTTCGCGTGGCGCCTGCTACCGGAAGCCGACCGCGCGCGGCTCCGGCGCCACCTCCGCACGGCCGTCAGCGTGGCCTCGCCCATGGTCCCGGTGAACGCGTCCGCCCTGATGCGGCTCCTGGAGTCCGGCCAACTCGCCGTCGCCGCCGGCATTCACGCGATCGAGCCGGAGAGCGGCCGGTTCCGGGTCCGGGACCACGACGGCGAGCGCACCGCGAAGATCGTCATCAACGCCGTGAACCCATCGCCTCAGGCGACTCCGCGCACGGCCCGGCACCTGGTCCGTTCCCTGGTGACCGAGGGACTGGCCACACCGCACCCCGCCGGCGGGCTGCTCCCCGCCCACCCCCGCGTGCACGTGATCGGCGACCTGACCGGCGGCGGCTCGTTCATCACCCCGAGCATCCCCGGCATCGCCGCCCAGGCAGCCCGGACGGCCCGGGCACTGCGCACGGCTTGAGACCGCGATGAACCGGTATCTCACCTTTTGCTCTGTGAAAGCGTGACGAAAGCGCCGCCGTCAGGATTGCTCCGACGTCACCACGGGTGGAGGTACTGCAACTTCGCGTCCAACCTCGCCGTCGACGGGGAATTCGGCCAACTGACCCTGCTGGCGTGCGGAGGCACGGCCCGCGGTGTCCGACTCCTGTCGGAAGCCGGCCGCGAGCGCGTCTTCGAAGAGCAGTTCAACGGGTGGACCGCGTCCTCGGCACGCCCATCCGCTACGGCATGGGCTACCGCCTCGAGGGCCGCACCTGTTCCTGGGGCGGATGGGGCGGTTCCGTTCTGCTCGTCGACTTCGAGCACCGGTTGACCGTGTCGTACGTGATGAACCAGATGCTCTGGGACGACGGTTACGCGCGCGGTCTCGGCATCGTGATGGCCGCTTGCGAGGCGATCGCCGCATAGCGGAGGCGGATGACACCACCCGCCGCCTGAGTCGCTGACCTGCACGTTCGCAACTCCCGCGCGCCATGGCGCCATTGGTGATGCAGTTGACGCCATAATCGGCTCGCCGATGGTGCCATTTGTGTGCCATGATGGCGCCATCGGTAGCGCTGAGCGAACTGTTGAAGGGGTCGAATCATGGAGACAGCACGGAGCCAGCAGCAGGCGGCACCCGGCGCCTTCCTCGCCTTCGCCCGCTTCGTGCTCTGCGGCGGCGGGGTGGGACTCGCCTCCAGCTTCGCCGTGGCGGCCCTCGCCTCCTGGATTCCCTGGGCCCTGGCCAACGCCCTGATCACCGCGGTCTCCACGCTCCTGGCCACCGAACTGCACGCCCGCTTCACCTTCGGCGCGGGCGGGCGCGCCACGTGGCGCCAGCATGCCCAGTCGGCCGGGTCCGCGGCGGCCGCGTACGCGGTGACCTGCGTGGCGATGCTTGTCCTCCAGCAGCTCGTGGCGGCGCCCGGTGCGGTGCTTGAGCAGGCCGTCTACCTGTCCGCCTCCGCACTCGCCGGCGTCGCGCGGTTCGCGGTGCTGCGCCTCGTCGTCTTCGCGCGGAACCGCGCGCAGGCCGCGACCACGGCCCGCCCCGTGCACGCGACCGTGGCCCGCGCCTCGGCCGCGGCGGACCCGGCGGTGCTCTGCCGCGCCGCCTGACGGTTCCGCAGGGCGCAAGGCCGGTGACCTCGATGCCCCCAGCGGTGCGCCGCGGCGGCCATGGCTTCGCTGAACCCGCCGACGGCCCCTTCGCGGACTGGTGGGACCGTCATGCCCGGGCCGCCCGGTCGCCAGGCGCGTCACCGTTTCACCGCCAGCGCCTGCACCTCCGCATAGGACAGCGCCGTGACGTCGACCGGGCGGCCGTCGCGCACCGCCGTCGCCGTCGTCACCGCGGCCGACAGCGCTTCGCGGTACAGCAGTGAGCCCAGGCTGACCCTGCGCACGCCCAGTGCCGCCAGCTCGGGGAGCGTGGGGCCCGTCGGCGTGTAGAGGATGTTCAGCGGGGTGACCAGCATGGCCGTCAGGGCGGCGATCCCCTCCGGATCCGACAGCCCCGGCACGAACACCCCGTCCGCACCCGCCTGTTCGTACACCGCCAGGCGCGCCGCCGTCTCGTCCCGCCGACGGCCGAGCCAGTGGGTGTCCGTGCGGGCGTTCACGAACAGCGCGGGCGCGGCGGACTTGACGGCCGCGATCTTCGCGGCGTGCAGTTCCACGGGGGCGAGCGTGCCGTCCGGGCGGCCGTCCTCGAGGTTGATTCCGGCGGCGCCCACGTCGTGCAACGTCCGGGCCAGATCGGCCACTTGTTCCGGGTCCTCGCTGAAGCCCCCCTCGATGTCCACGGTGAACAGGAACGAGCCCCGGGCGAGGCGGCGGGCCAGCGCCACGGTCTCCTCGGCGGTCGCCGCCGCCCCGTCGGGCAGGCCGGCGGCCGCGGCGATGCCCAGGCTCGTGGTGCCGATCGCCGGGAAGCCGCGCGCCGCCAGCGCCGCCGCGGAGGCGACGTCCCAGGCGTTGGGCAGCAGCAGCGGGGTCGTCATCCGGTGGTGCAGACGGGCGAACGGCGTCAGTTGGCGCCCCAGCAGGCCGTCGGCCAGGGCGAGGGCGTGCGCCCGGCCGGGGCAGACCCGGGGCGGTGCCCCGAAGGTGAGCGGAACGGGGTGCGCGCGCTGGGCCGCCGCGAGATCCAGGAGCACCACATCGCCCTCGGCGATCTCCCGGCCGGCGACTTGGGTGGCGCGGGCGGCGACCCGGCGCATGGTCCGCACCGGCGGCGTCTCCCGCAGCACCCGCGCCGGCGGAACGTCGTCGGCCGCGGCCTCCACCAGCGCGGCGGTCGCCGCGCACGCCTGCACCAGCAGCCCGATGCGGTTGGCGACGGCCTCCTCCGGACCCGCTTCGTCCGCCAGCAGTGTCACCAGCCGCGCCACCGCCTCGTCCGCGGCCGGGTCCGCGCCGCCGAAGTAGGCGCCGGTCACCACGGTCACGGCCTCCGCCACCGCCCCGGGCTCCGGCATCCCCAGGGCCTCGGCGAGGGCACGCACCACCCGCACCCGGACGTCCCCCTCGGCGGGACCGGCAGCCGCCGCCCGCCGCAGTACGGCTGGCTCCAGCCCGGCCAGTTCGGCCTCGACCAGCGCCCGCCGCCGCCGATGCGGCTCACCGGAGCAGAATCGCGCCACCGTGGCCCGCAGCCACGCGACACTCGCCCCGGCCGGACCGCCGTCCGGGGCCGGCAACTCCGGGACCAGCGCCGGATCGGCGAGCGCGGCCCGCACATCCGCGGGGCGGTCGAATTCATGCGTCGTGTGCGTCATGGCGCCGACGCTAGGGCCGGAACGGTTCGGCGCCGCCCGAACCGTCCCACCGGTCCCTGGCCCCGGGCGCTCAGCCGCGCGGCGTCAACGCGCGCAGCCGCCCGTCGAGTTCAGTGCGGCAGAACTCCAGGAAGCCGTCCGGGTCAGGCCCCGCGTTCTGCGTCACCAGCCGCAAGCGCCGGCCCTCGTACGAGCGGTAACCGCCCTGCCACAGCAGGCGGATGATCTCCAGCGCCTCCCGCAGCATCGCCTGCCGCACCAGCTCGGCCGGGCCGTGGCCCCCGGCCGCCAGCTTGTACCCGATCTGCGTCTGCTCCTCGTTCCCGGTCCTCGCATGTCCGATCGCGTGGCCGATCGCATGTCCTTTTCCCCGCCCATCCCGGCACGCCGCCAGGCGCGGGGGAGCGGCCCCGGGCGACAGGCCGCCGGGGGGCCGGGCCCTCTCCGGATGGCCGACGGAGAAAGCGATTACTGGCCCAACTGCCGTGTTTCCGAGAGGTATCGAGGAGCCGGATCCCGGTGGCATCCGTCGCGCGGCGGTCCTGACCTGGTCATTGGCGAATGAGCAACGGGGAGCTGTGTCCTGTGCATTGACGCTTCCGCCGCCGGGCGTCTAGCGTGCCCAGCGCCTCATAGTGACCGTTTACTACCCCGCCCCAGCCCAGTCGAGCCGCCCGGCTGCCGAGGCCGTGCTTCGGCCCGTTTTAGATAACGATCTCTGCCCAAATCCCCATGCGAGGAAGGACACTTCGATGGCCCCCGGACCGAGCCGCCGTTCCCTGCTCCAGATCTCCGCCGCCGGAACGGCCACCACGCTGCTCGCCCTCAACTCGGCGGGCCCCGCCGCCGCCCGGGGGTCCACCGCGGCCGCCGCGGCCCCCGGCGCGGCGGCCGCGAGACCCGACGTGCTGGACGGCGTGGTCTTCGGCGACGCCGCCTCCGAGGAGGCCCACGCGCTCGCCGCCGAGGGGACCCAACTGGTCGACGGCCCCGCCGGCGGGCGGGCCCGCACCGCGCTGCCGCTGGCCACGCCCGGCGACCGCGGCGCCGACCTGCGGTTCGTCCTCGCCGTGGACCCCGCCGAGCAGAACCACCTCACCCTCAAGTTCTGGGGCGAGGACGACTCGGAGTACAAGACGGTGCTCTTCGTCAACGGCGAGCAGGCCAGCTACCGCGGCGCGGCCGACTACGAGCCCATCAACGCCGGGACCCGCGGCGGCCTGCCCGGGCGCTACTTCTTCGCCACCGCCCTGCTGCCGCTGGCCAGTACCCAGGGCCAGTCCGAGGTCGAGATCATCGTCCGCACCTACGCGTCCAGCCCCACCGGCACCGTGACCGCCGCCTCCCGCCGCTACCTGGAGGCGTTCACCCACACCTCCCCCTGGCTCGAACCGGGGGAGGGGGACACCACCGACTACGCCCCGGGCGACGCCGCCGCGCCCGCGCTGACGCCGGACGAGGAGCGGGCGCTCGTCGAGCGCTACCAGCAGCGCCAGATCGACACGTTCAACGCGCTCTCCCAGCGGCTGGACGCCGACCCGTCCGCCACCATGTCCATCGTCCGCTATCGGGACGAACTCCGCTTCTACGCCGAGGCGTTGCTCGTCGACTGGTGCCCGGCGCGGTCGGCGGCGGACCAACGCGTCGCGCTCGGCCGCCTCTTCACGTCCATCGACAACTTCACCCGGCAGTACTACGGGAACGTCAAGAGCCTGGGCAACGGCGGCCATCAGTCCGACTGGGGCGGCTACTACTCCGAACTCGGCGAGGCCCTCTACATCGTGGAGAACCTGATCGCCGACGAGGAGGTCTACGGCCGCGAGCGCTTCGCCGCGTTCCTCGCCGAGCCCTTCGAGACCGGGACCACCGACGGCGAGAACAGCATGGCCGGAGTCGGCTGGCAGGGCGAGGAGCTGACCCGGTTCAGCGCCTGGGAGCGGGTGCTGAAGGCCACCTTCGACTTCGCCCGCTCGCGGCTGTCCTACATCTACAACCAGGTGATGTACACCTACGAGGGCGCCTGGAAGGCCCACGAGGGGCTGCGCGTCATCGGCTCCCGGTTCTACGAGGGCAGGGCCCGCGGCCACGCCATCGCCGGCGAGGCGCTGGGCTGGCTGCCGTTCCTGGGCGAGGAAGTGCTCGTCGGTCCCGACGGGCGGGAACTCGACCTGTATCACAGCCTGTTCAAGCACGACCGCAACGCCGTCTACACCGACGACTATCTGCGGATCGTCATGCGCGGCCTGGCCAGGAGCAAGCTCGACGAGAACGGCGAGATCGTCCGCCGCCTGCCCTACGGCCGCCACTACACGGGCATCACCAAGGCCGGTCTCACCCGGGAGAACGGCTACGTCGGCAACTACGGCGAGGCCACCAACTACCTGCCGTCGTGGTTCCATCGCACCTGGGGCCACGCCGGCGACGAGGAGCTCAACGACAACATCCTCCGGCTCGCCCTGCGCAGCATCCACGCGCGCGGCCAGACCCGTTACCAGTCGGTGGACGCCGACAACCGGCGCGTCATGCGGATGCAGCAGGTCATCGACGACCGCAACACCGCCTACCCCGGCCGGATGGCGTACGGGACCGATGAGCAGTCCGGCGCGCAGGGCATGGGATTCGCCTCCCTGGAGCACCACATGGCGCGCCATCCCGAGCGCTACCGGGGGCGGGACTGGGAGCCGTACTGGGAGTACGCGCGCGAGGCGGTCGGCTTCCTCCAGCAACAGCTCGTCGACAACCGGTACTTCTCCACCTTCGACGCCCGCATCCTGCCCAACCACCGCTACACGCTGCGTTTCAAGGAGACGTGGGAGTACATCACCGGGGGCCGGGCCGGCTTCGAGCGGTTCGGCCGGACGGCGGCCGGAGTCGTTCTGCCGCACACCGACCTGCGGCTGTACACCGACGAGGAGCTGGCCCGGCTCGGCGTCGCCCGGGGCTCGGACCGTGAGCGGTTCGCCTGGGTGGACATCGACAACCTGCTGTTCTGCGCGCGGGACGGCGACACCCACCTGTTCGCCGCCCTGCTGGAGCGCAACAAGGGCGGCTTCCTGGGCAACGGGCGCGTCCACGCGCAGCGCCCCGGCCTCGACCAGCTCGCGCAGCTCGCCACCGAAGGGGTGCTGCGGTACCGGGAGTACACGCTGCGCGCGCCGTCGGTCGAGGAAGCGATCTTCCACGACCGCTACACCCCGGCCGGGGCCCGGCCGTCGGCCCTCGCGGGCGAGCTGGCACCGGTCTCGTTCCAGCCCGGGGTCGGCCGCACCGACCGCGACAACTTCCGGGAGGACACCCCCTACGCCGGCTATCCCGAGCTGGCCACCACCCGCTTCGGCCCGTACTTCTTCGCCGTCAACACCACGCGCGCCGCCTACCGCAACCAGCGCACCCACCAGGCCGTGCTGCCGCCCGGCACCCCGGACGGCTCGCTGCCCGACCTCGTCTCCGGCCAGAACGTTCGCGTCCGCGACGGAAGGATCAGCCTGGCGCCCGAGACCGCCGTGCTGCTCAAACTGGACGCGCCCGCCACCGTCGGTGCGCCCGCGCTGGTGGACGTCGTGGTGGCCACGCCCGGGTCCCGGGCCGTGGGTCTGACCTGGCGGCCCGCCGCGGGCGCCGTCTCCTACACCGTCACGCGCGCGGAGGGCGAGCACGGCACGCCCCGGACGGTGGCCGAGGGGGTGAGCGGCACGACGTTCCTCGACCGTGTGCCGTTCGGCGACGCCACGTACTCCTACCGGGTCCGGGCGGTCAACGGGCGGGGCCGGGGCCGGGAATCCACGCCCGTCACCGCGGTGGTGACCCCGGCCCGCGCCCGGCGGCTGCGCGACGGCGACTGGCGGGACGACGCCGTGGGCGAGGGGGCGGCCGGTTCGGCGGCCGTCGGCGGCGGGACCGTGACGGTCTCCGGCGTCGCGGGCGCGGGCCTCGCCGGCGGCGACGACGACCACATTTACGATCGCGACCATCGCGACTCGCTCTATCTGGTCAGCCGCCTGGCCGAGGGAGGGGTGGCCGTCACCGCGCGGCTGGGCGGCCCGGCCGGGGACCTCAACGGCGTGATGCTGCGCGACGGTACCGGCGGCTGGGACCGTTACGTGTATCTCGGCGCCGACGCCTCCGGCCTGCTGTCCTTCCGCACCCGGAGCCTGGACTCCCGGGAGGACATCGGCACGGGCACCGCGGGCCAGAACGCGGACGGCGGCATCACCCGCAGCCCGATGACCGTGGACCTGGGCGAAAACCGGGAGTTCGGGATCGCCGGGACGCCCTGGGTCCGGCTGGTCCGGCACGCCGACTCGCACCTGGTGACCGCGCTGGTCTCCGCGGACGGCGACCGGTGGGAGCGGATCGCCGCGTCGGTCACGCCGATGGCCGGCGTCCTGCACGCGGGCGTCGCGGCGACGGCGGACGCCCGTTTCGCGGACGTCGCGGTGGAACGGGTCGCGGCCGGTGTCGCGCTGGCCGCCGTTTCCGCGGCCGAACGCGGGGTCACCGTGCACTGGAACAAGCCCAAGGCCGCCGTCGCGTTCTCGCTCCACCGCACCACGGACGCCGCCGCCCTGGACGCGGACCCCCGGGAGAGCGACGCCTGGGAGCGGCTGACCGACCGGGAGTACGCCACCTCGTACGCCGACGAGACCGCGCCCGCCGGCGCCCACTACCGGGTGCTGGCCCACTTCGCCGACGGCACGGCCCGGCTGCCGTAACCACCCCCGGTCGGCGAACTCCCGCGCCCCGTTCCCCACTTGGTGGAACGGGGCGCGCGTCGTGACCATGACTGCGGCCGCCTCCCCGCCGCCGTCCGCCGAGTCCACGGCGCCCTACCGAACCGCTCCAAGTGGCGGGCGGTGACGACCGGTTCGACCACGGCTCGGTCAACGGCGAGGCCCAGGCGTATGTCGACTCGCCCGACACCACCGCCGTCGGCGACGGCTTCTGGCCGGCGTTCTGGCTGCTGGGCGGCGACGTCGACGACCGGCTGCAACGGCGTGACCCAGCCGAGCGTGGACCGGGTCGCGGCCGGTGGTGTGCGGGCCGAGGTGGACTGGGTCACGGTGGAGCAGCGCCAGTAGCCCCGCTCCCCGCTGCTGCCTCCGGTTCCGGGGTCAGGCCGGCCGCTCGCCGCGGTCGTCGCCCCAGAGCGTGTGGAACGAGCCGTCCCGGTCGGTGCGTTCATAGGTGTGCGCGCCGAAGTAGTCGCGCAGCCCCTGCACCAGCGAGGCCGGCAGCCGGCCGGCCCGCAGCGCGTCGTAGTACGCCAGCGCGGCGGAGAACCCCGGTGCCGGAACGCCCAGTTCGGTGGCGGTGGCCACCACGTGGCGCCAGGCGTTCTGCGCGGCGCGCAGCGCCTCGGCGAAGCCGGGGTCCGCCAGCAGGGTCACCGGCGCCCGCTCCCCGCCGTAGGCGGCGCGGATCTCGTCCAGGAACCGGGCCCTGATGATGCAGCCGCCGCGCCAGATCGCGGCCACCGAGGCGCGGTCGATGTCCCAGCCGTACTCCTTGCTGCCGGCCTGGATCAGATGCCAGCCCTGGGCGTAGGCCACGATCTTCGAGGCGTACAGCGCCTGTTCGACGTTCTCCGTGAACCGCGCCGCGTCGTCCGGGTGCAGCTCGGGGCGCTCCGGGCCGGGCAACTCCCGGGCTGCCGCGCGCAGTTCGTTGTGGCCGGAGAGGGAGCGGGCGAAGACGGCCTCGGCGATCCCGGAGACCGGCACCCCGAGGTCGAGCGCCGTCTGCACGGTCCAGCGCCCGGTGCCCTTCTGCTCGGCGCGGTCGGCGACGATGTCCACGAACGGGCCGCCGGTCGCGGCGTCGTTGTGCGCCAGGACCTCGGCGGTGATCTCGATCAGATACGAGTCGAGCCGGCCGGTGTTCCACTTCCGGAAGATGTCCGCGATCCGGTCCGGCGCGTACCCGGCGACCCGGCGCAGGAGGTCGTAGGACTCCGCGATGAGCTGCATGTCGGCGTACTCGATGCCGTTGTGCACCATCTTCACGAAGTGCCCGGCGCCGTCCGGCCCGATGTGGGCGCAGCACGGCTCGCCGTCGACCTTCGCCGAGATGCTCTCCAGCAGCGGGCCCAGCGCCCGGTAGGACTCGGCGGAGCCGCCCGGCATGATGCTCGGGCCGAGCAGGGCGCCCTCCTCGCCGCCGGAGATGCCGCAGCCCACGAAGTGCAGGCCGCGTTCGCGCAGGGCCGCCTCCCGCCGCCGGGTGTCCTCGAAGTGCGCGTTGCCGCCGTCCATGATCATGTCGCCGGGCTCCAGCAACGGTGCGAACTCGTCGATCACCGCGTCCGTCGGGGCACCCGCCTTGACCATGATGACAAGCCGGCGGGGCCGTTCCAGGGCGGCGACGAAGTCCCGCGCCGACTCGGCCGGCACGAAGTCGCCCTCGTGGCCGAACTCCGCGACCAGCTCCCGGGTCCGGGTGGCGGTGCGGTTGTGCACGGCGACCGTGTGGCCGTGCCGGGCGAAGTTGCGGGCCAGGTTGCGGCCCATCACCGCCAGCCCGGTGACTCCGATCTGCGCCTGCCGCGCCATCTCATCAACTCCCGTTGTCACGTTCGCGTTTCGTCGATGCCGTCGGGTACCCGCGGCGCGGCGAGCGTATCGCCGTGCCCCGCCGTCCCGGTGGGATTCAGAACTCCTCGTGTGTGTCGGGGTCGCCGCCCAGCCGCCGGTGCGGGCGGTCGGCGACGGCCGCCATCTCCTCGGCGTTCAGGGAGAATCCGAAGACGTCGAGGTTCTCCCGCTGCCGCTCGGGGGAGCCGGACTTGGGGATCGGCACGGCGCCGAGCTGGATGTGCCAGCGCAGCACGACCTGTGCGCTGGTGACGCCGTGGGTCTGGGCGATCTCCGCGATGGCCGGGTCGGTCAGCAGCGCGCTGCCGCGGCCCAGCGGGCTCCAGCTCTCGGTGACGATGCCCTTCTCCGCGTGCAGGCCGCGGGCCTCCTCCTGCGGCAGCAGCGGGTGCAGCTCGATCTGGTTGACCGCGGGCAGCACGCCCGTCTCCTCCTCCAGCCGCCGGATCTGCTCACCGGTGAAGTTCGACACCCCGATGGACCGCACCAGCCCGTCGTCCCTGAGCTTGATCATGGCCCGCCAGGAGTCGACGTACTTGCCGACGCGGGGGAGCGGCCAGTGGATGAGGTAGAGGTCGACGTAGTCCAGGCCGAGCCGGGCGCGGGACTCCTCGAACGAGGCCAGCGTCTCTTCGTACCCGTGGTGGCGGCCCGGCAGCTTGGTGGTGACGAAGACCTCCGCGCGGGGCAGCCCGGCGGCGGCGATGCCACGGCCGACGCCGGTCTCGTTGCGGTAGTTCACCGCAGTGTCGACGAGCCGGTAGCCGAGGCCGAGCGCCCCGGCGACCGCCCGTTCGGCCTGGGCGTCGTCCATCGGATAGGTGCCCAGCCCGATGGCGGGCAGCGGGCGCGAGTCGTTGAGGGTGTGGGTGGGGGGTGCCGCCACGGTTCCTCCTTGATCGGCGGGTCGGATCCTGCGGTGCGGGCTCGCACGCCCGGTGACGCACCCGTGTCAGGGTACGGACCGCGATCGCCGCGCCGGCCGTTCCGCCGCCCGGCGGGCGTGGTGTCGCGCGGCGCCACGGAGCCTCGCTTGGGATGTTTTCTCCCGGTTTGCTCTGGTAACCCGGCTCCCGGAACAGGCAGGTACACCGACGCTCCCGGAAAACCGGAGAACCGGAGAACCGGAGAAGGAGAGACGATGAGCGAGTCCCCGAACGCGGACACACAGCACGCCGGGCGGCCGGGGGAGGGGTCCCAGGGGTTCGCCGGCACGGCGCGGGAACAGGGCAGATCGATGGCGTACCAGGCCCGGGACCAGGCCCGCACGACGGCCCACGACCTGAGGGGCCGCGTCGCGGACGAGGCCGACTCGCAGACGCACCGCACCGCCGGCACGGTCCGGCAGTGGGCGGACGACCTGGCGGGCCTCGCGCACAACGCCCCCGGCGACTCCCCGGCGCGCACCCTGGTCGCCCAGGCGGCGGAGGGCGGCCACCAGGCGGCCGACTACATCGACCAGCACGGCTTCGGCGGCCTGATCGACGAGGTGCAGGACTTCGCCCGCCGCCGCCCGGCCGCGTTCCTCGGCGGCGCCGCACTGGCCGGACTGGCCGTCGGCCGCATGGTCAAGGCGGGACGCGCCGGCTCCGGCGGCGCCCGCCCGGACGAGCCCGAGGGAGGCTCGGCATGGCGCTGACATCCCGGGACCGGACGCGCGAGAACGAGGGCTCGGTGGGGCAGATGCTGTCCGAGGTCACCTCGGACACCCAACTGCTGTTCCGCCAGGAGGTGGAGCTGGCCAAGGCCGAGGTCCGCGAGGAGTTCGGCCGGGCGGGCAAGGCGGCCGGCATGTACGGCGGCGCCGGATTCGCCGCCTACATGATCGCGTTCTTCCTCTCCCTGGCGGCGCTGTTCGGGCTCGCCAACGTGATGGACGCCGGCTGGGCGGGGCTCATCGTCGCCGGCGCCTGGGCCGTCATCGGCGCCGTGCTGTTCCTCATGGGCCGCTCCCGCATGCGGAGCTTCTCGCCCACACCGCGACAGACCACGGAGACCCTGAAGGAGGACGCCCGATGGGCACGTCACCCGACCGCATAAGGGCCGACATCGAGGCCACCCGGGCCAAACTGGCCGACGACCTCGACCGGTTGGCCGACCGTGCCAGCCCTCGCCGCATGGCTCAGCGCGGTGGCGAGAACCTGCGCGCCAGCGCCACCGGGGTGCGCGACCGGCTGCGCGGCTCCACCCCCGGCGGCATGGACCGCGCCCGGGACCAGGGCCGCCGCGCGGCGCGCACCACCTGGGGCGCCGCCACCCAGGCGGGCGAGTCCGCGGGGCACGCCCCCGCCCAGGCCACCGAACGCACCCGGGGCAACCCGGTGGTGGCAGGCGCGGTCGCCTTCGGCGCCGGGTTCGTGGCCGCCTCGCTGATGCCCCGGACGCGGGCCGAGGAGCAGGCGGCCGGGCAGGTGTCCGACCGGGCCGGCCGACTGGCCGAACCGGTGCGGGAGGCCGCCGCCGAGTCCGCCCAGCACCTGAAGCAGGACGCGACTCAGGCCGCGCGAAAAGCCGCCCAGAACCTGAAGGAGAGCGCCCCCGGGCGCGGGCGATGACCAACGGGCACGACGGGCAGCCGCCGGCGAGGACGCCGACGGAGCTGCCCGCCCGTTCGTGGGGGCGGGTGCTGATCCGCACCGCCAAGGAGTTCCGGGCCGACGAACTCATCGACCGGGCCGCCGCCCTGACCTACTACGGGATCCTGGCGGTCTTCCCCGGCCTGCTGACCGTCGTGTCGATCCTCGGCCTGCTGGGCAGCCGGGCCATCGACCCGCTGGTCGAGAACGTCGCCGAGCTGGCGCCCGGTGCCGCGCGCGACGTCCTCACCCGCATGCTGGAGCAGGTGCGGGACGGCCCGGGCAAGGCGGGCATCGGGCTGGTCACCGGTCTGGCGGTCGCCCTGTGGTCCGCGTCCGGCTACGTCGCCGCGTTCATGCGCGCCGCCAACGCCGCCTATGACATCGGCGAGGGCCGCCCCGTCTGGAAGACGCTGCCCACCAGGTTGGTCATCACCCTCGCCCTGGTGGTGCTCATGGCCGTCATCGCCGTCGCGGTGGTGTTCACCGGCACCCTGGCCCACCGCGCGGGCGAGATCCTGGGCCTGGGCGAGACCGCCGTCACCGTCTGGAACATCGCCAAGTGGCCGGTGCTGCTCTTCCTCATCAGCCTGGTCGTCGCGCTGCTGTACTGGGCCGCGCCGAACGTCCGGCACGGCTTCCGCTGGGTCACGCCGGGCAGCGTGCTGGCCGTGCTCATCTGGCTTGCCGCGTCCGCCGCGTTCGGGCTGTACGTCGCCAACTTCGGCAATTTCAACAGGACTTACGGCAGCCTCGCGGCCGTCATCATCTTCCTGGTCTGGCTGTGGCTGACCAACGCGGCCGTTCTGTTCGGCCTGGAGTTCGACGCCGAGCTGGAACGGGACCGGGCCATCGAGATCGGCCACCCGCCCGGGCGCGAGCCGTACACCGAGCCGCGCGACACCCGCAAGCTGTGACCCCGTGACCCGTCCGGGACGGGGCCCGGGTACGACGCGCGGGCAACCTGCCGCAGACTGGTGCCATGGAGCTCCAGATCACCGCGACCGACCCCGCGCACCCCGCCACCCTGCTCGACCTGCCGTGGGACGTTCCGCTCGCGGAGTGGCCCGAGAAGCACCTCGTCGCCCTGCCGCGCGGCATATCCCGGCACGTCGTCCGGTTCGCCCGGGCCGGCAGCGAGGTGTTCGCGGTCAAGGAGGTCGGCGAGTGGGCGGCCGTGCGGGAGTACGCGCTGCTGCGCGACCTCGACCGGCTCGCCGTTCCCGCCGTCGATCCCGTGGCCGTGGTGACCGGCCGCACCGGCAGCCAGGGCGAGCCGCTGGAGCCGGTGCTCATCACCCGGCAGCTCAAGGGCTCGCTGCCCTACCGGTCCATGTTCGAGACGACGATGCGGCCCACCACCATCAAGCGGCTCCTGGACGCGCTCGCCGTCCTGCTGGTGCGCCTCCACCTGAGCGGCTTCGCGTGGGGCGACTGCTCGCTGTCCAACACCCTCTTCCGCCGGGACGCGGGCGCCTACGCCGCCTACCTGGTGGACGCCGAGACCGGGCAGATCCAGCCCCGGCTCACCAGCGGCCAGCGCGACTACGACCTGGAGGTCGCCCAGGTCAACATCGTCGGCGAGCTGATGGACCTGGAGGCCGGCGGGTCGCTGCACCCCTCGGTGGACCCGGTGCCGTTCGGCCAGGAGATCATCGAACGGTACGGGGCGCTGTGGCACGAGCTGACCCGCACCTCGATCTACCCCAAGGACAAGCGCCACTACATCGACCGCCGCATACGGCGGCTCAACGACCTCGGATTCGACGTGGCCGAGATGCAGATCCAGCGCTCCCCGGACGGCGACGCCGTCACCTTCCTGCCCAAGGTCGTCGACGCCGGCCACCACCAGCGTCAGCTCCTGCGGCTCACCGGCCTGGACGCCGAGGAGAACCAGGCCCGCAGCCTGCTCAACGACCTGGAGACCTGGATGGCCAGCCAGGAGGACTACGCCCCCGGCGACCCGCTGGGCGCCCGCCCCGAGGTGCTGGCCCACCGCTGGGTCCGCGACGTCTTCCGGCCCGCGGTCCGCGCCGTGCCGCCCGAGCTGCGCGCCGGCATCGACACCGCGCAGATCTACCACGAGCTGCTGGAACACCGCTGGTACCTGTCGGAACGCGCCCAGCGGGACGTCGGCATGGACGCCACCGCGGAGGACTACATCCGCACGATCCTGGCGCCGGGCGGCGGCCCGCGTGCGGAGGCGGAGGCCGCCATCGAGGACGTACCGTGAGTGCATGCCTGAATTGCCGGATGTAGAGGGATTTCGCCGAGTTGTCCGTGAGTCCGGACAGGGCCGGCGCATCACCGGCGTCAGCGTCGCCGACCCCGGTGTGCTGCGCGGCGTGACCCCCGCCCGGCTCCGCAAGGCCCTCACCGGCCGCCGCCTCACCGAGCCCGAACGCCACGGCAAGTGGCTGGTCGCCCGCACCGACGGGCCCGCCGCGCTGCTGCACTTCGGCATGACCGGGCGGCTGCTGGCCCTGAGCGCCGACGACCCGCCCGCCCCGCACGACCGCGTCACGTTCGACCTCGACGACGGACAGCAGCTCCGCTACCGCGACCAGCGCAAGCTCCAGGGCCTCTGGCTCGCCCCCACCGACGCCGACATCGGCCGGATCATCGGCGACCAGGGCCCGGACGCGCTCTCCCTCACCCGCCCGGACCTCGACCGGCTGCTGGAGGGCCGGCGCGGGCGCGTCAAATCCGTCCTCACCGACCAGGCCGCCGTCGCCGGCCTCGGCAACCTGCTCGCCGACGAGATCCTGTGGCGGGCCCGCATCCGACCCGCGCGCCCGGCCCGCGACCTCGGCCCCGAGGAGCGCCACCGGCTCGCCGACGCGATGCGCCAGGCGCTGCGCTCCTCGGTGCGCGCCGGACACGTTCCCACCCGGCCCTCCTGGCTCACCGGCCACCGCGACGACCCCGAGCCGGTCTGCCCGCGCTGCTCCGGGCCGCTGCGCCGCGACCGGGTCTCCGGCCGCGGCACCGTGTGGTGCCCGCGCTGCCAGCGCGACGGCGACTGACGCGGCGGCCGCTCCGGTCGCGGCGTCGGCGTGCCGCGCCCATAGTGGAGGGGACCGGGAAGGGAGCCAACGCCCATGGGCGACGCGATCTGGGCGGAGGGGCTGGTCAAGCGGTTCGGCGCGACCACCGCGCTGGCCGGCGTCGACCTTCGCGTCCCGGCCGGCACCGTGCTGGGCCTGCTCGGCCCCAACGGCGCCGGCAAGACCACCGTTGTCCGGGTGCTCGCCACCCTGCTGGTGCCCGACGCCGGACGCGCGGGCGTCGGCGGCCACGACGTGCTGCGCGAGGCCCACTGCGTGCGGCAACTGATCGGCCTGACTGGGCAGTACGCGTCGGTCGACGAACAGCTCACCGGAACGGAGAACCTCCTGCTCATCGGCCGGCTGCTGGGCATGAGCCGCCGCGACTCCCGGGCCCGGGCGGCCGAACTGCTGGAGCAGTTCGGCCTCGCCGACGCCGGGGGCCGGGCCGTCGGCACCTTCTCCGGCGGCATGCGCCGCCGCCTGGACCTGGCCGCCAGCCTCGTCGGCCGCCCGCCGTTCCTCTTCCTCGACGAGCCCACCACCGGACTCGACCCGCGCGCCCGCACCGAGCTGTGGGACCTCGTCCGGCGACTCGTCGCGGGCGGCACCACCGTCCTGCTCACCACCCAGTACCTGGACGAGGCCGATGAACTCGCCGACGACATCGTGGTCATCGACCGCGGCAAGGTCATCGCCACCGGCACCCCCGAGGAGCTGAAGTCCCGCATCGGCGCGCGCACCCTCGCCGTCCGCCCCATGGAGGCCGGCCGGGTGCCCATGGTGCGCGACGTCATCGCCGAACTCACCGGCGCCACCCCCGAGGTGCGGGGGGAACTCGTCACCGCTCCGGTGGCCGACCCCGCGATCCTGCCCGCCGTCGTGCGCCGGCTGGACGAGGCGGACGTGATCGTCACCGAACTGGCGCTGCGCGGCTCCAGCCTCAGCGAGGTGTTCCTCACCCTCACCGGCCGGCCGGCGGAGGAGTCCGGGCAGTCCGAGGAGGAGGCACCCGCCGCATGACCGACTCCGATCGCACCGAGGCGGTGGCCCCCCGGGTCGGCATCGCCCAGGGCGTGCGGCAGAGCATGACCCTCGCCTGGCGCACCCTCGTCCAGGTCCGCCACAACCCGTACGAACTGAGCGACTTCAGCATCCAACCGATCATGTTCGTGCTGCTGTTCACCTATGTGTTCGGCGGCGCGATCGCGGGCTCCGTCGACGCCTATCTGACCTTCATGCTGCCCGGCATGATCGTGATGAACATGCTGTTCGTCACCCTCTACGTCGGGCAGGGCCTCAACACCGACGTGAACAAGGGCGTGTTCGACCGGCTCCGCTCCCTGCCCATCGCCCGCTGGGCGCCGCTGGCCGGCCGCATCGCCGCCGACCAGGTCAAACAGGCCTGGTCCATCGTGCTGGTGCTCGCCGTCGGCATGATCCTCGGCTTCCGGCTGGGCTCACCCGGCATCCCGGGCATGATCGGCGCGGGCGCCCTGCTGCTGGTCTTCGCGCTGGCGTTCTCCTGGGTCGCCGTGCTGGTCGGGCTGCTGGCCAAGGACGCCGAACGCGTGCAGATCTTCGGCTTCACCACGCTGTTCCCCGTGACGTTCGTCAGCAACGTCTTCGTCCGCTCCGACACCATGCCCGACTGGCTCCAGCCCGTCGTCGACGCCAACCCCGTCAGCGTCCTCGCCGACGCCTGCCGCGGCCTGATGCTCGGCGGCGCGGTCGCGGACCCGGTCTGGAAGTCCCTGGCCTGGGCCGCGGCCATCGCCGCCGTGTTCGCACCGCTGTCCGTGCGGACGTTCAAACGGAAGGTCTGAACGCCCGGCCGGGCCGCTACCAGCGGTGGTGCACCTGCGCGCGGATCCGTTCGTCGTAGATCCGCCGGATGCCCGCCAGCGTCGCCTCCGGCAGGGGCGGCAGCGCGGCGGCGGCGACGTTCGCCCGGACCTGCTCGGGCGACCTGGCGCCCGGAATCACCGTCGTCACCCCGGGCTGCTGCGCCACCCAGCGCAGCGCCGTCTGTGCCGAAGTCGCGCCCTCGGGGGCCAGCGCGGCGAACTTGCCGGCCGCCGCCACGCCGGTGGCGAAGTCGACGCCCGAGAACGTCTCGCCCTGGTCGAACGCCTCGCCCCGCCGGTTGTACGTGCGGTGGTCGTCCGGCGCGAACTCCGTCTTCTCCGTGTACCGCCCCGACAGCAGGCCGGACGCCAGCGGCACCCGGGCGATGATCCCGACCCCGGCCGCCAGCGCAGCCGGCAGCACTCGCTCCAGCGGCTTCAGCCGGAACGGGTTGAGGATGATCTGCACGCTCGCCGTGCCCGGCCGCGCGACGGCCGTCAGCGCCTCCTCGCACGTCTCCACGCTCACCCCGTACGCCGCGATCCGCTCCTCGGCGACCAGCGTGTCCAGCGCGTCGAACACCTCGTCCGAGGAGAACACCGCCGTCGGCGGGCAGTGCAACTGCACCAGGTCCAGCGTGTCCACGCCCAGATTCGCCCGCGAACGGTCCGTCCAGGCGCGGAAGTTCGCCAGGGAGTACTGCTCCGGCGCCTGGGGCACCCGGCGCCCCATCTTGGTGGCCACCGTGATCCCCGCGTCCGGCCGGCTCCGCAGGTACGCCGCGATCAGCCGCTCGCTGCGCCCGTCTCCGTAGACATCGGCGGTGTCGAAGAAGGTCACCCCCGCCTCGGCCGCCGCGTCCAGGACCGCCAGCGCCGCCGGCTCGCCGACCTCGCCCCAGTCCGCCCCGAGCTGCCATGTGCCCAGCCCGATGACCGACGCACGCTGTCCCGACCTGCCGAATACCCGCTGCTCCATGCGGGGCATTCTGCCAGCGCGGCCCGTGACCGGCGGTTTCGGACCGGGTCTTTGTGGAACTCGGGGGCATGGCCTTCTTCCCAAAAGCGCCCGCCGCCAACGCCGTCCTCCGCACCCTCCTGCCGGACCCGGAGGGGCCGGGGCGGGTGGCCTCCGCCGTCACGGGCCTGGAGCGCGCCCGGTGGGCGGACACGCTGATCAGGCCGCTGCGGGGCGCGGTGCGCAGCCTGCCGTCCGGGGCGCGCGACGTGCTGCACGGCACCTGGCTCGGACACCCGCTGCACCCGGCGATGGTCCAGGTGCCGATGGGCACCTGGACGTCCGCCGCCGTGCTGGACCTGCTGCCGGGCCGGCGCCGCGACGCCGGCGCCCTGGTCGCCATCGGACTGGCCGCCGCCGCGCCCGCCGCCGTCGCCGGCTGGGCCGACTGGGCCGAATTGCGCAAGCCCCAGGCGCGGGTGGGCCTGGTGCACGCCGCCGCCAACTCCACCGCGGTGGTCCTCTACGCCGCCTCCCTGGCCGCCCGGCTGCGCGGCCGGCGGCTGGCCGGCCGCGGCCTGGGCTACGCCGGCCTGGCCGCCGTGACCGTCGGCGGCGCGCTCGGCGGCCACCTCACCTACCGGCAGGCCGCCGGCGTGAACCACGGCGAACACGCCGCCGCCGTCCTGGATCCGGGCTGGCACGCGGTCGGCGAACTCGCCGACTTTCCCGTGGGCCGCCCCGTCCAGCGCCTCCTGGGCGACGTGCCGGTCCTGGTGTACCGGGAGCCCGACGACACGGTCCACGTCCTCGCCGACCGGTGCGCCCACCTGGCCGGCCCGCTGTCGGAGGGCGAGGTCACCGACGGCTGTGTGCGCTGCCCCTGGCACGGCAGCACGTTCCGCCTCACCGACGGCTGGCACGTCGGCGGCCCGGCCACGGCACCCCAGCCCGTGTTCGAAACCAGGGTGACCGAGGGCCGGATCACCGCCCGCCTGCCCGCCGGGGACACGGATCTCTGACGCACGGCCAGGGGCTCAGTGGGTGGGCAACTGCCCAGCGGACGTCAGGATCCAGCGCTCGTCGAGGCTGCGGTCCTTGTACTCGACGACGACCTCCGCCCCGGGCGCGGTGGGTGCGAGAACGAACTGCGGATTCGCGCTGGTCTGGATGAACAGGTCGCTCGGCGAGCCGTGCAGGTTCCACCGCTGGGTCGGGATGTCGGGGTCACAGGGCTCGATCGTGACGGTCTGACCGAGGCCGTTGGACTGAAGACACCTCTGCTTGTACACGTTCTTGAGCATGGTGCCCCGGTCGTCCGAGACCAGTTCCCAGTGCTGGCTGGTCCCGGTGTGCGGCGGCCACGTGATGGCGGGATTTCCGCCCGTCACATTGCCGTCCAGGTTTTCCCTGATCTCCGGATGCCTGTTGAAGAACTCCAGTACGCGATAACGCGCCTGGTGATTCTCGATGGCGTCCGCCGACGGAATGGACAGCGCGCCCGCGAGGAGTGCCGTGGTGCCCAGCGCCAGCCCCGCCCTCCTGAGAATCGACATCGCGACGCATTCCTTTCACCGAGAGATTGAGTGCCCGCCCGCGCACCCCGTGCGGACAGGATTTCCGGCGCGCCGCGAGATATGCGGAGAAGTCCGGAAAGGAAGAAAACGGAAAGGAAGTGCCGTCAACTCGTCACAGCGGAAAAGCCGAGTGGCACGGTCCGACGCCGCCGGTCATGTCATTTGCCGCACATATGGTTTGTTCGCCGTGCCCGCCTATGATGGGCCGATGGCAGCCATCTTGATCACCGGCATGTCCGGGACGGGGAAGTCAACGGCGCTGGACGGGCTGGCGCGGCGGGGATATCGCGTGGTGGACACCGACCACGACGGGTGGATCGAGGAGGCCCCGCTGCCCGGCGGCGGCGTGGAGCGACAGTGGCGGGAGGACCGGATCGACGCGCTGCTGGGCGAGCACGAGCGCTCGGGAGAGCCGCTGTTCCTCGCGGGCACCGTGTGGAACCAGGGCCGGTTCTACCCCCGGTTCGCCCATGTCGTGCTGTTCAGCGCCCCCTTGGAGGTCATGCTCGCCCGCGTCGCCGATCGCGTCACCAACCCCTTCGGCAGGACCTCCGAGGAACGCGACCGGATCGTGGTGGACACGGCCGAGGTCGAGCCGCTGCTCCGTGCCTCGGCCACCGTGGAGATCGACACCCGGGGGCCGCGCGCCGAGGTGGTCGACCGTCTCGTGGCGCTGGCCGGTCCACCGCCCGAGCGCCGGTGACCCGACGGCTCAGTGGGCCGCCGCCACCGGGCGCAGCACCAGATGGGCGCCCTCGCGCGCCGCCGCCATGGCGAACGGGAACGTGTCCACCGCGAGACACAGCTCCACATCGTCCGGATGAACGCCGCGATGACCGCGCCGCACCCCCTCCGTGAGGTTCGCGGCGGCGGCCGAGCCCCGCGCGAGGTCGAGGAAGGGAGCCGGGTCACCGGCGGCACCGGTGACGCGCCCCGCGATGTACCGCGCGCAGGCCAGGTCCTCCGCCGCCCGCCCGCCCTCCCCGGTGACGACGAACGTCACCTCCTCGGGCCGCCGCTCCCGCAGAAAGCGCGCCGTGGCCTCCGCGACGACAAAGCTCGCGCACAGCACCACCCCGGCGTCGGCGACCGCCAGCGCGCCCACGGTCCCGGCGGTGGTCTTCTGCACCACCGTCCGCCCCGCCACGTCGAGCGACCGCAGCATGGCGGGCGAGTTCGCCAGGTCGAAGCCGGGCTTCGGCACACCGTCCTGAAAGGCCAGCCAACCCGGATTCCGGGCCTTCAGGTCCAGCGCCTGCTCCAGCGTGTCGGCGAAGACGATCCGCTCGGCCCCGCGCGCGAACGCCCAGGCCGTCACCGTGAAGGCCCGCATCACATCGATGACCACGGCCACGCCGGGCACCCCGGACACGTCCGCCGGGCCCGTAAAAGTCGCACGCATGCGCCCATCCTCTCGTAGGGAACCGAACGGGCTAGGAGTCGCCCGGGGGACGCCGCAGCCGCACGGCCAGGAAGCTCGGCTCCCGGGTCAGCCTCTCGTACCGGTCCGCGTCGATCTCCCGCAGCCGGGGCAACGGCCGTGGCTCGACGAGGCGTTCCAGCGTAAAGCCGGCGGACAGCCACTCGTTCACCAGGGTCTCCAGGGTCAGCCGCTGGAGATGGACGGTGATCGAGGGGTCCGGGAGACGGAAGTCCACCCAGCTCTCGTCGTAGTACGAGCCGCCGTGGTGGCGCCAGTCGGACGTCGGATGGGACGTGGACAGCACGAGCCAGCCGCCGGGCCGCAGCACCCGCCGCAACTCGGCCAGCAGCCGGGCCCGTTCGCGGATGTGGTGGTAGACGAGAGCGCACACCGCCCCGTCGAACGCGGCGTCGGCGGCGAAGTCCAGCGGGGTGTCCAGGTCGTGCAGCCGCAGCTCGGCCCGGTCGCCCACCCGGTCGCGCGCGTGCCCGAGCAGCGTCGCGCTGCCGTCGATCCCCATGACCCGGGCTCCCCGGTCCAGCAGCTCTGCCGCGTAGTTCCCCGCCCCGCAACCGACGTCCAGCAGCCGCAACCCGGCGACCTCGCCCGCGAGTTCCAGCATCGCCGGGCGGTCGGTGAAGGCGTTGTACGGGCTGTCGCCGGCCAACCGGGCGAAGTAGTCGCCCACGTCGCCGTGGTAGGCGTTGTCCGAGGTCATCACGGAAGTATCCATCGCGGCGGCGTGACCGGCCAGCCAATTCATCGGCGATGACCGGGACTTCCGCCCGGGGCCCGGGAACGGCCGACGGCGGCGGCCGGCACGAGAGGACGTGCGCCGGCTGCCGCCGCTCGGCGGGCCCTCGCGGCCCGGTCCTACGACCCGGTCGCGGCGCAGCTCGGAGCCGGCACGACGCTCGAAGGCAGCGCCCCGCGGCCCAGATAGCCGAACGTCGTCACGCCGCCCGGCGCCAACTGCCCGTTCCACGCGGCCGATGTGGCCCGCACCCCGGTCTCGCCGGCCGTCAGCGTCGCGTTCCACGCGCTGGACACCGTCACCCCGGCCGGCAGGTTCCAGGCCACGCGCCAGCCGGAGAGCGGCTCGTCGCCGGTGTTGGTCACCGTGACGTTGCCCAGATGGCCCGTGCCCCAGCGGTCCGCGACGCGGTGGGTGGCCGCGCAGCCGCCGTGGTTCTTGAAGTCGCCCAGCTCGTCCAGGGTGATCACGCGCTCATGGTTGTAGACGTGCTCCAGATGCGCGCGGGAGTTGGTGTTGCCGTCCGTGAGGAAGTTGCCCGACCAGGTCACGAACCAGCTCCAGTGCGCCTGGTACGACTCCAGCAGATCCGGGTCCGGGATCGAGGCGTTCTCCGTCAGGGCCACGATCTTGGTGTCCCCGGTGAGGTCCACCAGCTTCTCGTAGGTGGCGCTGACCGGTCCGTAGTCGCCCGCTGGCGGATAGGAGTCGGCGCTCACGATGTCCACCACGTCATCGCCCGGGTACCACTCGGGGCTCACCGAGTTCCACACCCAGATCAGGTTGTGCAGCCCGTGATGCTCTGTCATCCGCTCGTACATCAGCCGGTAGAGCTCCTTGGCCGGCCCCGGCCCCTTGGCGCCCCACCAGAACCAGCCGCCCTCCGCCTCGTGCAGCGGGCGCCACAGCACCGGCACGCCCGCGTCCTGGAGCCGGGACAGCTCCGCGGCGATGGCGTCGATGTCGCGCAGCAGCAGCGCGTACTCCTCCGACTCGGGATCCGCCAGCGCCGCGGCCAGGTCGAACGTCGTGGCGTCGGTGTAGAAGCCGCGCCACCACTCCTTGCCCGGCTCGTCGATCAGCCCGGTGGGCGCGTTCCAGTGCCAGGCGAACGTGACGATGCCGCCGCGCTCGTCCCAGGCCAGCGCGTTGTCCACGTCGGTGCCGACCGTGCCGCGCTCCACCCGGCTGGGGGAGTAGTCCATCATGTCCAGCCCGGCGACGGCCGGGGCGCGGCCGACGTTCTCCTCCAGCCACGTGATGCCGGACACGTCCTGCTGCCCGCTGAGGATCACCTCGCCGTAGTGGTCGTTGAGGTAGCTCAGCAGCGACCGCGCCTCCGGCGTGGCCTGCGGATTCACCGGCACGCCGGTTGTCTGGTGCGGCGGGCGCGGCGGCACCGGCGCAATGGACAGGGCGTCGATCTCGTACCAGCCCCAGCCGTTCTGCACCGTGATGGTGTTGGCGCCCTCCTCCAGCAGCACCTTGCCCGCGGCCACCGTGGAGAACTCCGTGGTCTCCGGCAGGGTCACCTCGCCCATGCCCGCGCCGTTGAGCTGGAGCACGGCGTTCTTCTGGCCGTAGGGCGCGCGGTAGTGCACCGTCAGGTCGTACAGGCCGCCCGGGCTGTCCGGGATCGTCACCACGACCCGGTCGTCGGCCGTGTCGAAGCCCTCCACATAGCCGGTGCCCGAGAAGCCCGGCGCGGTGGACGCGGCGGTCACGCCGATCAGTTCGCCGTCCTCGGCCTCGTACACCTCCGCGGCGTACGCGTCCGCGGCGCCGTCCTGCGCCGCCGCCGGTGGCGGGGCCGCCAGGACGGCCAGCACGCCGGCCGCCGCGGCGGCCAGCGTGGATCTGAGGGCAGTGCGGAGTTCCATGTCGTCCCTCGCCTCCCGAGTCGGGTTATGGGAGCGCTCCCAAACGCGCATTCGACCCCAGCCCCGAGTGCCTGTCAAGAACTCTCGCAACGTTGCAACACCCGGCTGGCCGGGGGGCGTTCGCGGTGGCTGCGGCGGGGCATGGGCGGCCGGCCGGTGCCCGGTTGAGCAGTGTGCACAGCCGGAGACCGGCATTGAGCACTGTGCACCATGGCTCGGTGGGGCGAATCGCCCCTAGCGTGATCGGCGCCCGCATCACGAAACAGGGGGATGGGGCGTTTGATCCAGCATCGTGACTGCCGGGGTGTGCTCGTTGTGGCATTGCCGACGCCTCCGTAGGCGCCCGCCGCCGAGCGGGGGATCTGTCTGCCGACCTTCGAGGCGGGCCCATGAGACCGAGCTGTCAGGAGGGCGCGCCATCGCCAGTCGGCGCTTCACCTCGGCGTTCTCCGCGTGGACCCCCGACAAGCCCTGCGTAATCCCCGTTCCGAGCGTCACGCCGTCGCTGGCATCCCTTTTGTGCGAACGCGAGGAGAACACCCATATGCAGACCACTTTCTGGAGTCGGCGCCGCTTCCTCGGCGTCCTGGCCGCCGGCACGGCCGCGGCGGCCTCCCCCATGGCGTTGGCGCAGACGGCCCGGGCCGCCGCCCGCGCCGCGGACGGCGAGGCACCCGATCCGTTCGCGCTGCCCGACACCGAGCGGGCACGCGCGATCAGGGCGTGGCTGACGGGGGGCAGGGCCACCAGGGCGGCCGCGAGTTTCGTCCTCAGCGGCACCGACGCCGACATCACCACTTTCCTCACCGACGAGCTCCCGAGGGTGACCGCCGAGGACAACCGCGTCGCTCTCTTCACCTACCTCGCGCGCGCCGGCACGGGGCTGCGCCGGGAGGCGGTCATCGCCCTCGACGGCGGTGACAGCGCCGTCGTGGACTTCCTCGCCGGCGGCTACCGGCCGGCGATCGCGGAAGACCTGCGGGTGGCCACGACCGCCGTCATGTTCAACGGCGGCACGGCGGTCCGACGGGAGGCCGACGAGGCCCTGGACGCCGGCAGTGACCAGGCGTTGACGGACTTTCTCACCGACGGCCAGTACACCGCCCGCGAGGAGGACCAGCGGGTCGAGGCCGCCGGCATGCTGGTGGGTGCGGGACCAGAGGTACGGCTGTACGCCGAGCGCGCCCTCAGCGGCACGGCCGAAGACGTCCGGTGGTTCCTGGACACCGGCCAGCACATCGCCCGCGCCCGCGACCAGGAGTCGTCCACGATCGAGGAACTCGTCGCGGTGGCCGAGCGGGAGGGAAAGCGCGCGGAGGCGGAGACCGGACTGGCCGTCGAGGCTTCCGAGCGAGCCAAGACCGCTGCCGCCGAGGCGCGGGAGGCGGCCGAGGAGGCCGCGGCCGAGGCGGAGGCCGCGCAGGACGACGTGCGAAGATCCGGCGCCGCGGCCCGCAAGGCGGCCGCCGCCGCCGAGGGAGCGGCGAACGCCGCGCGGAACGCCATCAGGGCCTCCCACGCCGCGGTCACCGCTTCCCGCCGTGCCGCCCGGGCGGCCACCGGGGCCTCGCACGCCGCCGCCACCGCCGGCCGTGCCGCCTCCCGCGCCTACAGCGCGGCGATCGAGGCATCCAGGGACGCCGCACACGCCGAGGCGGCCAGCAACGCCGCGGTCGCGGCCCGCAACGCGGCTTCCCGGGCGCGGCGGGCAGCCACCGCCGCCGACCACGCGGCCACCGCCTCCGCCCAGGCCGCCAGCGCCGGCTCCGCCGCCGCGTCCGCCGCAGGCAACGCGGCCGCCGCCGCCAGCGCCGCCGCCCAGGCCGCGTCCGCCGCCGGCGCGGCACAGCAGGAGGCCGAGGAAGCGCAGCGGCAGGCGGCGATCGCGGCCGCCGCCGCGAACCGGGCCACCAACGCCGCATCCACCGCGCAGTCCTTGGCCAACGCCTCCGCGGCCGCCGCGCGTACCGCTCGCGACGCCGCCAACTCCGCCGCCGCCCACGCCGAGCGGGCGGCGGACGCGGCCGAGGAGGCGGTGGAGCACGCGGGCGAGGCGATCGACTACGCGAACAGGTCCACCGCCCACGCCGCCGAGGCGGTCGCGGCGGCCAACGCCGCCACGCAGGCTGTCGCGGAAGCCGTGGACGTGGAGGAGGCGGCGCGGGAGGCCGAGCTGGCGCGTCTGGAGGAAGACAGGCTGCAGGCCCTGGAGGAGGCCCGGCTGCTGCGGGAGATCGAGGCGGACGAGCGGGCTCGGCTCGAGGCCAAGCGCCTGCAGGAGCAGCAGACCGAAGCGGCCGTCAAGGACCTGGTCGCCCGGGCCGAGCAGGCGCTGACGGCGGGCGATGTGGCGCTGGCCGCCACGCTGGGCCGTGAGGCCGCGGTGGGCCAACTGGATTCCAAGGGCGGCTGGACGCGGGAGGCGGCCCAGTTCGCGCTGTCCGGCACGGACGCCGACGTCCACGCCTGGATCGACACCGACCGGGCCATCGCCCAGGGGCAGGACGACCGGGAGACCGCCCTCTACATCGCCCAGACCTCCGCGCCCGCGATCGCGGAAGCCGCGCAACTGGCGCTGGAGAACGACGACGTGCGGGCGACGCGCCTCTTCGTCACCGAAGGGGCGATCGAGGCCGCCGCCGAGGACTCCCGCGTCCAGATTTTCCGCATCCTCGACAACAACCCCGGCAGTGCCGTCGAGGCCGCGGCCCGCGCCGCGATCGAGGCGAACACCCCGCAGGCACTGCAGGACTTCTTCGACCGCGCCTATCCCGAGGCGCTGGCGGAGGACGACGGCGTCGCCACCGCGACGCTCCTCGCCAGCGGCGGCCCCTACACCCGGGCCCACGCGGCGGTCGCCCTGGAAGGACCGGCATGGATGCGCCGGCGCTTCGTCGAGGTCGTGCAGCACAAGACCGCACAGCTCGACGAGGACTCCGCGGCGCACATCGCGGCGATCCGCGGCGCGATCGCGGCCGCGGCGAGAATCGCCGAGAAGGCGCAGGAGACCGCGGCGCTGGCGTCGAAGGCGGCGGCGGACGCCCGCGAGGCGGCGGACGAGGCCGCGGAGTGGGCCGACCAGGCGACGGCATCGGCCCAGAGAGCCGAGGAGTACGCCGAACAGGCGGAGGCAAACGCCGACGCGGCGGACGCGTCCGCCGCCGCCGCACAGGCGTCGGCCGACCGGGCGTCGGCCGCGGCGGCCACCGCACGCGGCGCCTCCCGTTCGGCCAACTACGCGGCGAACCGGGCCATCGACGCCGCCCGCGCCGCCCTGGCCTCCTCCTACAGCGCCCAGGCCTCGGCGACGAACGCGCGTCAGTCCGCGCTCGCGGCGGGCGAGGACGCGCGGACGGCGGCGGCAGCGGCCAGCGAAGCCCGGCGCATCGCCACCGACCTGCGGAGGCAGGAGACGGCGGAGGCCGCGCGTCAGGCCGCCCAGGAGGCAAGGGAACAGCGGGAGAACAACACCAACCCGGCCGACAGCCCCACGCACGACGACGTCCACCCGGGTGGCAGTAGCGGCGGCGACGACGAGCCCTGGTACTCCGACGCCGCTTGGTGGGCGGACACGGCCAACGGGGCCAGTATCGCGACCGGTCTGGTCGCCGCGGGATTCGGATTCGCCAGCCTCAACCCGGCCTGGGCGCCGGTCACGATCCCGCTGGCGGCGGGGTTCAGCTACACCTCCCTCGCACTGGGCGGGCTCGGCGCCGTGTTCACCGGTTTCGAGCACGGGTGGACCAGTGGCGAGTTCTTCGACTCCGTCACCGGCGCCGGACTGGCGCTGGGCGCCTTCGGCTCGGCCCGGCTGGCCGGACCGCTGTTCAACAGCAGCACGGCGAGGACGATCTCGGATGCCGGCCACGATCTCATTTCGCCGATCGTCAGCCTCTTCGGCTGAGCCCCGGTGAGGACACATCCCGTGCTCGAAGACCTTCCCCTTGAACAGGCGTTGCTGATGACGGTGGCGGCCACCGCCCTCGCCTGCACCGCGGCGGGGGCATGGATCCCGAACCGGACGTTCCGGACCCGGTTCCCCGTCGTCCTGGCCGCCGGCGCGGCAGGCGTGACGGTGGCGGGCGAGATGAACGGCCACCCGGTGACCAGCATGCTCGTGGTGTGGTCGTTCCTGCTGGTCGGGCTGACGGTCGGGATGTTTCCGCTCCGCACGTGGCTCACGAGGCTCGCCCACGAGAACCGGAAGGGCGTACGGCGCGACACCCACGACTGGGACATTCCGCGCTGGCGCGTGGCGTTCTGCGTCATCTTCGCCAGCCTCATGGCGCTCGCCGGAGCCGCGCTGACCTCCCCCGCGTAACGACAGTCCCCGCGCGGGAACAGAACAAGAAAGGACCTTCATGAGATGGCTGACCAAGGCCATGACCACGGCCCTCGCCGGCGGTCTGGCGGCACTGACCTTCGTGACCACCGCCGCGGACGCCAGCCCGGGCGCTGACGTCGCGGCAGCCGCGGACGAGGCTCCGGGCTACGCGGTGGAGGACTTCAACTACCCGCGGGCCGACGAGATCCTCGCGGAGCGTGGCATCCTCCTCAAGCGCGGCGACGGGCACATCGTGCTCACCGACTGCGGCCCCACCGGGCTGCTGGAGGTCTGGGCCCGCGACCAGAGCGACCGGATCTGCTTCCGCGTCACCGGCACCGAGGGCTACCTGAGCCTCGAACTGCCGGCCGTGTACGCGATCAAGGGCGCCGCCGACACGACGACCACGGCGAACATGACCGTCGAAGACGAGGAGAAGTCCTTCACCGTCCCCGCGGACGAGTGGACCCCGGTCGGTGAGCCCACCGACGAACCGGAGCACCGCGACCACCTGCTCGTGGAACTCATCACCACCTCCAGCCAAGAAGGTCTTTCCTCATGAACCGGTCCCGAAGAACCCGGCCAGTCACGCTGGCCGCGCTGACCGCGGCCCTGACCGCGGCATCCTTGGCGTTGACGGCCGTACCCGCCCGGGCCGTGGTCGGCCCTCCCGAGTCCGGCAACATCCACGGATTCACCGCGCGTTTGGACATCGGTGACGGCCGGCGTGCCTGCTCGGGCGCGTTGGTCGACACGGAGTGGCTGCTCACCGCCGCCAGTTGCTTCGCCGACGATCCGGCGGTGAGCCTGTCGGTGCCCGCCGGCAAGCCCCGGCTGGCGACCGTCGCCACCATCGGCCGCACCGACCTCACCACCACCTCCGGCCACGTTCGTGACGTCGTGGAGCTGGTTCCCCACAACGACCGGGACCTGGTACTCGCCAGGTTGGCCCGACCGGTTCCCGACGTCACCCCCGTCGCTCTCAGCACCGGCGCCCCCGCGGTCGGGGAGGAGCTGCGGGTCGCGGGTTACGGCCGCACCACGGACGAGTGGGCCCCTCTCACACTGCACACCGGCACGTTCACCGTGGACACGGTGAGCACCACCGAGGTCGCCATCACCGGCCAAGAGGGTTCGGCTGTCTGCAAGGGGGACACCGGCGGCCCCGCGGTGCGCGAATCCGGCGGGCAGATCGAGCTCGTCGCCGTCAACAGCCGTTCGTGGCAGGGTGGTTGCTTCGGCGTGGACGAGACGGAGACCCGTACCGGCGCGGTCGACACCCGGGTCGACGACCTGCACGACTGGGTCGGTGACACGGTCGGGGCACCACGCGTCACCGACTTCAACTGCGACGGCGCGGCGGACGTCGCCGCGGGCGACCCCTCGGCGACCGTGGGCGGGAACGCGGAGGCCGGGCTGGCGCGGATCGTCTACGGCGGCGGCAAGGGCGTCGCGGTGATTCATCAGGACCTCGGACATGTGCCGAACGTGGCCGAGGCCGATGACCGGTTCGGGGAAGAGCTGGCCGTGTTCGACCACAACGAGGACGGCTGCACCGACCTCGTCGTGGGCATACCCGACGAGGACATCGACTCCCTGGCGGACGTCGGCATGGTGTCGGTGCTGTACGGCTCCCCCGACGGACTGGGCAGTGGCCAGGCGGCCCTCAACCTGAGCCAGGGCGAGGGCTCCGGCGTCGTCGGGGCAGCGGTGCCCCAGGCCGAGGACCGGATGGGAGACGCACTGGCCACCGGCCACACCGACGCGGGCGTGCCGTACCTGCTGATCGGCGTGCCCAACAAGGACTTCGACGGGTTCACGAACGCCGGCATCGTCTTCTACCTGCGCGGCACGATCAGCAGGAGGGTGCACCAGGACCAGCCGGGTGTGCCGGGAGTCATGGAGGCGGGCGACCGGTTCGGCCTGTCGGTCGCGGGCACACCGAACCACTTCGCGATCGGCACCGCGTTCGAGTCCGTGGGGGACCAGGCGGCCTCCGGGATGGTGTGGGTGTTCGATCACGACCTCAACGCGGACAACATCCCGAACCCCGTGGCCGACATCCACCAGAACACCGCCGGTATCAGCGGTGACGCACAGGCCGGCGACCGGTTCGGCGCCACGCTCTCGATGGCCGCGTACCGCCCCTCGGGCGCCGCGGGTGCGACCGACTCGGTCCTGGCCGTCGGCGTTCCCCGCGAGGACCGCACGGTCGACGGAACCCTCCGGAGTGACTCGGGCCGGGTGGTCACGCTCCAGGTGACCGCGGCCGGATCGGTCAGCGAGCTGGCCAACATCCATCAGGAGAACGCCGGCGTGGAGGGGGTGGCGGAGACCGACGACGAGTTCGGCGCGACCGTGTCCGTCGCGAACACCGCGCCGAGGGCGGTGAGCACCGCCTCGACCATGCTGCTGGCGGTCGGCGTGCCCGGTGAGAACATCGGAACGAGCGCTGAGGCGGGCGCGATCCAGACCTTCTCCCCGCTCGGGGCGCCGGGTGACTCCGACTTCTGGATCGAGGCGGGCAACGCGTCCGGGCTGCCCGGTGCCCCGGGCCCGGAGCAGTTCATGGGCCGGCATATCCACGCCACCGGCACGCACCTGAACGTCGGCATGCCGAACGGTCCCGCCCCGTACGGGGCCCTGCACGCGTTGCCCTGGGCGAACGCGACCGGCGGCCGCACCGGAGCGACGGGCGAGGTGACGACCCACCAGCCCGGCCAGGGCGATCTCCCCGCATCGGGAGTGGCGTTCGGCTGGTCACCCCGCTGACGTCATCGCCCGAGCCCTTGCCCGCGCCGTCCCGCCGGTCGTTCGGCCGGCGGGACGGCGCGCCGCGCTACGGCGCCGGCTCGGCGCGGCCGTTCAGGATCCAGGGCAGGTTCACCTTGCGGAAGACGATCGAGCGATGGGCGGCCTCGCGGTCCGCGGCGGAGGCGTTCTCGTTCACCTCGACCAGCGCGCCGACGAAGAAGTCGGCCGTCTTGGCCATGCTGGAGTAGCCGCCCTCCACCACGTCCGCGGCGCCCAGCCCCTCCCAGCCGGGAGTCGAGGCGCCGGGCAGCGGGGCGTCGCTCAACGGGCGTGAGATCGCCCAGGTTTCGGCCTCGTCGTAGCTGACGCGGATGCGCATGTGACGGCGCTGGTCGACGTCGTCGGAGTTGAGGAACATGATCCGGGGCGTCCCGGCCGCGGTGTACCGGAGGACCGACGCTTCCATGCGCGGGTCGCGCAGGGCCGGGTCGGGGGCGAAGGGGGCGAAGCCCGTGCCGATCTGGCCCCGGGTGACCCATCGGCGTTGGGTGGATTCGTCGGCGGGGGACCAGAACGTGGGAGTGGCGCGGTCGTTCCGGTACAGCCGCCCGTCCGTGAGCTCCAGCACCGTCGCTTCGCTGGTGCCCTCGGCCAGGAGGTCGCCGGAGGGGTCCGCAAGCCGTTCCACCTGCCATGTCAGGCCGTGGTTGTCGCTGTAGATGGAGCGGTGCAGGGCCGGGACGACGAGGCGGCCGGAGGAGGTCTGGACGCCCGTGCCCGGGCCGATGATGTCGTGTGCCCAGACGCAGCCGTTGGCGAGAGTCCGCGGCTTGAGGGTTTCGGTGAGGTCGGTGGGCGGGGCCCACGTCAGCCCGTCGTCGGTGCTGCTGGTGACGTAGACCCTGCGATCGTCCCAGCGCGCCGGGTCGGTCTGGCAGGTGGTGGGGCGGACGTAGTCGGCGTCGTTCCACAGGAGGAAGAGCCAGATCGTCCCGGTGTCCTGGTCGACGACAGCCGTGGGATTCCCCCACTTCCCCGGGCCAATGCCGGCGACCTGCATCAGCGGTGACCAGGTGGCGCCGTCGTTCTCGGAACGCTTGTAGACCAGGTTGATGTTCTGGCCGTCGTCGGCGGCGCTGGTCACCCGGCCCTCGGCGAAGGCGAGCAGCGTGTCCTCGGTGGTGCGAACCAGCGAGGGGATGCGGAAGGAGTGGTAGCGGACGCCGTTGAGGCTCTCCCCGCCGCCGTCGAACAGCAGCGTCTCGGTGTGGCGGGGCACCGCCGCCCGGGCCGGCTGGGCGCTCATCACCATGGCCGCCAGACAACCGAGGACGACGACCAGCACGCCCCAGGGGCGGCCGCGAACCGCTGGTATCACCGATGCTCCCGAGGGCTGGACGACGGCCTCATGGAAAGGACTGCCCGGGCGGGGCGGGAGCATGCGTACGGGGCCCGGTCCAGTGATGATGCCGGCCACGAATGTGCTCCCTTGCCGGTCCCGGCCGTCGGCGGGCGCCCCCCGCACCGTTGGGCGTGGCCCGGAAGGCGTGAACTCCCGGGCCCGAAGCCGGGGTCACGCCTCGGCGATGGGCAGGGTCGCGTCGTCGCGCAGCAACAGCGGTATCCGGTCCAGGGGGGCGTCGACCGTGACCGTGGTGCTGCCCTCGTAACGGACGCCGGTCCAGGCGCACCTCCAGCGGGCGCCGCGCGGCAGGTACACCTCGCGGGCGACGGCCCCGGCCCCGGTGACGGGGGCGACCAGCAGGTCGGGCCCCAGCAGGTACTGGTCGGTGACGGTCCAGCACGCGTCGTCCGCGGGGAACTCCAGGAACAGCGGGCGCATCACCGGCAGGCCCTCCCGGGCGGCGGTGCGCATCTGCTCGGCGACATAGGGGCGGATCCGCTCGCGCAGCCGGAGGTAGCGGCACATCACCTCGTAGGCCTCCGGGCCGTAGGACCAGACCTCGTTGGGGCCGCCGGTCATCTCGCCGCCCAGCGGCAGCCAGGGCACCCGGAAGCCGTGCAGCCGGAAGATCGGGCAGAACGCGCCGAACTGGAACCAGCGCACGATGACTTCGCGGTAGGCCGGGTCGTCGGGGTCGCCGCCGTGGAAGCCGCCGATGTCGGTGGTCCACCACGGGATGCCGGAGAGGCCGATGCTCAGGCCGGCCGCGATCTGGGTCCGCAGGGCGGCGAAGTCGGTGCCGATGTCGCCGGACCACACGGCGGTGCCGTACCGCTGGCTGCCCGCCCAGGCGGAGCGGGCGAACGACATGCCGTCCGTGTTGCCGGAGGCGGCCATGCCCTCGTGGAAGGCGCGGGCGATCTCGCGCGGGTAGAGGTTGGCGACCTCCTGCCCGTGACCGGCGTGGTAGCGGAGGTTGGCGGGGTGGGCCGGCTTCATCTCCGGCTCGCAGGCGTCCAGCCACCACAGATTGATGCCCATTTCCTGGTAGTTGCGCCGGACCTTGTCCCAGACGTACGCGCGCGCCTCCGGGTTGGTCGGGTCGAGGAACGCGACGCTGATCCGGCTGTCGGAGCCCTTGTCGATCCAGGTGGCGTGCGCGGCGGTGCCGTACTCGTTGGCGGCGAACAGCCCACGCCGTTCCATCTCGTCGTAGTTCTCACTGGACTGGTTGACCGAGGGCCAGATGGACACCATCAACCGGATGCCCAGCTCGTCGAGTTCGGTGACCATGGCGGCCGGGTCGGGCCACTCCTCGGGGTCGAACTTCCAGTCGCCCAGCCGGGTCCAGTGGAAGAAGTCGGCGACGATCACGGACATCGGCAGCCCCCGGCGCTTGTGCTCGCGGGCCACCTCCAGCAGCTCGGCCTGTGTGCGGTAGCGCAGCTTGCACTGCCAGAAGCCGGTGGCCCACTCGGGGAATTCGGGCGCGTGGCCGGTGGCGTCGGCGTAGTGGCGCAGGATGTCGGCCGGGGTGTCGCCGGCGGTGATCCAGTAGTCGATCTGGCGGGCGCTGTCGGCGACCCAGCGGGTCCCGCTGTCGGCGAGTTCGACGCGGCCCACGGCGGGGCTGTTCCACAGCAGGCCGTAGCCGCGGCTGGACAGCACGAACGGGATGGTGATCTCCGTGTTGCGCTGCACCAGGTCGACGACCGTGTTCTTGCGGTCCAGCCGGCCCTGCTGGTGCTGGCCGAGGCCGTACAGCCGCTCGCCCTCGTAGGCGGCGAAGTACTGTTCGAGGCGCTGGTGACCGTGGCCGACCGGGGTGTGCACGCGGGTGCCCGGCCACCAGAAGTGCGCGCGGCGTTCGGCGAGGAGTTCGCCGTCGTCGCCGGTGCGGGTGAAGCGCAGCTCGCCCTCGGCGGTGATCTCGGCGGTGAGCCGGCCGTTGACCACGGTGGCGGGCGGCAGCGCGTCGGTGGGCGAGCCGAGGCCGTTCTTGAAGACCCGCCGCCCGGTCAGGTCGGGGACGGTGATCCGGGCGGCGCCGGGCGCCGGGCGGTCCAGCAGGGCGCCGGGGATGTCGTCGCGGACGGCGCCGAGGACGGCGCGGACCCGCAGCGCGTCGGGGCCCCAGGGCTCCACGCGCAGCGTCTCGTGCCGGCCGCGCCATTCGAGGCCGCCGTCGTGTTCCCGGAACATGCTCGCCATGATCTGGCTCTCCTGTGCTTGTCGTTGTGCGTGGTGGCGTCGGGGGCGTGCGGGAGGCATGGGGGTGTCCTTCGGCAGGGTGCGGGTGAACGGCGGCCTGCCGGAGGCCCTGCCGCGGCCGGCGGTGGGTCAGTGGGAGCGGGGCGGGGCGGTGCTGGCCCGGGCGGTCAGCCGCGGGGCGAGGAGCACGGTCCGCTCCCCGGCCCGGCCCGGCTCGTCCATCAGCAGCTCGACGGCCCGCGCGGTCATCTCGGCGGCCGGCACGGAGACCGAGGTCAGTAACGGACTGCCCGCGGTCGCCACGGCGTCCGAGCCGACGGCCACCAGGGACAGGTCCTCCGGGATCGCCCGGCCGAACCCGCGCAGCAGCGGCGCCAGATGGGGGGTGGCGGCCTCGTTCTGCACGATGATGGCGGTGGTCTCCGGCCGTTCCTGGAGGACCCGGGTGAGCGTGCCCGCGGTGTTGTCCCAGTCGCCCTCGCAGGGGCGGTGGGTGAGCCGCACCCCGCGGGCGGCGGCCCGCTCGGCCGCGCCGGCGGCGGTGCGCTCGGCGAAGCCGGCCCGGCGCCGGCAGGCGGCCCCCGGGGCGCCGAGCAGGACGATCTCGCGGTGGCCCAGCTCGGCGAGGTGGTCCACGCACAGCCGGCCGGCCGCGCGGAAGTCGAGGTCCACGCACCGCAGCCCGGCCGGGTCGCGCGGCAGCCCGAGCAGCACCGTGGGGACCGGCAGCCCGCGGACGGTGTCCAGGCGCGGGTCCAGGACGCCCACGTCCATCAGGATCAGCCCGTCCAGCAGCGCCGCGTCCAGGATGCTGTGCTCGTGCTCGTCGGTGAGCAGCAGGACGTTCCGGTCGTAACGGCGGGCCGCGACGCTCGCCGACAGCATGAACTCGGCGAGCAGCGGCCGGTGCGTGCCGTCGTCCACGCGCACCGCCAGGCCCAGCGTCCGCGACCGGGCGGCGGACGGGGGCCGGTAGCCCAGGACCGCGATGCTGTCCAGCACCCGGCGCCGGGTGGGCGGCGAGATGGACCGCTTGCCGCTGATCACGTAGGAGACGGTGCTGACCGCGACCCCGGCGTGCCGGGCCACATCGGTGATTCCGGTCACGGCCTGCCTCCTCACCAAGTCGGAACGTCCCCGCCGAATCCCGTCGAAATATTTCGACTCGGCGGGAGCCGGTGCGCCACGCATGCGGCGTCGGTGACATGAGTACGCCGGAAATTTCCAGGTGTCCAGTGGCGGAATTCGCTTTCGACGGATTTCGATGTCCGATTCGATTCCGGGACCTGCGATCCTGCTGCGGCACTGCGTTTCCGCACCGAAAGCCACGACGAGCGCGAGGAGATTTCGATGACACCGCCGCCGGACACCCTGCGGGCCCTGGTCGACCGTCTCGTCCCAGCCGACGACCACCCCGGCGGCTGGGCGGCGGGCATCCGGGAGTTCCTGCCGGGCGCCCTGGCCGGCCACGCCCGCGCGGACGCCCCGCTCGTCGACGCGGGCCTGGCCCGGCTGGACGCGGAGGCCGCCGCGCGGCACGGCGCCGCCGGCTTCGCCGCGCTGCCGCCCGAGGCCGCCGACGCCGTCATCGCCGACCTCCTCGAGGACCGCCCGGCCGCCGACTGGGGCGAGGTGGCGCCCGCGGCGTTCCTGCGCGCGGTGATCCGGCTGTGCGCCCAGGGCTACTACGGCGACCCGGGCAACGGCGGCAACACCGGCGGCGCGACCTGGCGCGCCATCGGCTACCGCCCGGGCCCCGAGGACGAGCCCGAGCCGGACCGGACGCCCCCGCCCACCATCGCGTGGGCGGCGACCCGGGACAGGTACGACGCCGTCGTGGTCGGCTCCGGCGCCGGGGGCGGCGTCGCCGCCTGTGTGCTGGCCGAGGCCGGTCTCACGGTGCTCCTCGTGGAACGCGGCCCCTGGCTCACCGCCGCCGACCTGCGGCCGGACCATCTGCGCAACCAGCGCATGGTCCTCGCCGTCAACGGCGGCCTGGACACCCCGGCCGGCCCGCCCGCCGCCGGCAACCCCCGCGTGATCGCCGGCCCGGCAGGCGACGAGGTGGTGTGGCCGGCCGACCCGCGCTGGAGCAACAACGCCATGACGGCCGGCGGTGGCACCCGCGTCTTCGGTGCCCAGGCGTGGCGGTTCTGCCCCGAGGACTTCACGATGGCCACCACCTACGGCGTTCCCGAGGGCAGCTCCCTGGCCGACTGGCCGCTGACGTACGACGACCTGGAGCCGGAGTACGACCGCGCGGAATGGGAGATCGGCGTCTCCGGCGACCCGGCCGGGAACGCGTTCGCCGGCCGCCGCACCCGCGGCTACCCCATGCCGCCGGTGCGCCCCAACGGCACCGCGCGCGTCCTGGCCCGCGGCGCCCGGGAGTTGGGCCTGCGGACCTCGCCGGTGCCGCTGCTGGTCAACTCCGTGCCGCGCGACGGCCGTGGCGGCTGCGTGAACTGCGGCGCGTGCGTCGGCTTCGGCTGCCCCGGCGAGTTCAAGAACGGCACGCACAACACCGTCATCCCGCGCGCGGTCGCCACCGGCCGCTGCGACGTGCTCACCGGCGCCCAGGCCGAACGCGTCGTCACCGGCGGGCCCGGCGGGCGCGTCACCGGCGTGGCCCTGGTCGCCGAGCGGGACGGGCGGACCGTGCGCCGCGAGGTCGTCGCCGGCCACGTCGTGCTCGCCGCCGGGGCCGTCGAAACGGCCCGCCTGCTCCTCAACAGCGCCTCCGAGCGGGAGCCGCGCGGGCTGGGCAACAACCTCGACCAGGTCGGCCGCAACCTCCAGGGCCACCTCTACGCGGGCGCGCACGCCCTCTTCGACGAGGCCGTCCAGGACTGCGTCGGCCCCGGCCCCAGCATCTCGACCAACGACTACCGGCACCACAACGCCGGAGTGGTGGGCGGCGGCATGCTCGCCAACGACTTCGTGCCCACCCCCACTCAGGTGTACGCCACGCTCACCGGGCTCGGCGTCCTGCCCGCCTGGGGGGCCGCGGCCAAGGCCGGCATGCGCGAGCTGTACCCGCGGCTGGCCCTGGTCGCCGGCCCGGTCCAGGAGATACCCAGCCCCGCCGCGCGGGTCACCGTCGATCCCGGCACCCGGGACCGTTTCGGCGTCCCCGTCGCCCGCCTCGGCGGCAGCCCGCACCCCGAGGACGGCCGCACCGCCGCGTTCCTCGCCGAGCGCGCCGCGGCCTGGCTGACCGCGGGCGGCGCCCGTTCGGTGTTCGGATTCGGGACGGTGGCCACCGGCGTGCCCAGCGGCGGCCAGCACCAGGCGGGCACCTGCCGGATGGGCAGCGACCCGGCCGCCTCGGTGACCGACCCCTGGGGAACGGTGTGGGGCCACGACAACGTGCACATCGCCGACGCCTCCCTGCACGTCACCAACGGCGGCGTGAACCCCGTGCTCACCATCCTGGCCCTGGCCTACCGCGTGGCCGGGCACATCGCCCGGTCATGACACCTCCGCCGCCGGCGGCCGCCGCGCCGGCAGCGCGGGGGAGGCGGCCAGCAGCTCCCGGGTGTACGGGTGATCCGGCGGTGAGCACCTCGTCGGCGTCGCCCCGTTCCACGATCCGGCCGCGCATCGCGGAGTTCCTGCGGCCGGGGATGACGACGGTGCTGCTGTATGTGGCGCCGACGCCCCAACTGTACGCGCGGCCCGACCGGTTGCCGCAGGTGCTGGCCGCGCTGCGGCCGGATGAGCCGGGACCCGCCTGGCGCGGCACGCCCTGGTGACCGGGGCGCGCGCGGACAGCGCGAAACGGCCCGCGACCCGGCGCCCGCCGGCACCCGCGCCCGCGCCACCGACCTACCGGATCGCCGTCCTCGGCGGAGAACGGACGCTCGGCACCTTCCTGTTGACAGAGCTCGCCGACCGGGGCCACCGCGTCACCTCCATGCGGCTCGACACCTCCCCGCCCCCCTCGGACCGCGATCTCCACACCGCCCTGCGCGATGCCGACGTGGCCGTTCACCTGGCGGATCCCCGTTCCCCCGACGACGCCCTCGACCGCATCGCGGGCAGTGCGCGGGCGGCCGGCGTCCGGTCCGTCGTCGACATGCGCGTCCCCGGCTCGGACGGCCGCCCCGCGCCCGAGGCCCACCCGGCCTCCGACGGCGGACCCGCCGTGACCCGGCTCCGGCTCGGCGTGCCCTACGGCCCCTATGTGGCCGACAACTCCCTGCTCAACGACCGGGTCCGGCGGGCTGTCGAGGGCCGGCCGGCACCAGAGGGCTCGCCCGGTCCGGACACCGTCCAGCTCATCCACGTCGAGGACGTCGCCAACGCGCTGGAGAGCGTCATCGCCTCCCGAACGGCCGCGCCGTCCCTGGACCTCTGCGCCGACGAGGCCGTCGGCACCTCGCAACTCGCCGGAATCATCCGGGACATGGTGAACGGGACGGCCACCGACGCGGTCGAGCCCGACCCGGCGGACGCCGGCCCCGCGGCCCTGTGCAACGCCCGCGCGCGGGCCGAACTCAACTGGGCCCCCGCGTCGATCTCGCCTCGGGCGTCAAGAGCGTTCTCCACTGGCTCGCCTGGTCCTCGATCTCCGTCTAGGGCCTGTATCGAGTTCCCGGTCGGATCAGCCCGCGGCGTCAGACGCGGTGCCCCCCCAGGCCCTTGGGGGCCTGGGAGGTACCCCCAGCAAGGCACCGGATCGCAGCTCATACCCGGCCGTATTCGCGCGATTCGGCTGGGGGCACCTCCCAGACGGAGTCTGGGGGAGCGGCGAGGTGCCGTGACTGGCGTCGCGGGCCCGGGCGGGAACTCGATACAGGCCCTAGTTCCCCGCGCCAACGAGATCGCTCCGGCCGCGGACCTTTCCCGCGTACTCGGGCGCCATTGCCGCGAGATGGGGCACCGGTTACGTTTGACCGTGTCCGCGGTCACGTCTCGTCGTCGCGCCACGGCCGGGCGCATCGCGCGGGAACGCGCTTCGGAGTGGGGAAGGACACCGTCATGGCGCACCGCGGGGACCTCGTCGGCTCGCACCCGGAGGGTCTGCCGGCGCCGCCGGTGCGCGACTTCCGGGGTGCGGTGGACGCGCCTCTGACCCTGCAGTGGCCGGCCGGCCACCGCGTCGTCGTCTCCGGGCTGCCCGGCAGCGGCAAGTCCACGCTGATGCGGCGGGCGGTCGTCGACGACGGCACGCTGATCCGCGTCGACTCCCAGGAGGCGCGGGAGCGCTGGGCCCGGCGGCTGCCCGCCTGGCTGCCCTACTCCGTCTACCGCCCGGTGGTCCGGCTCGCCCATTACGCCGGGCTGTGGCGGGCGTTGCGGTCACCGGCCGGTGTTCTCGTGCACGACTGCGGCCGGATGGCCTGGGTGCGCCGCTGGCTGGGCCGGGACGCCCGCCGCCGTGGCCGGGGTTTCCATCTGGTGCTGCTCGACGTGCCCGCCGAGACGGCCCTGGCCGGGCAGCGCGACCGGGGCCGGACGGTGTCCCGGCACGCGTTCGCCGGGCACCAACGGGCGCTGGGCAGGCTGATCGCCGAGGTGGCGGCGGGCCGGCTGCCCCCGGGGTGCCATTCGGCGGTGCTGCTGGACCGGCCGGCGGCCGACGCGCTGGACGGCATGGTCTTCGCCAAGCCCGGGGTTCCGGCCGACGACGGTCAGCCGATCGCGTAGATCAGCGACGCCAGCGCGAAGCCGCTGACGCTGATCGTCGTCTGCATCACGGTCCAGGTCATGAGCGTCGTCTTGACGTCCATGCCCATGAACCGGCCGACGAGCCAGAAGCCGGAGTCGTTGACATGGCTGGCGACGACCGAGCCGGCCGCCAGGGCCAGCACGATCGCGGCCAGCGCCACGGCGCTGAACTCCCCGCCGGACATCACCGGTTGGATCAGCCCGGCGGCCGTGGTCAGCGCCACGGTGGCCGAGCCCTGCGCGACGCGCAGCGCGGCGGCGATGACATAGGCGGCCACGATGACGGGCAGGCCGGTGTCGGCCAGGCTCTCGGAGAGCGCGTCGCCGATGCCGCCCGCCCGCAGCACGGCGCCGAACATGCCGCCCGCCCCGGTGATCAGGATGATCGAGCACACCGGGCCGAGCGCCGAGTCCGTCAGCTCCGTCACCCGGTCCTTCCCCAGCCCGCGCCGGGGCCCCAGCACATAGCTGGCCACGAGCACGGCGACGAGCAGCGCGACCGGCGCGGAGCCCAGGGCCCGGGCCAGCGCGTACCAGCCCGCCTCGCCGCTGACCCAGCCCGCGGCGCGCGCGGCGTCCAGGCCGGTGTTGGTGAAGATCATCACCAGCGGGAGCAGCAGCAGCCCGATCACCGTGCCGGGCCGGGGTGGTTGCTGCTCCGGATCCCGTTCCACCTGCGGTCCGCCGCTCAGGATGTCCGGCACCGGCAGCACCACGCGCCCGCCCACCCACAGGCCGAACAGATAGCTGGTCACGTACCAGATGGGCGGGGTGATCACCAGGCCGAGGACGACGACCAACCCGATGTCCGCGCCCAGCAGTTCCGTCGCGGCGACCGGGCCCGGGTGCGGCGGCAGGAAGACGTGCATGACGGAGAACGCCCCCGCCACCGGCAGCCCGTACCGCAGCACGCCGCCCCCGAGCCGCCGCGCGACCGTGAAGACGATCGGCAGCATCACGACGAGCCCGGCGTCGAAGAAGATGGGGAAACCGAAGATGAGCGAGGCCACGCCCAGCGCCATCGGCGCCCGTTCCTCGCCGAAGCGCCGGATCAGCGCGTCGGTCAGCGACTGCGCGCCGCCGGTGACCTCGATGAGTCGGCCCAGGATGGCGCCGAGCCCGACGAGCAGCGCCACGTTGCCCAGTGTGGTGCCGAAGCCCTCGGTGAGCGTCGGCACGACGTGCTCGGCGGGGATTCCCGCGGCGAACGCCGTCAGCAGGCTCACGGTGATGAGCGCCAGGAAGGCGTGCAGCCGCAGCGCGACGATCAGATAGAGCAGCAGGGCGATCGCGGCTCCCGCGATGGCCAGCAGAGGTCCGGCGGACAGGGTCTGCACCCACTCGTCCTCGGGCGGCATGGGCGGGCTCCCTCGCTCGTTGGGGCCGGGACCGGTGAGTCGCCGATTCGCGGGCGGAAAGTATCACCGTTCGCAACCGGGCGGAAGAGGGCAGGTGTTGATCTGATTCGGTCGCGATCCGGAACGGCAGGCGCGCGGCCGGTGCCACGCGCCCGCCGCCGGGGCGGGAAGGCTCAGCGGGAACGCTCAGAAGTCGAAGTCGTCGACGTTCTCCGCGTCGAACACCGTCGGCGGGCCCAGGACGACCACACCGTCGGCCTCCACGGTGAACTCGCCCAGCTCACCCGCCTCGAACGTCTCGCCCTCCGCGCCGGTGATCCGGCCCGAGGCCAGCGCGGCGCCCGCGTACGCGGCCAGATAGCCGAGGTCGGCCGGGTTCCACAGGGCGAACGCCTCGACCGTGCCGTCCCGGACGAACTCCCGCATCTGGTTGGGCGTGCCCAGCCCGGTGAGCGCCACCTCGCCGCCGAACTCCGAGCCCGACAGATACCGCGCGGCGGCGGCCAGCCCGACCGTGGTCGGCGAGATGATGCCCTCCAGATCCGGATACGAGCGCAGCAGGCCCTGCGTCTCCTGGAAGGACTTCTCGTCCTCGTCGTTGCCGTACGCGACCGTGACGAGCTCGATGTCGGCGTACTCCGGCTCGGCCAGCTCCTCCTCCATGAGCTCGATCCACGCGTTCTGGTTCGTCGCGTTGGGCGTCGCCGACAGGATCGCGATCTGGCCCGCGCCGTCGATCTGTTCGGAGATCAGCTCGATCTGCGTCCGCGCGATGCCCTCGGCCGTCGCCTGGTTGATGAACAGGTCGCGGCACTCCGGGTTGGTGTCCGAGTCGAACGTCACCACGCGCGCGCCCTCCTCCCGGGCGCCGTCCAGCGCGCCGCAGACCGCGTTGGGGTCGTTGGCGGAGATGGCGATCACGTCGGAGCCCTGCTGGGACAGGGTGTTGATGTAGCTCACCTGGGAGGAGGCGCTGGCCTCGGACGGGCCGGTCTCCTTGAACTCCCCGCCGAACTCCTCGACCGCCGCCCGGCCGCCCTCGTCGGCCACGGTGAAATAGGGGTTGTTGACCTGCTTGGGCAGGAACGCGACCACCAGGTCCTCGGCGATCGGGGCGTCGGGATCGGCCGTGGCGGTCGATTCCGCGCCCGCGTCCCCGGACTCGTCGTTGTCGTCGCGCGTCGTTCCGGAGCACGCGGCCGTGGCGAGCAGCGCCGCGAGCGCGACGGCCGCCGCGCCGGCCCGGGAGGTGCGACTGAGACTGCGCTTGGGCATCGGAGAATCCCTTCCTTGTTCCTACGGGGTATGAGCCGAGGAGTCGGCCGGGGAACGGTCAGGGGAACGGGGGGAGCCGGCGGGGGAGCGGCCCAGCCGGGCGCGCAGCAGCGCCACGGCGTTCGGCACCACCACCGAGAGGATCAGCAGCGACCCCGTCACGATGTCGAGCGTGTCGGAGCGCACGTCGGCCAGTTGGAGCGCGTTGCGCAGCGTGCCCAGCAGCAGCACTCCGGCGCACACCCCGGCGAGCGTGCCGCGCCCGCCGAAGATGGACACCCCGCCGAGCAACACCGCGGCCACCACCGCCAGTTCCAGCCCCTCGCCGTTGTCGGCCCGGGCGCTGGCGTACCGCAGCGTCCAGTACACGCCCGCCAGGCCGGAGACCGCCCCGCAGGCGACGAACAGCCAGAACTTCCGGCGGACCACCGGGATCCCGGAGAACCGCGCGGCCTCCGCGTTGCTGCCGATCGCGTACAGCTCCCGGCCGAGGGGCGTCGCGTGCAGCACCACGCCGAAGACCACGGCCAGCACCCCGGTGACCACCATCACCCAGGGCAGCGCGCCGCCCGGCGCCGTGGCCGTCGCCGCGTCCGTCCAGTCACCGGGGAAGTCGGCCACCGCGCGGTCGCCCAGCACCACGAACGCCAGCCCCCGGTACGCCGCCAGCGTGCCGATCGTCACCGCCAGCGACGGCAGCCCGAACACCGTCACGAACAGCCCGTTCACCGCGCCCAGCGCGGCGCCCAGCGCCACGGCGGCCACCACGATCAGCTCCAGGGGCAGCCCGGACAGCCACAGTTGACCCATCACCGCGCTGCACAGGCCCAGCGTGCTGGCCACCGACAGATCGATCTCCCCGGTGACGATCACCAGCGTCATCGGCAGCGCGACCAGCCCGATGGCCACCGCGTCCAGCAGCAGGAACTGCGCGTTGCGGCCGGTGGCGAACTCGTCCACCAGCAGCCCCGAACCCACCACGACCAGCAGCAGCGCGGCCACCACCGCCGTGTCCCACCGGCGCAGCAGCGGGACCAGCCGGCCGCCCCGGGCGACCGGCGCGCCCGGCTCCTGCGGCTGTGCGTAGAGCGTGTCATGCGCCATGAGCGGTCCTCCCCGTCGATCGGATCGCGCGCGCCGCGAGCCGCGCCGCGAGCAGCCGGTCCAGCCCGATCGCGGCGAGGATCAGCGCGCCCACCACGGCCTGCTGCCAGAACGGATCCACCCGCAGCACCGCCAGCGAGCTGCCGATGGTGGTCAGCAGCAGGGCCCCGAGCGCCGCGCCCCAGACCGTTCCGCTGCCGCCGAAGATGGCCACGCCGCCCACCACCACCGCGGCCACGACCTGGAGTTCGATGCCGGTGCCCACGGTCGCGTCCACCGTTCCGTACCGGGCCGCGTGCAGCACCCCGGCCAGGCCCGCCAGCGAGCCGCTGATCAGGAACGCCAGGAACACCCGGCGGCCCACCCGGATCCCCGACAGCCGGGCCGCCGCCGGCTCGGAGCCGATCGCGTACAGCTCGCGCCCGCTGCGGTAGGACCGCAGCCAGGTGGCGACCACGCACAGCACCGCCGCCGCGACCAGCGCCAGCACCGGCACGCCCAGCAGCGTGGCCGTGCCCAGGTCGAGGAACGAACGCGGCATGTCCGCCGCGTTGATCTGCTCGCCCGACGCCCACGAGTGGTCCACGCCGCGCAGCACGTACAGCGTGCCCAGCGTGATGACCAGCGCCGGCACCCGGGCGGCGGCGATCAGCGCGCCGTTGAGCAGCCCGCACAGCGCCCCCAGCCCGACGCCGGCCGCCACCGCGACCAGGATCGGCGTGCCGGGCGCGGCGACGAACAGCTTGCCCGTGGCGAACGCGGTCAGGCCCAGCACCGACCCCACCGACAGATCGATGTTCCGGGTGATGACGACCACCGTCTGCCCCACCGCGAGCACCACCAGGATCGACGCGCTCAGCAGCACGTCGCGGATGCTCTGGGCGGACAGGAAACGGGAGTTGTCCGCGGCGGTCACCGCCACCAGCAGCGCCAGCGCCAGCGCGACACCCAGCTCGCGCACCCCCGCGAGGCTCCGCACGCCGCCCGCGCGCGGGGCCGGTGCCCGCTCCCCGGCCGCCGTTGCCCGGGTCTCCTGAGCCGTCATGCCGCCTCCCCCGCCCGGCCGGTGGCCGCGAACATCACCGACTCCTCGGTGGCCTCCGCCCCCGGCAGGTCGGCGGTGATCCGCCCCTCGCGCATCACCAGCACCCGGTCGGCCATGCCCAGCACCTCGGGCAGCTCCGAGGACACCATCACCACGGCCATGCCCTCGGCGGCCAGCCGCGACATGATCCGGTGCACCTCCGCCTTCGTGCCGACGTCGATGCCCCGCGTGGGCTCGTCGACGATCAGCACCTTCGGCTCGGTGGCCAGCCACTTGGCCAGCACCAGCTTCTGCTGGTTCCCGCCGGAGAGGGTGCCCACCGGGTCGCCCGGCCGGCCGTGCTTGACGCGCAGCCGGCGCGCCCAGTCGTGGGCGGCGCGCCGTTCCGCGCGGGCCGAGAGCAGGCCGAACCGCGCCAGCGGGCGCAACCGGGTGAGCGCGGCGTTCCGTTCGACCGACAGCTCCATCACCAGCCCCTGCTGGCGCCGGTCCTCCGGCACCAGCGCGACGCCTCGCGCCATCGCCGCGGCCGGGGAGCCCGGCAGCAGCCGGCGGCCGGCGACCCGCACCTCGCCCCGGTCGTAGCGGTCCACGCCGAACACGGCGCGGACCACCTCGCTGCGCCCCGCGCCGACGAGCCCGGCGAGCGCGACGATCTCGCCCCGGCGAACGGTGAACCCGACGTCCTCGAACACCCCGGTTCTGGTCAACCCCCGGACGTCCAGGACCACTTCGCCCGGCTCGACGTCCTCCTTGGGGAACAGTGCGGAGACCTCCCGGCCCACCATGCGGCGGATCACGGCGTCCACGGTGACGTCCGCGACGCGGTCGGTGGACACCCACGCCCCGTCGCGCAGCACGGTGATGTCCCGGCACAGGGCGAAGATTTCGTCGAAGCGGTGCGAGATGAACAGCACGGCCGCGCCGCGCTCGCACAGGCCCCGCACGACGGCGAACAGGCGCCGCGCCTCGACTCCCGACAGCGCGGCGGTGGGCTCGTCCATCACGAACACCCGGGCCCGCAGGGACAGCGCCTTGGCGATCTCGACCAGTTGCTGGTCGGCGATGGACAGGCCCCGGGCCGGCCGGCCCGGGTCGATCGCGACCCCGAGCCGGGCGAACAGGGCGGTCGTGGCCGTGTGCATGGCGTCGCGGTCGATGCGGCCGAGGCGGCGCGTCGGCTGACGGCCCATGAAGATGTTCTCGGCCACGGACAGGTCGGGAAAGAGGGTCGGTTCCTGATGGATCACGGCGATGCCGGCGGCGCGGGCCGCGGCCGGGTCGTGCAGTACGACCAACCGGCCGTCGATCTCCACGCCGCCGGAATCCGGCCGGTGCACACCGGCGAGCATCTTGACGATGGTGGACTTGCCGGCGCCGTTCTCCCCGGCGAGGGCGTGCACTTCCCCTGCGTGGAGGGCGAGGGACACGCCCTTGACGGCGGCAACGGCGCCGAAGGACTTGGCGACATCACGTAGTCGGAGCAGAGGCGGGGTGGGGGCGGGGCCGGACATGGCGCTCCTTCTTCCACACGATCTTCCCCATGCAGCTCGAACAGGATGCGGCTCGAACGCGACGAACGAGCGTGAAACGATTCAAGTTCGCGGGGGAAGTTAGACGTGATGTCCGGAAGCGTCAAGGGGGTGCGGCCCCGCCCGGCCGGAGTTCCCGGTCGCCGCGGGGGGAGGGGGCTAGGGCCTGTATCGAGTTCCCGGTCGGATCAGCCCGCGGCGTCAGACGCGGTGCCCCCCCAGGCCCTTGGGGGCCTGGGAGGTACCCCCAGCAAGGCACCGGATCGCAGCTCATACCCGGCCGTATTCGCGCGATTCGGCTGGGGGCACCTCCCAGACGGAGTCTGGGGGAGCGGCGAGGTGCCGTGACTGGCGTCGCGGGCCCGGACGGGAACTCGATACAGGCCCTACGGCAGCCGGTCGTCGCCGAGGTCGAGGTCGGCGACCGTCACCGGGAGCCCGGTGGCCAGGGAGCGGTTGCCCGCGATGCCGACCGAGACGGCCCTGATGCCGTCCACGATGCCGGCGGCGCGGCCGAGCGGGTCGGCGGGCCCCTCGCGGAACAGCGCCCGGAACAGTTCGGCGTCGCCGCCGCCGTGGCCGCCGTCGGCCTGCGGGATCTCCACCTCGCGGGCCGGCTCCCAGTGCCGCTGGAGGATCAGCCGCTCGCTCTCCTCCCGGGCGCCCGCGACGGCCGCCGCGTCCTTCACCGCGCTCGGGTCGACGACCGCGGGCCGCGCCGCGTCCGTGATGACCGCCGCGCGCTCCACCACGTCGAGCTCCGCGCGGCCCTCGGTGCCGTTGATGGCGACGCGGTAACCCTCCCAGGGGCTGTGCGCGTTGAGGCCATAGCTCAGCGAGGGGCCGCCCGCGTAGTCCACGACGAGCGCGAGGTTGTCCTCGATGGTGATGCCCTCGCCGAAGACGTCGCGGTCGCGCAGATAGCCGTCGTGGTGCTCGGCCTCCAGGTACATCCGGCGCAGGGTCTCGTCGCTCCGCAGGTCGAGCAGGAACGGGTCGGCGGCGCTGTTCTCCGTCGTGCCGCGCTCGGGCCGCGGGCCCAGGCTCCGGCGGGCGGCGTTGGCGGCCCCGTAGAAGCGCAGTCCGCCGGAGGCGTACACGCGGCTGGGCACGTCGTCTATCCACCAGTTGACGAGGTCGAAGTGGTGGGACGCCTTGTGTACCAGCAGCCCGCCGGAGTTGGGCTTCTCCCGGTGCCAGCGGCGGAAGTAGTCGGCGCCGTGGCTGGTGTCGAGCACCCACTCGAACTGCACGCTGGTGACCTCGCCCACCGCGCCCGAGGCCACGAGTTCGCGCAGCGCGGCGTTCCTCGGCGAGTAGCGGTAGTTGAAGGTGATCACCAGATCGCGGCCGCTCTCGTTCAGGGCGTCCACGATCAGCCGCGTTCCGTCGGCGTCCGTCGCGAGCGGCTTCTCCACGATCACGTCGGCGCCGGCCCGCAGCGAGCGGGCCACGAGGTCCGCGTGGGCGTGGTCCGGGGCGGTGACCACGACGCGTTCGATCCGCTGCTCGCCGATCATCCGCTCGAGGTCGTCGGGGCTCTCGTACCCGGTGGGTGCGGCCGCGCCCGTGCCGAGGCCGGCGATGAGGTCCTGGTAGAAGTCGAGCCGGCCGGGGTTGGGGTCGAGGAGGGCGGCGAGTTCGGCGACGTCGCGGTACTCCCCGCACAGCCCACGCGCATACTCCCGTCCCCGGTGTCCGGTGCCGATGAGCGCGTACCGCTTGCGCCCGCCGTCTGTCGAAGTCGGACTGGTCAACGCACGTTCCTTTCCTGGCGTCGGCATCCGTTCGGATACCCCCAGCACCCTAAGGACGATCGCGTCGATTGGTGAAGTAACTTGCGGGTTTCTGTTGGATCGCGCTCCCCGGATCCACCATTTTGCATTCTCTGTGCACTTGGGTTGTCACCTCCGAACTGCCGGCCATGACCGCCGCGGTGCCCCTGTGGGGCACGGCGTGGATTACTCCGAGGCCGAGGTCAACGCGATCCGCGGCGAATGGTTAGACAACTGCGTGAGCCTGCGCCGTGTCCCCGTGGACGAGGGTCTGTTGCGCGGAAACGAGTCCGGCACCACCGGGCGCGTCTGACGGATAGTGCGCGTAGTGGCCGGCGAACGTCCGCACCAGCGGATGTCGCCGCGTGGGCCTGGCGCGGGCACGCCCGCCGGCGCGTTCTGCCGTCGCCGCGGTTTCGCGGCTCGGCTCGGGCGAGTCGCGCGGGGCGCAACTCCCTACGGCGCGGTTCCCCGTCGTGCGCCGCGTGCTTCGGCCTCGTCAGCCGGAATTGCCACCGGCACGCGGCGGACGGCAGTCACACGTCACGCCGCTCATGCGATCTTCCGCCGAACCTCAGCGGTCGAGCTGATGTGTTGACGCTGCTAACGTGTTGACGTAGCGTCATGCAGGCCCTGATGTGTGCGATTGGCGGGAGGGGGTGCCCCATCTGCCACGATGGGCGTCCGGACAGTCACCACGGGAAAGCGGGCCGCCGGTCTGGAGCGGCCGGGGAAGGCAGGGGCGCGGCTGTGGAACGGGAAACGATCGTGGCACGCTTCCGGCTGCTGGGGGCGGTGGACTCGGGCAACATGGGGGAGGTCCACCGAGCGGAGGATCTGGCGGTGGCCGAGGATGCCCCCGATCGGATCGTCGCCGTGAAGCTCATGCTGCGCAGCCGCTCCGGCGCCCGCATTGACACCAGGACAGACGCGAAGGCCGTGCGGCGGTTCGCCCGTGAGGTGGCCATCATGCGCAAGCTGCGCGACCCGCACCTGCCTCGCACGATCGACGGCGGCGTGGACGACGCGCGGGGCGGTCTTCCCTATCTCGCCATGGAGTTCCTCGACGGGCACCCGCTCGCCGATCTGATCGACGAGGAGCCGCAGCTTCCGGTGAGCTGGGCCGCCGCCATCGGGGCCCAGATAGCCGGGGGCCTCGCCGCCGCCCACGCGGCGGGCGTCATCCACCGGGACCTCAAGCCCCGCAATGTGATGCTGACCCGTGGCGGCCTGGTGAAGGTCCTCGATTTCGGCATCGGCCGGATCGCGGACGACCCCGATTCCACACCGCTGACCAGCTCCGGTGCCACCGTGGGCACCGCCCGGTACATGGCGCCGGAGCAGTTCCAGGCGAGCCTGGTCACCCCGGGCGCGGATCTCTACGCACTGGGGTGCGTGCTGTACGAGATGCTCGTCGGCAAGCCGCCCTTTGTCGGCGAAACATCCTACGAGCTGGGGGAGTTACACGTCCACGAGCCGCCCGCGCCGCTGCGCCTGATACGCGGCGACGTCCCCGAGCCGATGGCCCGGCTGGTGGACCGGCTGCTGAGAAAGGATCCGGCCGAGCGGCCCGAGAACGCGGGCACCGTGCGCGAGGCGCTGCTCCCCCTGGTGGCCGCGGGGGACGAGGAGCTGCCCGGCTGGCGGGAGTTCGATCCCCGTCCGGTGGTGCTGCGCATGCCGGACGAGCGTCCCGTGGCTTCGCCGTCCGTGGCGATCCGCCGCCAGGCGGGGACCGGCACGGGGATGGATGTCTTCGGCGTGCACCGGGAGCTGATCGGGGATTACCGCGCCTTCACCAAGGGCGGCACCGTGATCCGGGACGAGCGGATCGCCGACTTCGTGGAGCGTGACCTCGACGCGAAGTCCCAGTGGCCGAACCCCTGGCTGTCCCTCAATCCGTTCTTCGCCTCCGCCGGCACGGTGGCCGAGCTGGCCGCCCAGGGAGTCCTGCACGAGGAGTGCGCCCGCATCTTCCAGGCGCGCAAGTCCGAGCACGGAACGGTCCCCGACGGCCGCCCGCTCACCCTGCACCGGCACCAGCGGCAGGCCATCGACGCCGCCGCGGCCGGCGGCTCCTACGTGCTGACCACCGGCACGGGTTCCGGTAAGTCGCTGTCCTACATCGTGCCGATCGTCGACCGGGTCCTCCGGGAACGGCAGGCCGCCGGTCCGCGCGCGGGCGGGCGGGTGCGCGCGATCATCGTGTATCCGATGAACGCCCTGGCCAACAGTCAGCTCAAAGAGCTGGAGAAATACCTGCAGCACGGCTATGGAGCCGGCCGGGAGCCCGTCACCTTCGCCCGTTACACCGGGCAGGAGGACGAGGCCGCCCGCCGGGAAATCCGCGAGAACCCGCCGGACATCCTGCTCACCAACTACGTGATGCTTGAGCTGATGCTCACCCGGCCCGATGACCGCGACAGCCTGGTACAGATGGCCCAGGGCCTGCGATTTCTCGTTTTCGACGAGCTGCACACCTACCGCGGCCGGCAGGGTGCCGACGTGGCGCTCCTCATCCGGCGGGTGCGCGACGCCTGCCGGGCCGAAGACCTCCAGTGCGTCGGTACCTCGGCCACCATGTCCACCGAGGGCACGCTGGAGGAGCAGCGGCAGGTCGTCGCCACGACGGCGTCGAAGTTGTTCGGGACGAGGATCCTCCCTTCGCACGTGATCGGCGAGACTCTCGTGCGCGCCACGGATGATTCCCCCGAGACCGTTCCGGCCGCGCGGCTGAGCGCACCCTCGCCCCGGTCCTACGCGGATCTGGTCGGCGATCCGCTGGCACGCTGGATCGAGACGTACTTCGGCCTGGCCACCGACGAGCCGACCGGCCGGCTGGTGCGGCAGCGGCCCGCACGGATCGAGGACGCCGCGGCCGAGCTCGAAAGAATCAGCGGAGTCGTGGCCGAAACCTGTGCGGACGCGGTACGCGAGACGCTGGAGGCCGGCTCACAGGTCCGGCACCCGGTCACCGAGCGGCCGTTGTTCGCGTTCCGGCTGCACCAGTTCCTGTCCAAGGGCGACACCGTGTACGTCACCCTCCAGGACAAGGACTCCCGCCACCTGACCCGTGACTATCAGCGCGTACAGCCGGACACCGACGGCCATCTGCTGATCCCGCTGGCCTTCTGCCGGGAGTGCGGCCAGGAGTATCTGACGGTCTGGCGCGTCCAGGAGGACGGGGAGATCCGCTACGAGCCGCGCCGGGACACGGCCGCCACCGGCGGCCGGGCCGGCGACGGTTACCTGTACATCGACCTGTCGTGGCCGCGCACCCCGGAGGAGGCGGTTGCCGACCGCCGGCTCCCCGAGTCCTGGCTGGAGATCGACGAGCGCGGACAGGAGGTGGTGAGGAAGTCGCACCGCGACCGCCTGCCGTACGCCGTCACCGTCGATCCCCGGGGGCACGAGGGACGCGGCACGCTGGACGCCGTCTTCATCCCCGCACCCTTCTCCTTCTGCCTGCACTGCGGGGTCGCCTACGAGCAGACCCGGGGACGCGACTTCGCGAAGCTCGCCACGCTGGACCAGGAGGGCCGCTCCTCCGCCACGTCCCTGGTATCCGCCTCGGTGGTCCGTTCCCTCACCTCCGTGCCCGAGGGCAGCGGCCTGGCCGAGGAGGGCCGCTCCTCCGCCACGTCCCTGGTATCCGCCTCGGTGGTCCGTTCCCTCACCTCCGTGCCCGAGGGCAGCGGCCTGGCCGAGGAGGCCCGCAAGCTCCTCACCTTCGTCGACAACCGGCAGGACGCGTCGCTCCAGGCGGGCCATTTCAACGACTTCGTGCAGATCACTCAGTTGCGCGGCGCTCTCTACCGCGCAGCCCTGGAGGCCGGCCCGGACGGCATCCAGCACGAGGACCTGGCCACCCGGGTGGCGAACACGCTCGGTCTGGAGTCCGCTGCCTACACCGGGCAGTCCGACCTGCCGCCCGGCATGGCCCGGGCCGCCGCCAAGACCTTCCGGGACGTGATCGGCTTCCGGCTGTATCTCGACCTGGAGCGCGGCTGGCGCATCACGATGCCGAATCTGGAGCAGACCGGCCTGCTGGAGATCGATTACGCGGACCTCCAGTGGGTCGCCGAGCACGACGAGCGCTGGCAGGACGCCCTTCCGGTGCTGCGGGACGCCGATCCGGCCCTGCGCGCGGAGATCACCCGGGCGCTGCTGGACGAGATGCGGCGTGCCCTCGCGATCGATGTCCAGTTCTTCCGCGACGACTTCGACCCGCTGCGGGAGGCCAGCGAGGAGCGCCTGATCGCTCCCTGGGCGCTGAGCAGGAGCGACAGCCCCAGGGTCGGCACCGCCTACCCGCGGCCGTCCCGCCCCGGCCTGTCGCGATCCGGTCTCTTCCTGTCCGCCCGCGGCAAGTTCGGCCGGTACCTGCGCCGCACCGACAGCGGCTTCGCCAAGCAGCACCTGGATGAGGCCGGCCTCCAGCTGGTCATTCAGCAGCTGCTCACCGTGCTCACGAAGGCGGGACTGGTGACCGAGGTCTCCGAGGCACCGCGGTACGCCGGCCGGTTCCGCGCCCCCTCGGTCCCCGTTCCGACCGGCTACCGGGTCGCCGCGGCCTGTCTCATCTGGCGGGCGGGCACCGGCGAGACCGGCGCCCACGACCCGCTCACCCGCACCTACGCCAGCGGCGACGGTCCCCGGGTCAACACCTTTTTCCGCGACCTCTACCGGAACGCCGCCGACGGCTTCTCCGGGCTGCTCGCCCGGGAGCACACGGCACAGGTGGACCCCCGCGAACGCGCCAGGCGCGAGGAGCAGTTCAGCAAGGCCGAGCTGAAATTGCTGTACTGCTCCCCGACCATGGAGCTGGGGGTGGACATCGCGTCGCTCAACGCGGTCATGATGCGCAACGTCCCCCCGACGCCCGCCACGGACGGGCCGGGCGCAGCGGCCAGCCCGCCCTGGTCACCACCTACTGCGCCACCGGCAATAGCCACGACCAGTACTACTTCCGGCGGTCCGACCGCATGGTGGCCGGGGCCGTCGCCCCGCCGCGCCTCGACCTCGCCAACGAGGACCTGGTCCGCTCACACCTCCAGGGCATCTGGCTCGCCGAGACCGGCCTGACGCTCGGCCGGGCCATCCCCCAGGTCGTCGACATCGCCCACGACGAGGACGCGGTACGCCCGCATCCCGCCCTCGACCTGCACGCCCACATCCACGCCGCGTCGCACGACCGCGCCGCGCGGGACCGCACGGTGGAGGCCGCCTACCGCGTGCTGGGGCCGCTGCTGCGCGAGTTCGCCAGAACCACCTGGTGGGACGAGCGGTGGATCGAGGACATGGTGCGCACCGTGCCCGCGCGCTTCGACGCGGCCTTCGACCGCTGGCGCGAGCTGTTCCGCGCCGCGCTCGCGGACCAGTTCGTCCAGAACAAGCGGGTGCTGGATCACAGCCTCACCGAGGGGGAGCGGCGCCGCGCCTTCCACCGCCGCACCGAGGCCGAGACCCAGCTGCGGCTGCTCACCAACGAGGCGTCGGACAGCCGGTCCGTTCTCTCGGACTTCAACCCCTACCGCTACCTGGCTTCCGAGGGCTTCCTGCCCGGCTACTCCTTCCCCCGCCTGCCGCTCGCCGCCTACGTGCCCACCCGGGGCGGCCGCCACGCGGAGGGCGACTACCTTCAGCGGCCCCGCTTCCTCGCCATCCGCGAGTTCGGGCGCGGCGCGCTGATCTACCACGAGGGCGCCCGCTACCAGGTCACCCGGGTCCAGCTGGCACCGGACTCCTCCGGCGACATCGCCACCAGCGAGGCACGCCGCTGCACCCACTGCGGCTATCTCGACGATCCGCACAAGCGGCGGGACCGCTGCGCCATGTGCGACCGGCCGCTGGGTGCCGCCACCTACGGTCTGCTGCACCTGTACACCGTCTACACCAAGCTGCGTGAGCGGATCTCCTCCGACGAGGAGGAGCGCCGCAAGGCTGGCTTCCGGCTGGAGACCTCCTACCGTTTCCAGGAGCACGGGTCCCGCCAGGGGCGGCAGGACGCACGCGTCGCCGACGCCGGCGGCGAGCTGGCGACGCTCTCCTACGGCGACTCCGCGACGGTCCGCATCACCAACGTGGGCCGGCTGCGCGTCAAGGACAACGAGCCGCCCGGATACTGGCTCGACCCGGCCACCGGCCAGTGGCTCAACGAGCGCGATGCCTCGGAGGCGTCCGGCGACTCCAGCGAGATGCCCGTGGTCGACGCCCAGGGGAACGAGAAGCGGCGCAAGAAGCGCGTCATCCCGTTCGTCGAGGACCGCCGCAACATCCTGGTCGTCACCCTCGACGAGCCGCTTCCCGAGCCGGAGGCGCTCACCCTGATGTACGCCCTCGAACGCGGTATCGAGACCGCGTTCGAGCTGGAGGACTCCGAGCTGACCGGCGAGCTGCTGCCGCCGGACGAAGGGCCCCGGGACCGTTTCCTGTTCACCGAGGCGGCCGAGGGCGGAGCGGGCGTCCTGCGCCGGATCCAGTCCGAGCCCGGTGCTCTGGCCCGGGCCGCGCGACAGGCCCTGGCCGTCTGCCACTTCGACGAGCGGGGGCGTGATCTGGGCGGGCCCCACCCCGACCGGCGCTGCGCCCGCGGCTGCTACGAATGCCTGCTCACCTACGGCAACCAGGGGCACCACGGCGCGATCGACCGCCACGCGGTGCGTGCCCCGCTGCTGCGTCTCGCGTCCGCCACGGCCACCGTCCAGGAGCGCGGCGAGACCCGCAGCGACCAGCACCGGCGCCTGGCCGCCGCGCTCGGCGGCGGCTCCGCCGCGGAGCCGGCCGCCGGCCCAGCCACACCCGTGGAGCGTGACTTCCTCGCCTGGCTGAAGGAGCGCGGCCTGCGCCTGCCGGACGACGTGCGCGCCGTGGTGCCGGAGGCCGACGCGGTCCCCGACTTCGTCTACCGCATGCCGGGGGTGAACCTCGCCGTCTACGTCGACCACCCGGGTACCGCGGACGACCCGACCCGCGACGAGGACGCCGAGGAGCGGCTGTTCGGGGCCCGGTGGGACGTCATCCGCTTCCCGCACGACGGCGACTGGGACGCCATCGCCACCGAGCACGCCCGCTACTTCGGCCCCGGCCACCCCTCCGCGCGCTCCGCCCCCGACGACACCTCGCGAGGAAACTCCTGATGACGCCCTCCTACGTGCCCGGCTCCCTGGTCACCTCGCGTGGCCGGGAGTGGGTGGTGCTCCCCGAGAGTGCGGACGACATGCTCGTGCTGCGCCCGCTCGGCGGTTCCGACGACGACATCGCCGCTGTCTTCCCCGCCTTCGAGGAGGTCACCGACGCCACCTTCGCGCCGCCGGCCCCCTCCGATCTCGGTGACCAGCGCGCGGCGGGCCTGCTGCGCTCCGCCCTGCGCATCGGCTTCCGGGCCGGCGCGGGCCCGTTCCGGTCCCTGGCCGGCATCGCCGTCGAGCCGCGGGCTATCAACTCGTCCCGCTGCTGATGGCCCTGCGCCAGTCCACGGTGCGCATGCTGATCTCGGACGACGTGGGCATCGGCAAGACCGTGGAGGCCGGGCTGATCGCGAGCGAGCTCCTCGCCCAGGGCGAGGCGACGGGCCTCGCCGTGCTGTGTTCGCCCGCCCTGGCCGAGCAGTGGCAGGAGGAGCTGCGCAGCAAGTTCGGCATCGACGCCGAGCTGGTGCTGGCCTCCACCGTCTCCCGCTTGGAGCGGGGACTCGACCTCGGCCAGTCCCTCTTCGACCGCTACCCGCACGTCATCGTCTCGACGGACTTCATCAAGTCCACCCGGCACCGTGACGACTTCGTGCGGCACTGCCCCGACCTGGTGATCGTCGACGAGGCGCACACCTGCGTGGCCGCGGACGACACCACCTCGACGCAGAACCAGCTGCGCCACGAACTGCTGCGCCGCGTCGCCGAGGACGCCGAACGGCACCTCCTGCTGGTCACCGCCACCCCGCACAGTGGCAAGGAGTCCGCCTTCCGCAACCTCCTGGGGCTGGTCCGTCCCGAGCTGGCGGAGACCGACCTCGACTCCGAGGACGGCCGACGCCTCCTCGCCCGCCACTTCGTCCAGCGCAAACGCGCGGACGTCCGCCAGTACCTCACCAAGGAGGACGGCCTCACCGACGACAGCCTGGCCGAGCGGACCGCGTTCCCCGCCGACCGCTACTTCAAGGACGAGAAGTACAAGCTGTCCCCGGCCTACCGGGCCCTGCTGGAGGACGCCATCGCCTACGCGGGCGAGCGGGTCGCGACCGCCGGCGAGCGGGGACGGCGCGAGGCACGCGTCGCCTGGTGGTCCGCCATCGCCCTGCTGCGCTCCCTGGTCTCCTCACCCCGCGCGGCCCACCAGACCCTCTCCACCCGCTCGGCCGCGGCCATCGCCGCCAGCGCCGAGGAGGCCGACCGGCTGGCCGCGCCGCTCATCCGCGACGCGGCGGACAGCGACGCGCTGGAGGGCCTGGACGCCGCCCCCGGCGCCGGGACGGGCGAGGCGGGAGCCCGGCTCGCCGAGCTGGCCGCCCGGGCCAAGGACCTGGAGGGCCCCGACCGGGACGCCAAGCTCAAGGCCCTGATCAGGCATCTCAAGGCCCTGCTCGACGACGGCTACCACCCCATCGTCTTCTGCCGCTACATCCCCACCGCCCAGTACGTAGCGGACCACCTGCAGAAGAAGCTGGGGCCGAAGGCCGTCGTCCGTTCCGTCACAGGCACCCTGTCGCCGCAGCAGCGGATCGCCCGCATCGAGGAGCTGGCCGCCGAGGCCGGGGACGACCAGGCCGCCCGGCGGGTCCTGGTCGCCACCGACTGCCTCTCCGAGGGCGTCAACCTCCAGCACCACTTCGACGCCGTCGTCCACTACGACCTGGCCTGGAACCCCACCCGCCACGACCAGCGGGAGGGCCGTGTCGACCGGTACGGCCAGAAGCGGGACCAGGTCCGCGTGATCACTCTGTACGGCATCGACAACGGCATCGACGGCAAGGTCCTCGAAGTCCTCATCGCGAAGCACCGGCAGATCCGCAAGGACCTCGGAATCTCCGTCTCCGTCCCCGATGAGGCGTCCTCCGGGGTGACCGACGCGATTGTCGAGTGGCTGCTGATGCGCGGCAAGCAGCCGGAGCAGCAAGCCCTGTTCGGCGCCGAGGCGCTGGAGACGCTGGACGCCCGCGCCGCGGAACTGGAAAGCGAGTGGGCCTCGGCCGCCGAGCGGGAGCGGGCCTCCCGTTCCCGGTTCGCCCAGCGCGCGATCCATCCCGAGGAGGTGGCCCGCGAGGTGGCCGCGATCCGGGAAACCCTGGGGCGGGCCGACGAGGTGCGCGCCTTCGTCCGCCACGCCCTGGCCGCCCTGGAGGCACACGTCGTCGAATCCGCCGACGGCTCGGGCGACTTCACGGCGGAGGTCAGCGGCACCGCGGCCGGCCTGCGGGACACCCTCGCGCCGGTGGTCGGCGGCGCGGTGGAGGACGGCAGGCCCGTCCCGTTCCGCACCACGGCCGCGGTGGCCCGGGGCGAGGCGGCGCTGGTCCGCACCGACCCGGCCGTTGGCGCCCTCGCCGCGCACGTCCTCAACACGGCCCTGGACCCGAAGGCGGACGGCCCCCGCCCGGCCCGCCGCTGCGGCGTCGTCACCACGGACGCCGTCACCGTCCCCACCACGCTGCTGCTGGTCCGTTACCGCTTCCACCTCACTCTGCCCTCCCGCCACGGCGAGCGGAAGCTGGTCGCCGAGGACGCCCGCCTGCTCGCCTTCGAGGGGCCGCCGGGGAAAGCGGCCTGGCTACCGGGGGAGCGGGCCCGGGAACTGCTCGCCGCCAAGGCCACCGAGAACACCGACGACTACTTCGGCGAACGCACCATGGCCCGCACCCTCGACCGGCTCGCCGCCGTCGACGGCCGGCTCGGCCGTTACGGCGAGGAGCTGGCCGCCGAGCTGCACGCCTCCCACCGCCGGGTCCGGCGCGCCTCCGACGAGATCATCCGCGGCCTGCGGGTGACGGTCCAGCGGCCCGCCGACCTCCTCGGCGTCTACGTCTACCTGCCCCCGATCGCCACCCCCGGGAAGGCTCCCTGATGTCCGCCACCGCACGCAGCCAGGTCTTCTCCGCCGTACACACCGTCGGCGGCCTGCTGCCCGCCGACATGCTCGTCCACGTCTCGGAGGGCCGCGAAGGCAGGGACATCCCCGGCACCGCCCCGGCCGACTACCGGGTGATCGGCCCCCGCTCGGTCCGCGACGAGGCGGAACGCCACTGGGACTACCTCAAGTCCGTGTGGCGCGAGCTGCGGCAGCGACTGCCCCGCCGCCCGGAGGCCGAGACCCCCGCCGACCCCACCGGCCTCGCCCTCACCCAATGGCTCGAACCCCTCTTCGGAGAGCTGGGCTTCGGCCGGCTGGAGACGGTCGGCCCGGCCGAGCTCCGGGCGGACAGCGACCCCGAGCGGGTCTTCCCCGTCAGCCACCGCTGGCGGCACGTCCTCCTCCACCTGCCGGCCTGGAACGCCTCGCTCGATCGCAGGCCCGCGGGCCCGGGCACCGTTCCGCCCCATTCCCTGGTGCAGGAATGCCTCAACCGCACCGGGGCCCACCTGTGGGCCGTCCTCACCAACGGCCGCCAGCTGCGGCTGCTCCGCGACTCCAGCGCACTGGCCACCGCCTCCTATGTCGAGTTCGACCTCGAAGCGATATTCGACGGCGAGCTGTTCAGCGAGTTCGTCCTGCTCTACCGCCTGCTGCACGTCTCCCGCTTCGAGGTGCCCGAGGGCGCGCCGCCGTCCGCCTGCTGGCTGGAGAAGTGGCGCACCGCGGCTATAGCCACCGGTACCCGCGCCCTGGATCAGCACCGGGACGGCGTCCAGCATGCCCTCACCGCACTCGGTACCGGCTTCCTGCGCCACCCGGACAACGCGGAGCTGCGGGAACGGATGGACCATGTGCACGGCTACATCGTCGACTACCACGCCGCTCTGCTGCGCCTGGTCTACCGGATGATCTTCCTCTTCGTCGCCGAGGACCGCGGCGCGCTGCACGACCCCGCCGCGGACGCGCGGGCCCGCGACCGGTACGCGCGCTACTTCTCCTCGGCCCGGTTACGCCGCCACGCCCTGCGCCGCCGCGGCACGGCCCACGCCGATCTCTACGCCTCGCTGCGCGTCGTGCTGGACGCTCTCGGGCGCGACGAGGGCCGCCCGGAGCTGGGACTGCGCGGAATCGGCGGCCTGTTCGACGACATCCCGGCCGATTTCCCGCTGCGGGGCTGCTCCCTGTCCAACGCCTCGCTGCTGGAGGCCGTCCGCCACCTGTGCCGCATACGCGACACCGCCACCGCCCGGTGGCGGCCGGTGGACTACCGCAACATGGGCGCGGAGGAACTGGGCTCCATCTACGAGTCGCTGCTCGAACTCGTGCCGAAACACAGCGCCAGCGAACGCAGCTTCGTCCTGGTCAACCGGCTGGGAAACGACCGGAAGAAGACCGGCTCGTACTACACCCCCGGCTCTCTCATCGAGACGCTGCTCGACTCCACGCTCGACCCGGTGATCGACGACGCCCAGAAGCGCGCCGAACAGCGGGCGACGGCGGCCGGCCGCCCCGATCCGGGCCCGGACATCGTCGCCGAACTGCTGTCCCTGACGGTCTGCGATCCGGCCTGCGGCTCCGGCCACTTCCTCGTCGCCGCCGCCCGCCGTATCGCCAAGCGCGTCGCCGCCGTCCGCGAGGGCAATCCCGAACCGACCCCGGGCGCGGTCCGGGAGGCCCTGCACGAGGTCGTGGCCCGCTGCGTCTACGGCGTGGACCTGAACCCGATGGCCGTCGAGCTGGCCAAGGTCTCGCTGTGGCTGGAGGGTCTGGAGCCGGGCAAGGCCCTCAGTTTCCTCGACGCCCACATCAAGCACGGCAACGGTCTGGTGGGCGCGACACCGAAGCTGCTGCGCGGCGGCATCCCCAACGAGGCGTTCAAGCCGGTCGAGGGCGACGACCCGGCGTTCGCACGACGGCTGGGCAAGCTCAACGCCCTGCAACGCACCCAGCAGCTCAGCATCTTCGACCCCGGCGCGGCGACGAGGGTGGCCAACTCCACCTTCGCGGAGGGCCTGCGCCGGATCATCGCGGCCCCCTCGGGCGAGCTGCGGGAGGTGCACGAGCAGGAGGCGGCGTACCGGGCCTGGGAGGCGTCGGACGCCTATGTGCACGCACTGCACGTCGCCGACGCCTGGTGCGCGGCGTTCATGTGGCACAAGACAGAGGACGCCCCGCCCGCCATCACCGAGGAGGTCTTCCGCGCCTTGCAGGACCCGGAGGGCACGGCAGCCTCCCGGGCGACCCACGACGAGATCGAGAGACTGCGGGACGAGTACCGGTTCTTCCACTGGCACCTGGAGTTCCCGGACGTGTTCGACGTCCCGGAGGACGGCGCGGGGGTGGACGACTCCACGGGCTGGACGGGCGGCTTCTCCTGCGTCGTGGGCAACCCGCCGTGGGACAAGGTCGATTTCGAGGACAAGAAGTACTTCAGCGTCATCGAGCCCACGATCGCTGGCATCGCCGGAACGGCCAGGCGCACGCGCATCGCCGCGTGGGAGGCCGAGAACCCGGAGGCCGGGAAGCACTACCGGGCGGCACGCCGCAGGGTGAAGTCCACGTTCCTGTTCGTGGGGGCGTCGGGGGCTTTCCCGCTGTGCGGCAAGGGACTGACGGTGAAGGGGGTCAATTCCCTGCAAACCGATCAGCTCTTCGCTGAGCGCTTCGCCATCATCGCCGCGCCCCGCAGCCGCTTCGGCTGCATCATCCCCACGGCGATCGCGACCGGGGCGGGCGCCCAGTACTTGTTCAGCGACTTCACCCGGCGGGGGGCGGTCGCGTCGCTGTACGACTTCGAGAACCGCAAGCCGCTCTTCGTCGGTGTGCACGCCAGCTACAAGTTCTGTCTGCTCGCCCTGGCGGGCCGGGAGCTGCGGGAGTCGGCGGCCCGATTCGCGTTCTACCTGGAGGACACGGAGGATCTGGCCGACGCCGACCGGGTGTTCGCGCTCAGTCCCGAGGAGATCGCCCTCATCAACCCCAACACCGGGACTCTGCCCATTTTCCGCAGTCGCCGGGACGCGGACCTGACGGCCGCCATCTACAGTCGGATTCCGGTGCTGTGGAACGAGAAGAAACGTGGGGGGAATCCGTGGGGGATCGTGTTCAAGCGGTTGTTCGACATGACTGATGACTCCGATCTGTTCCGAACGGAGAAGGAACTGGAGGACGAGGGCTGGGGCCGCGAGGGTAATGTCTTCAGCCTGGATGGAGTGCGGGTGCTGCCCTTGTACGAGGGCAAGATGGCGCACCATTTCGACCATCGGTGGAACAGCTATCACGGCACGGGGAACGAGGACCGGTGGCGTCTGACCCTGTCGGAGAAGCAAGACCCCATGGTTAGTGCGGCCCCGCGCTACTGGGTCGCCGAGGACGGGGACGTTCCGGTGATCCGGTCCGGTAAGGACGTCAACGTCCCGGGCGTGGCCCGGCGCCTCGAAGAAGTGGCCTGGGAACACGACTGGCTCTGTGGCTGGCGGGACGTCTGCCGCACCACGGATGAACGTACGGCCATCGCGGCCTTCTTACCGCGTACAGCGGTCGGCCACAAATTTCCTCTCATGCTGCCCCGAGTTCCGGCTGCCCTCGTGGCAGGTCTGATCGCAATGCAAAGTTCGCTGGTCTTCGATTACGTTAGCCGTCAAAAGATTGGCGGCACGAGCATGGGGCTGTTCATCTGGAAGCAGCTTCCCGTGCCAACTCCGGGGACGCTGGAACCCCACGTCCCCTTCATTGCCCCACGCGTCCGCGAACTCGTTTACACGGCTCTCGACATGGCACCGTTGGCTCGTGATCTCGGTGACGTGGACGGGCAGCCATTCCGGTGGGATGAGGATCGACGGGCCCAGATCCGGGCCGAGTTGGACGCTTACTTCTTCCACCTCTACGGGATTGGCAAGGGCGACACCGAGTACATTCTGGAGACCTTCCAGTCGGACTCCGGCGGCGGGCTGAAGAACAACGAGATCGCCAAGTACGGTCACTTCCGCACCAGGGATCTGGTCCTCGCCGAGTACGACCGGATGGCGGCCGCCGGAGTGAGCCTCACCGCGCCCGCGATCGACGGTGAGAACTACGTTTCCACTCTGACCCCGCCACCCGGCGAAGGTCCGCGCCACCCACTGGTGGAGCAGTAGCTACAACAGATGGTCGGCCTTGCCGGCCTTGATCTCTCGGATCAGGTTGCGCAAGGCGGCGGCGGTGTCGGTCAGGTAGGTGTCCTCCTGGCCGGCCACCGCTATGTAGGCGTTGCCGTCCGCGTCGGTGCCGATGCGGAAGCAGTTGTTGCCTTCCCCGCAGAAGGGCTCTTCCCAAATAATCTCGGGCAACGGGTCTCCTCAGAGTTCGCGGATGATGACATGGATGAAGTCGCGCGATGCATGAGGTGAGAGACACTTCTCATCCATCCACTGCAAGTGGGCGCGGTATTTGGCGAGTTGCAAGTCCGCATGCATGAACTCAGGGCCGTGGGCCGAGTCGAGCTGGGCGGTGTCCAGCTGAGGCACGCTGCCCTCTGCGTAGAGCAAGGCGTGTCCGGCGCCGGGGAAGCTCCCGAGTTCGATGGGCACTATGCGGACGGCGATGTTGTTCCGTTCGCTTGCTTCGAGCAATGTCTTGAGCTGGAATTTGGCGGTCTCCCGCCCGCCGAAGCGCATGCGCAGAGCCGCCTCGTGTACGTAGCCCACGTAGTCGACCGGTGACTCGCGATGGAAAACCTGTTGTCGACCCATCCGATGCGCGACGCGCAGTTCCACCTCAAGGGGCGACAAGGCGGGTAGTACGGCGGTGAAGACGCTGCGGGCGTAGTCCTCGGTCTGGAGGAGGCCGGGGATGTGGACTGTCTGGATGGTCTGAATGCGAGACGCGTGCCATTCCAACTCGACGATGTCGAGCAGCCCAGGTGACAGTCTTCCCCGGTACTCGTCCCACCAGTTGCCCTTGGAAGGGGCGGTGAGATCCACCAGTGCGGCTACGTACCGTTCGTCTATGCACTCGCAGTGGGTGGCCAGGGTGCGGAGACGTTCAGGGCTGATATTGCGGGTGCCGGACTCGATATTCGAGATCTTGCCGCGATCGATGCCGAGGAGCCCAGCGGCGTACTCGGTCGACATGCCCGCTGTGGTCCGCATCTTGCGGATCTCGGCACCCAGTCTCCTCTGTCGTTGAGTAGGCGTCGTCCGTGGAGCCATCGAGGTCCCTTCTGTGTGGTCGCAGTTCAGTCTGCCGGGCCCCAGGATACGGATCCATTGGTGGCGCATGTGCCACCTGTGTGGTGGCGCGGAGCCACCTTCATGCCTTACCTTCGGTAGTGCGGCGCTCACCTGCGGCAAGCAGAAGTGCATCGCGTGGTCCTGCCTGCCCGCTCGTTCCCTGTGAGTGGCGGGGGCGCGCCAGGGAGACGGGCCACTGTCGCCGCGTGAGTCCCTCATGCCCCAATCCGCGTTCTCGGCGAGTGGAGTTGCCATGCCCGAACACAACACCCTCACCCCCTCCGGGCGTCCGGAGTGCCTGGCGCCGTCGCCGTGCGGCGAGCCCGGTCCGGGGAATCTGGCGTACGGCTTCACCCTGCCGTGTTCGTCGGCCACGCCGGCCATCGCGCACGAGGTCGCCGAGGCGGTGCTCGGCGGGCACGGCGTGACCGGCCTGTTGGGGCCCGCTCTGCTGCTGGTGCTCGAACTGACCGACTACGCGTGCCGATTCACCCCATCGGGTGCGGAGGTCTACCTGAACATCCGCCAGCGGGAAGGGGTTCTCCGCCTTACCGTCTACGACACGCACCCCCGGCACGCGCAGCCGCGCGACGCCGCCTACTGTGACGGGCTGCGCCGCGCCGCGCTCCGGCTGACGCCCGAGCTGGCTCGGGTTCATCGCGGCGGCTGGGGTATCGATGCCGCCGAGCTTCCGGCCATGGGGACCCGCACTTGGGCGACCCTGGCCCAACCCGCCCACGGCTGGACCCGATAACAGGAGCGGGTTTCGCTGTGTGTCGCGCGCGATATTCGTACACAAGGTCGAACGCCTGGTTTACTGGGCTGTGTTGACACCGTCAACGCGTCGAGGGCATGCTCGATTCCACAACGGGAACGGTCCCGGCCGCCCGTGCTTCCGCCTCCCCTGTCCTCGGCGAAGGAGCCCCGTCGTGTCCGACGACCCCATAACTCCCGTGCTTGCGCTGCGGGATGTCCTGCTCAAGCGTCTGGAGGAATCCGGACTCGCCGCCGATGTGCGGGAGCTGCTCAGGGACCTGCTGCCGGAAGCGGCGGCGGCCGGGCGGGCGCAGGCCGGGCCCATGTACCTCCGCTCCCTCACGGCCGCCGGATGGCGGGGCATCGGCCGCGAGGTCACGCTCGACCTTCCGTTCGGGCCGGGACTGACCGTCGTCACCGGTCCCAACGGCACCGGGAAGTCGAGCTTCGCCGAGGCGGTGGAGATCGCTCTGACGGGGCGCAACTACCGGTGGGACGCGGGCCGCACCAAGACCCAGGTCTGGAAGAAGGGCTGGCGCAATCTGCATGCCGCCCAGACCCCCGAGATCTCCGTCAGGCTGACCCTCGATGACCGGGGCGCGCCGGTTACCGTCCGGCGCGTCTGGCACGGCGAGTCCGTCGACGACGCCACCACCGTCGTCGAGCGGCCGGGGGCCCCGGATCGCGCGCTGGAGGACGTCGTCGACGCCGAGGCCCTGGCGCTCTACCGGCCGTTCCTGCCCTACAGCGAACTGGGCGCGATGGTCGACGGGACGCTCAGCTCCCTGCACGACGCGCTGGCCCGCTTCCTCGGGCTCGGCCCGCTCAGCGACATGGACGAGCAACTGCTCGCCCGCAACAAGCCCCTCACCGACGCGGGCAAGCGGCTGACCGCCCTCACCAAGACCGTTCTCGCCGAACTGTCCGGCCACGACGACCCCCGGGCCGTGGCCGCCGCCGCGGTGCTCCGCAGCCGCAAGCCCGACCTCGCCCTGGTCCGGGGGCTCCTCGAAGCGGACGCCGGGGCGGCGGCCGACGAGACCGCCCGGCTGCGCGGACTCGCCTCGCTCGCCGGCCCCGATCCGGACGAAGTCGCCGGCGCGGTCGAGCGGTTGCGGGCCGCCACGGCCCGCGCCGAGGCGGTCCGGGACGGCACCGCGGAGGATGCCCGGCGGCTGGCCGCGCTGCTGGAGCAGGGCCTGGAGCACCGCCGGCACGCCGACAGCGCGGACTGCCCCCTGTGCGGCAGCGCGGGCCGCCTCGACCACGCCTGGGCCGAACGTGCCCGGGCCGAGGTGGCACGGCTCCAGGCCGTGGCGGCCGAGGCCGAAGGGGCCCGGATGGCGCTGGACGCCGCGCGGCGCGCCGTGCACGATCTCGTGCAGCCGGTTCCGGCGCTGCTCCAGCGCGAGTCCTCCTCGCTCGCGTCCCTGTGGCGCGACTGGGCGTTGTGCCGTGGTCTGAACGAACCCGGCGCCCTCGCCGACCGCGTGGCGCAGCTGGCCGCCGCGCTGGACGAGGCCAGCCGGCGGGCACGGGAGGACGCCGCCCGACGGCTCGCCGACCGGGACGAACGCTGGCAGCCCGTGGCCGTCCGGCTCGCCGAATGGGTCGGCGCCGCCGAGGCCGCGGCCGAGGCCGACCCGCTGAGCCGGCGGATCAAGGCGGCCCGGGCCTGGCTGCGGACGGTCACCGACGAGCTGCGTGACGAACGGCTGCGGCCCTTCGTCCAGGAGTCGCAGACCGTCTGGAAGCGCCTCTGCCAGCGCAGCAGCGTCTCGCTCGGCTCGGTCACCCTCGCGGGCACGGCCAAACACGGGCGGGTCGAGCTGGGCGTCGCGGTTGACGCCGTCGACGCACCCGCGTACAGCGTCCTCAGCCAGGGCGAACTGCACTCCCTCGCACTGTCGTTGTTCATCCCCCGCGCCACCCACAGCGGCAGCCCGTTCGGGTTCCTGCTGATCGACGACCCGGTGCAGTCGATGGACCCGGACAAGGTGGAGGGGCTGGCCCACGTCCTTGAGGAGTGCGCCCGGCACCGGCAGGTGGTCGTCTTCACCCACGACACCCGGCTCCAGCACGCGATCGCCCACCTCGGTATCGAGGCCACCGTGCTGCGGATCTCCCGGGGCACCGACTCCGCCGTCACCGTCGAGACCGTCACCGACCCCGTCGGACAGGCACTGAAGGAGGCCAGGGAACTGTCCCTCGACGAGCACCTGCCGGTGGAGGTCGCCGACCACGTGCTGCCCACCATGTGCCGGGTCGCGCTGGAAGCGGCCTGTCTGGAAACGGCCCGCCGGAGACTGCGCGACGACTACCATCTGGCCCTGGGCCAGATCGAGGAGGCCGTCAGGCCGCTGGAGCGCACCAAGCCGCTGGTCGCCCTCGCGCTCCTCGGCGACGCGAACGCTCCCGCCCGGGCACGCGTCGAGCAGCTCTGCCCCGGTGGCTGGGGACTGATCGAGGAGTTCAACTCCGGCGCGCACGGCTCCCTGCCGTCGGTGGCCGACCGCAAGCGGCTCGTGCGCCGTACCGAAACACTGGCCACCGCGATCCGGCGCGGCGCCGGCTCCGTACCCGAGGGAGGTGCCCGATGACCCCGTCCGCTCATGGTCTGGTCGACGCGGCCCAGCGGCTGCTGGACCCCTCGACGGGGCCGGCCGGCTCGCTGACCCCCGGCCTGCGATCCCGGGCCGCCGCGGTGCTGCTGCGGATGGCTCTGGAGCGTGGCCTGGACGCCTTCTGGCGAGGTGTTGCCCCCGGCATGACCCGTATCGGCAAGCACCGCATGCTCTGTCTGGAGCGGTACACGAGCCGTGCCGTGGGCCGTCAGTGGCGCACCACGTGGACGGCCCTCAGCGCGGCCTGTCACTACCACACCTATGAACTGCCGCCGACTCCGGCGGAGATGCGGGCGCGCCTGGGGGAGGTGCGCGATCTGCTGCGCGCGCTGCCGGCCACCGCGGTGCCGCGCCCGGGCGGAGCTCCCGGCCACCGCGGACAGCCCTTCTCCGCCGCCGCGAAGCCCGGCCCCCCGACCGGTCCCCGGCCCACCGCGGGCACGTAGCCCGGGGCGGGCGGCCGACCCGGGATCACAGAGCAACCGCGCGAGTGCGTAGGGTGCTTGGGAGAAGCACCGGAGAAACCAGGGGCACCGGACGGCGCCCCGGCGAGGAGCGAAGGTGAGTGGAACGGTCGGCGGCCCCGTTGCCCCCCGGCAGCCGAGGGAGTTCTCGCTCCGGCTGCCGGGCGCCAAGGGCATCGATCTGGCCCGTGGGGTACTGCTGGACACGGTCGGCACCAACGGCAGCCGTATGTTCCTGATCCGGGCCGGTTCCCCGGCGCGCGACCACGTCATGCCGTCGTTCGCCCGGCACTTCGCCAGCACTGTCAGGCGACGGAAGGAGCTGCTCGCGTCGGGCGTGCTCCGCCCCTCCGCGCGGTGGCCCGGGTGGCTGGAGCTGGCCGAGGACGTGGAGTGCGGATCGCCGTCCTTCGCCGCCGGACTGCTGGTCGGCGCCCCGCGCAACGGCTGGGTCGACTGGACGGCCGACAGCGGGGCGCCGCTCGCGGACTTCATGGAAGGCGTCCGGACGGGCGCGCCGCGGGCCTGGCTCGTCCGGGGATCCAACGTGTCCGGCGTCGACCTCGTGCGCCTCCTGTGGCTGCAAGAGGGGCGTGTCTCCCTCGGCGCGTCCCGCCTGCGCCCCGGCGTGCCGCAGGGCGAGAGCAAGGAAGCGCTGCGCGGGATCGTCGAGGAGGACTGGGGCCCGACGGCGACCTACAATCAGAAGCTCGAACTCGTCGAGGAACTGCACGCCTTCCTCTCCCGGATGCGCCCCGGGGACACCGTGTGCGCACTCTCCGGCGGGCGCCTGCACGTCGGCGAGATCACCGGGGACGCGGAGCAGGCGATGTCCGAGGGGAACCGGTCCAACCTCCGCAGACCGGTCGAGTGGCAGAACGGCGGCTACGCCTACGACGAACTGCCCGAGGAAATACAGCAGAAGCTCTCCGCCCAGCACGACGTGGTCGATCTCAGCACCGTCAAGCCGCTGATCGACGGCCTCGGCCGCACCGATGACGAACTCGCCGACGAGTCGGAGACGGCGGACCGCGACCCGAGCGAGGTGATCCCCGCCCTCACCGCCCGCCGCGAGCTCGAACTCCCCGTTCCCGGACAGCGGCTGGCGGACGAGTTGCTGGTGCACGACGCCGCGTGGCTGCGCGAGGTGAGGGATCTCCTCTGGGACGAACGGCAGCTGGTGTTCTACGGGCCTCCGGGGACCGGGAAGACCTATCTGGCGCTCAAGCTGGCCGAATTCCTCGGCGGCGGGCCCGAGCGGGTCAAGCTCGTGCAGTTCCACCCCTCCTACACCTACGAGGACTTCTTCGAGGGGTTCCGCCCTCGGGAGGACCCCGGCACGCGCGAGGTCGCGTTCCGGCTCACCGCCGGCCCGCTGCGGGAACTGGCCGACCTCGCCTCCCGGGAGGGAAACCGGCACATCCCGCACTTTCTCATCATCGATGAGATCAACCGCGCCAACCTGGCCAAGGTCTTCGGCGAGCTGTACTTCCTGCTGGAATACCGCAACAAGTCCGTCCGGCTCACCTACTCCGGCGATGACTTCGCCCTCCCGCCCAACCTGTTCGTCATCGGGACCATGAACACGGCCGACCGCTCCATCGCCCTGGTGGACACCGCGATGCGCAGGCGCTTCGCCTTCGTCGAGCTGTCCCCGCGCACCGAGCCGACCCGCGGACTGCTGCGGCGCTGGCTGCACCGGGAGGGCCGGGACAGCCGCCCGGCCGACCTGCTCGACGCCCTCAACGCGCGCATCGGGGAGGAGGATTTCCGGATCGGGCCGTCCTACCTGATGAAGCCGGGCGTCTACCGGGACGGCGGACTGCGGCGAGTCTGGCGGACGAAGATCCTGCCGCTGCTGGAGGAGCATCACTACGGCGAGTCCGTCGACATCGAGAAGCGCTACGGGCTCGCCGCTCTGGAACGGCAGCTCGGCGAGGACGGAAGCGCGGACGCGCCGGCCCCGTGATCGACATCGAGCTTCAGGAACACGGCGCGGCCGTCACCCGGCCGCTGCCCGCCGCGGCGGCCCGGGCCCTCGCCGGATCCGGCGTCATCGACACCGCCCCCGATCCCCACCGGCCGGACCACTGGCGGCTGCGGGCGGGAGGGAAGGCCGGTGCCGTGTCCCTGCGCGCGGCGGACGGGGAACGCCTCACCCTCCGCATCGCGCCCAAGGTCCCCATCGCCCGGCTGTTCTTCCTGCTCGGCTACGCCGTCAACCCCCAGGTGCACCGGGAAGGTTTCGTCGGGCTCGCGGAGCAGCCCGACGTCCTGCCCGCCATGGCCCAGGTCTACGAGCGTGCTCTCGCCGGGGCCCTGCGCCAAGGTGTCCTCCAGGGCTACCGGTACACCGAGGAAGCCAGCCCGGTGCTCCGCGGGCGGCTGCGCGAGGCCGACCAGATCCGCCGCCACCACGGACGTACCTTCCCGGTGGAGGTGGCCTACGACGCGTACACCACCGACATCCCGGAGAACCGGCTGCTGCGGGCCGCGACCGAGCGGCTGCTGCGGCTGCCCCGGGTGCCCGGCGGCGTCCGGCGGCGCCTCGGACACCATCGCGTGCTGCTCGGGGACGCCGGCCCGCTGTCGCCCGGCCCGGGAGCCGGGCCGGGGTGGCGCCCCAGCCGGCTCAACCTCCGCTACCAGCCCGCGCTGCGGCTGGCCGAGGCCGTGCTGCGCGGCTCCTCCGTGGACCACCTGCCGGGCGGCGTGGCCGTGGACGGCTTCCTGCTCGACACGCACAAGATCTTCGAGGATTTCGTCTGTGTGGCGCTGCGCGAGGCGCTGCTACCGCACGGTGGCCGAAGCGTTCTCCAGGCGGGCGGAGTACACCTCGACGAGGACGCCACGATCCGGATGCGCCCCGATCTCGTCTGGTACGAGGACGGTGGCCGGCCGCGCGCCGTGGTGGACGCCAAGTACAAGGCGGAAAAACCGGAGGGCTTCCCGGACGCCGACCTCTACCAGATGCTGGCCTACTGCACCGCGCTCGGCCTGGGCGAAGGCCACCTCGTCTATGCCAAGGGCAGCGGTCCACCGGTCTCCCACCGGGTCCGGCGCGCCGGCATCGTCCTCCACCAGCACGCTCTGGACCTCGATGGTTCCCCCGGCGAACTGCTCGCCTCCATACGTGTGCTGGCGGAGCGGCTGGCCGGACCGCCGCGGTGAGGGGCGGAGCGGGAGATCACTCCTCGTCCGGCCGCGGGGTCAGTGCTCCGTTGGTCAGGCCGTCACGCGCCAGCGAGGCCGCCCGTTCACCGAGCCCGGCCACCCGTTTCGCCAACTCCTCGAATTCCCGCAGCGCGCGAAACGCCACACCGTACCGGCGCTGGTCATCAAGCGGCATCTGCGGAACCCGTGAGCCTCTGGCGTCGAGACGGAAGGTGCCGCTGCCGCTGGTGGCACGGCGGGTGTTGGAGGCGCTGCGCAGAAAGCCCCGGAGATACTCGGTGTCGAGCTGGTCGCTGACGGACGCGGGACCGTCTTCCCCGAACTCGACGAGCCCGCCCCGTGACAGGTCGGCCAGGCCCACCGTCGCGCGGTCCAGGGAACTGGGACCGCCGCCTGCTTCGAGCGCGGGCAACAGGGTGGCCAGGACCCGCAGCCGATCCTCGATTTCGCGCCGCAGCGCCGCGTATTCGGCCGGGTAGTCCTGGCGGGAGGCCCGTACATGGCTGCCGGGCGTAAGGTCCACCACGTCGTTCAGCAACTGAACCGGGGCGACCTCCGTCATCTGCCCGGGACGTGGCTCCCACGGGCCGTCCGGATCGTTGGCCGTCAGGTCGATCATGCGCACCGGCGCCGGGGCCTCGGCGGGAACCAGCGGGCGGCGCAGCGTCCACAGGTGCACGGGCATGGCATGCGATGCCACCATCCCCGCCGGCAGGGCGACGACCTGAGTGAGAACGCCCCGGCGGACGAGCTCGGCCCGGATGCGCCGCCCCGCCTTGCGGTACGCGACCGAGGCGGGCAGCACGACCAGTGCCCGGCCGCCAGGAGCCGTGTGGGCGTAACAGTGCTGGAGCCAGGCCAGCTCGCTCTCGGCGCGGGAGGGGATGCCCAGCTCCCATCGGGCGTCCAGCAACAGCTCCTCCCGCCCCCAATCGGGCACGGCAACCGGCGGATCGCACACCACGAGGTCCGCGCGCAGCTTCGGCCAGCGGTCCGTACGCAGGGAATCCCCGACCTCGATGACGGCGCCCGCCGAGCCGGTCAGCTCGGCGCGTGCCTGGGCGAAGCGCGCGGCGTTGGCGTCCACCTCCTGCCCCCGGCGTACGGGACCTTTGTGCGGGCCGACGGACAGGAGCAGTGATCCGATGCCACACGCCGGATCGAAGATCGTCGCGTCCGGGGGGACGCGTCCCGCGACATAACCAACCGCTTTGACCAGCCGCGGGGAAGATGTCTGATCCGAGCCGGAACGGCGCCCCGAGTGCTGATAGCGCTCGGCCAGGCCGTCAACCACCTGCCTCGGCGATTCACTCGCGGCAAGTCGGTGAGTCAAGTCAGCGAGTGCGGCATCGAGCGCCGGCGCGTCCCCTTCCGTGAGCAGCTGCGCCACCGCGGCAAGCCCGCTGATCATGCTGTCGCCGAACGAACCGCGCAGCGCCTGCCACAACCTCACCTCGTCCGGCACCTCTTGGCCCTTCCGCTGTTCAGCGAGCCAGGTGCGAACCTCGGAGAGGGAGAAGAGCGGAGCGTTCGGCCCGCCCCCCACGGGATCGGGGAAGTCGTGGTAACGCCGCCGCCAGTTGGACACGGCCGCCCTGGTCACTCCGGCGAGCCGGGCGATCTCCGCGCCGGTGACCCTGGCGTCGGGGGAGTGCGCGTCGTCCTTCATGCGCTCACCGTACACGTCCCCCCGATGCCAGGGGAGGGGCGATCGGTTAGCTGTGTCAACGCAGGTGTGGTCGGAGAGGTTTTCGCCGGCACCGGAGGTGTGACGCCGGCCGGCGGCTGTCACCCACATATGCGCCGCGAAACTCAACCGTGACCGACTGTTGACATGAATGCGGCAAGAGCTCCATGGTGACTCGTGCCACGAGTTGTTTGTTTCTGTTGTTCCGTGCGCATGGAGGTCACTCATGGGCGAGTTCGCCGATCGATCCCGCGCGGGATTCGGTCGCAGGACGTTAATCACCGGAGCGGCGGCCGTCGCCGCCTCGGCCGCGGCAACACTCGGCACGGCCCGGCGGGCGCGGGCCGCCACCTGGGAGACGGTGCTCAACACCGACTCCTTCGCCAGCTACCAGTCGCTGGAGGCGAACTGGAACTACCTGTACCCCTGGGGCTCGGACCACAACGGCTCCGCCCGGATGTACGGCAGTCCCAGCGACCACAACCACATCTACCTGTCGGGCGGCGTGCTGACCCTTCAGGCGACCCGCATCAACTGGAACGAGGGCAACAGCAGTTCCACGCCCCACCTGCCGATCCGCTACCACTCCGGCGCGATCCACGCCAAGCACCAGGTGCTGGTCAACGACCAGTTCCCCAACTACGAGGTGAAGGGCGAGTTCCAGGCCCCGAGCGCGCCCGGCACCTGGCCCGCGTTCTGGCTGACCGGCGTCAACAGTTGGCCGCCGGAGAGCGACATCCTGGAGTTCAAGGGCGACTCGCGGAACTGGTTCAACACCTTCCGCACCTCCTCCGACGTCTCCAGCAAGATCGTCACGGTCTCCTCGCCGGGCAGTTGGCACGCCTACCGGGCCTGGATCACCAAGGTCAACGCGACGGACGTGGACATCCACTACTACCTGGACGACACCTGGCAGGCCGTCCACCGGGGCGCGGGCTTCGTGGGCAAGCCGTTGTGGCTGATCTGCAACCTCCAGATGGAGGGCTCCTCCGGCAGCTCCGGCCCTTCCGGCAACACCTACTACCGCGCCCGCAACATCTACGTCGGCCGCAGCCGCGCCTGACCGCCCCCCGGTCGCGCCAGGGGGCGAGGGTTCCGGCACCGGCCCGATGTTTACGCAAACATGCGGAAGGGAGAGACGTGCTTCACGCGAGAGAACGGCACCGGCCGGCCGCCGTGCTCATCAGTCTGGCCATCCTGTTCACCACCGCCCTGGCGCTGGGGTCGCCGTCCGGGGCGGCCGAGAACCGGCAGGAGACCTACGGGGGTTACCTGTTCACCTACTTCACCGGCGAGGGCACCGCCGACGGCGAACAGGTCTACATGGCGCTCAGCCGGGGCAACGACCCGCTGCACTGGCGGGAGCTGAACGGCGGGCAGCCGGTGCTCACCTCCACCCTGGGCGAGGGCGGCGTGCGCGACCCGTTCATCATCCGCTCGCCCGAGGGCGACCGTTTCTACCTCATCGCCACCGATCTGCGGATCCACGGCAACGGGGACTGGGACGGCGCGCAGCGGCACGGCAGCCGCTCCATCATGGTGTGGGAGTCGACCGACCTGGTGAACTGGTCCGAGCAGCGCTCGGTCGAGGTCTCGCCGCCGACGGCGGGCAACACCTGGGCGCCGGAGGCGTACTGGGACGCGGAGCGCGGCGTGTATGTCGTGTTCTGGGCCTCGAAGCTGTACGCGGCGGACGACCCGGACCACACGGGCGACAGCTACAACCGCATGATGTACGCGACCACCGAGGACTTCGTGACGTTCAGCGAGGCGCGGGTGTGGCACGACCCGGGGTACTCGGTGATCGACTCCACGGTGATCGCGCACGACGGCGACTACTACCGCTTCACCAAGGACGAGCGGGATCCGTCCTCGGGCGGCCCGTGCAGCAAGTTCATCGTGGGTGAGCGGGCCACGGATCTGCTGGACACCTCCTGGGACTTCGTGGCCGAGTGCATCGGCCGGGGAACCGAGGACAGCCCGGGCATCTCCCGCGGCGAGGGCCCGACGGTGTTCAGGGCCAACACCGAGGACAAGTGGTACCTGTTCATCGACGAGTTCGGCGGGCGCGGCTATGTGCCGTTCGAGACCACCGACCTCGCCTCCGGGCAGTGGACGATGTCCGAGAACTACGAGCTGCCGGCCTCGCCCCGGCACGGCACCGTGCTGCCGCTCACCGAGGGCGAGTACCAGCGCGTGGCGGACCGCCTCGGCACGGCGCCCGGCCGGTGACGCGCCTTACGTCCGCGCGGCGAGCGAGGTGATCTCCTCCCGCGCCGCGCGGGCCAGGCCGTCCAGCCGGGGGCCGTGCGCGCCGTCGCCGGTCAGCCCCAGGGTGTACGTGTCGTGGTACCGGGTGAGGACGTAGACGAAGCCCATGCGCGGCGGCAGGCAGGTCAGGACGTACGCCTCGCGCATCGGCCGCCCGGCCAGGGCCAGCGGCCGGTCGGACAGGCGGATGGCGGAGCACAGCAGGTTCCACAGGGCGGGAACGCCCAGCAGCCGGCCGGTGAGGGTGCCGGCCGTCCCGGGCGCGACGACGGCCAGCGCGCCCGTCGTGCCGCTGAATCCGGCCGCCCACCGCTGCCGTTTCGCGCGGGACATCGCCGTGTGGACCGCGCGCAGCCGGGCGGCCGGGGTGGTCAGCGAGACGGGCAGGGGAGCGCGCACCGCGGCCACGGCGTTCCCCAGGAGGGCGGCCTCGCCGGGCCCGCGCATGCTGACCGGGACCAGCGTGTGCACGTTCCCCGAGGGCAGCTCGTGGCGCAGCGCGCCGGCGACGGCCGCCAGGAAGACGTCGTTGACCGTGGCCCGGCCGCGCGGCAGCGCGTCGCGGGCGGCGTCGACCGCGGCCGCCGGCACGGTCGCGCGGGCGATCGCCCGGGTGGTGTCGACCGGCCGGTTGTAGGGGCGGGGCCGGGCGGGGGGAACGAGCCCGCGCAGCGCGCCGAGGGCCGCGCCCGCCCGGGCCGCCACGCCGTCCGGCACGGGGGAGAGCGCGGCGCCCGGCGGGGCCTCGGCGGCCGGGTCGTCGCTCAGCAGCCGCGTCAACGTGCTCACCGAGGTGCCGTCCAGCAGCGCGTGGTGGGTGCGCAGGACGAGAGTGAAGCGCTCCGCCCCCGGGTCCGGCAGGAGGTCAAGTCCCCACAGGGGTCCGCCCGGGGGCAGCGGCCTGCCGAGCAGCCCGGCCACATGGCCGGCGGGGTCCGCCACCGGGTCCAGGAGCCGGACCTGCCCGGCCACCTCGTCCTGGGCCCCGGCGGCCGGGGCCCAGGCGTAGGGGCGGACCGGGCGTCCGTCGCGGCCGAGCCGGACGCGGCGGTGCAGGGCGGGTAACGGCAGCCAGCGCTCCAGGACTCGCGCGCGCAGTTCGTCCGGCTCGGGGCAGGTTCCGTCGAACGCGGTGACGAGGGCGATGGTGGCCGGGACCGACGCCCGGTCCTCCAGCGCGACCATGGCCCCCTCGGCCGGTGTCATGACGGCGTGCCCTCCAGGGCCTGTCGTTTGGATCTCCGCGGGGCCGCGCCGCCTGGCATCCCTCCCCCAGACTCCGTCCGGGAGGTGCCCCCAGGCTGCGTTGCCGAATCGCGCGAGTACGGCCAAGTACGAGCTGCGATCCGGCGCCTTGCCAGACGGGCGCCAGACGACGCGACCTGACCCACGAAGACCCAAACGACAGCCCCTAGCGGTCACAGGCTTCCTCCCCCTCACGATCCCGGCCTCCATCCTGCCTCAACGACATGCGGCCGGGGCGGTTCCGGCGGACGTTGGAAGAAGCCGCGACGGCGCGGTGACTCCGGTACGGGCCCCGGCTGTTCAACCTCTCCCGGCCCACCGCATACAGTTCATCAGCAATACATCTGAGCGTTCCATATGACGACTGACCGTCGGGCACAGTCGGCGTTCTGTCGGTGAACGGTGGGCACACAGCATGACAAGGACCCTGTCGGCGTTGTTCAGGGCAAGACACAGAACCTCCACACAGCGGGAGGAGGCGCTGGCCGAAAGCGTCCGGCTGTGCGCCGCGTACCTGGCCGAGCTGGGCGAGAAGCCCGACGCCGGCCGCATGCGCCTCGCGTCGGCCATCGGGGCGCTGGTCACGGCCCGCGCGGACGGGGCCACCGACCCCTTCGACGCGCTGCTGCGCACGGGCAACCGCGCCCTGGAGGCCGGTGGCGAGCCCGAGCTGCGGCTCGCCCTGGCCCTCGCCGACGCTGCCGTGGCGGTCCGCGAGCGGTCCCAGGGCGCCTGGCGGCTGCGCGGCCTGGTGGCCGACGCGCTCGGCCGGCCCGATGAGGCGCTCACCGCGTACGAGCGCCACCTCGCCCTGCGGCAGGACACCGTGGACGGCGGCGAGATCGCCGTGCGCGCCGACACGCTCAAGGAGATCCGGGCCTGCGTGGACGAGGCCGCCGGCCTCTTCCCCCGCCACACCGCGCTGCGCGACGCCCGCGCGCAGGGCCCCGACCGGATCCGGGCCGCCTTCACCGCGCTGATCCGCGCCGGCCTGGACGACCCCGGCCCCGGCGATCCCGCCGTGCGCCGGCTCGCCGACCTCTACGCCACCTACCGCAGGCTGACCGCCGAGGGCCGCATGGCCGACCCGCTGCTCGGCGGCGACGCGCCGGTGGGCGTCGGCCCGTTCCGCAACCTGATCGCCGGCCGCACGGTCTGCCTCGTCGCCGACGCCGACCAGGTCGCCGCGGCCGGACTCGGCGAGGAGATCGACGGCTACGACCTGGTGTTCCGCTGCGACTCCTATCGCTCCGACCCCCGCGGCACCGGCCGGCGTACCGACGTCCACGCGGTCACCCTGCCCGGCAAGGCGCCCTGGGAAGGCCCCCGTTGGATCCAGCCCACCGCGGTGCGGCTCGTCTTCGGCGGGTCCGCCGACGCCTGGCGGCGCGCGCTGCGCCGCCGGCTGGTCCCCGGCACCCAGCGCCACATAGGCGACGCCTCGCTGCGCCGGCCCGTCGCCGACCCGGCGCTGATGGGCGAGTCCGGCTGGGACAAGGGCGTCACCACGGCGTTCGCCGTGCTGCGCCTGCTCGACTTCCTGGATGTCAGCCCCCGCATCGACCTGATCGGTTTCGGCCTGCCCGGCCGGCTGCGCCCCGCGGAGCACGCGTGGGTCATGGCCCACGCCCGGAACGCCGACAGCACCGAAGCCAGCACCCAGATGAGGATCGCCCTGCGATGACCCGTTCCGCGGACGACAGACGCGCCGTGACCGGCAAGCGCCGGCTCGCCTTCGCCGCCTACGCCGACGAGGAGCGCCTGCCCCACCTGCTGGTGCTGCTGCGCAGTCTGGCCCTGACCAACCCCCGGGTCTGCGAGGACTTCGTCCTCCTGCACCCCGGCCTGCCGGAGGCCGCCCTGGAGGCCGCCGGCCGCCTCCACCCCCGGCTCGTCGCCCGCCGCGCCGAGACGCCCCGCCGCGCGGAGCTCTTCCGGATCGACGACTACGACACGGTCGTCGCCCTGGAGCCCGGCATGGTCGTGCTCGGCGACATCGGTGAACTCCTGCGGCTGCGCGACGGCGTGGGCGCCGTTCCGCAGCTCCTGCCCGGCGACCTCACCAAGGAACGGCGGACCGTCCTGGACGACGGCCTGCTGGTGATCCAGCGCACGGCCCTGACCGACGGCCTCCTCGCCCGGCTCGGCACCGGCTCCGGCGTGGACGGCGCGCTGGAGGACGCGCTCGTCCGCCTCGACGCGCGCTACGACTTCCTCGCGCACCGCCTGTTCGACGACGCCCCCGTGCCGGACAACGTCGCCATCCTGCGCTTCACCGGCGCCACCGGCCGGCCCGGCTACGCCCCCGCCGAGGAGGCCCGGCGCCGCTTCGAGATGACGGACGACGAGTTCCGCGAGGCGTACTGCGCGCTGCCCGGCGGCAAGCACCCCGACCTCCTCGTGCACTGCGCCGTTCCCCTCCTGCGGCGGCGGCCCCGCGTCGACCTCGCGCGCGCCGTCGCCGAGGTCCACCGCCAGCAGGGCCGTTACACCGAGGCCGTCGAGGTCCTCGCACCGCTGGTCGCGAGCGACGCCGACCGGCCGCGCTGCCACCAGACGCTCGGCGTCAGCCTCATGGCGCTCTCCCGCTACGACGAGGCCGAGACGCACCTGCTGCTGGCCACCGCCGCGCCCGACATCGCCTCCAAGGTCTTCACCCAACTGGCCCGGCTGGCCTGGCTGCGCGGCGCGGACGACGCCGCCCACGCCTACGCCCGGCAGGGGCTCGACGCCGACCCCACGGACGGCCCCTGCCGCGCCTGGTACGAACGCACCCGCCCCGCCGTCCGCAACCGCGAGCGGGCGGCGGCCGGCCCGGCCGAGGAACAGTTCGCGCACGTCGCCCTGTTCGCCGACGGCCAGGAGAACGCGGGAGACAAGGTGCTGCCCGAGGCCGTGCGGATGTGCCTGGACACCGACACCGGTCCCGGCCGCTGGCTGTCGATCCACGCGCACCGCCTGTTTGACGACGCCGCGCTCGAACAGGTCAACGCCCGCCGCGGCCTGATCATCGGCGGCGGTGGACTGTTCCTCCCGGACACCGCGCCCAACGCCAACAGCACCTGGCAGTGGAACGTGCCGAACGAGACGCTGGCGCGCATCACCGTGCCGCTGGCCGTCTTCGCCGTCGGCTACAACGTCTTCGACGGACAGGTCTACCGCCGGCAGCGCTTCGCCGAGAGCCTGCGGGCCCTGGTCGCGCAGTCCGCGTTCTTCGGCCTGCGCAACCGCGGCTCCGTCGCCCGCGTCCGGGAGCTGCTCCCCGAGGACCTGCGCCACCGCGTGCTCTACCAGCCCTGCCCCACCACCGTCACCCGGCAGCTCGTGCCCGACTGGACCGACCCCGCCGAGCGCGACGACACGGTGCTCATCAACTGCGCCTACGACCGGGCCGGGCTGCGCTTCGGCCACGACTACGGCCACTTCCTCGCCCAGATGGCGAGCGCCGTCCGCGCGCTCGGCGACCGGGCCGAGGTGCGCTACGCCGCCCATATGCCGACCGACGAGACGTTCGTGCACGACCTGCGCCGCGAACACGGCATCGCCCTGCCCGTCGAGCCGCTCTACGACCTGGACAACGACGCGGTGCGCGACCTCTACCGGCGCACCAAACTCGTCATCGGCATGCGCGGCCACGCCGGGATGATCCCCTTCGGCTGCGGCACCCCGATCATCAGCCTGGTCTCCCACCCCAAGCTGGCGTATTTCCTCGCCGACATCGAACGGCCCGAGTGGGGCGTCTCGGTGCACGACCGCGACCTCGGCGCGGTGCTCACCGAACGCGCCGGCGCGCTGCTCGGCGACCACGCGGCCGCCGTCGCCGACGTCCACGACCGACAGGAGAACCTCTGGCGGATCACCCAGGAGAACATGACGGCGCTGCGCGCGATCTTCGCCTGATCTGACGGGCCGTCGCATAAGGTGAGTTGGCGCGGCAGCGCGTCAACTCACCTTACGCACGAGGAGAAGACCCGATGGCCGACGAGGGCGTGGTCATACCCGGAGTCGACGCGAGCAAGCCCAGCATCGCGCGCGTCTACGACTACCTCCTCGGCGGCAAGGACAACTTCGCCGTCGACCGCGAGCTCGGCGACGTCTTCCGCACCCAGCTCCCCGGCGCCTCGGTCATCGCCCACGACAACCGCCGCGCCATGGTGCGCGCGGTGGCCGAGATCGCCGCGGCGGGGGTGCGGCAGTTCATCGACATCGGCAGCGGCCTGCCCACCGCGGACAACGTCCACCAGGTGGCCCAGCGGCACGCGCCCGAGGCCCGCGTCGTCTACGTGGACAACGACCCGGTGGTGCTCGCCCACGGGCGGGCCCTGCTGGAGGAGAACGACCGCACCACCGTCATCCGGGGCGATCTGCGCGACCCGGCCACCATCCGCGACCACGAGGCGACGCGCCGCCTCATCGACTTCGACCAGCCGGTCGCGGTCATCCTGTCCGCGATCCTGCACCACCTCAACGACGACGAGGACCCGGCCGCCGTCATGCGCTTCTGGCGGGAGGCGGTGCCCTCGGGCAGCCATGTCTTCGTCTCCCACTTCCGCCGCGCCGGCGGCCCGGAGGCCGACCGCCTGGAGGACATCCTGCAACGCTCCCTCGGCCGCGGCCGGTGGCGCACGGACGAGGAGATCGGCGCCCTGATGACGGGCCTGACCCTGCTGCCGCCGGGCATCACCCCGGCCGCGCTGTGGCGACCCGGCCCCGGCCACGACCCCGAGGCCGAACTCACCGTGTGGCAACAACTGATCGCCGCCGCCCTGGCCGTGAAGCCATAGTCCGCCAGGGCACTGGCCGCCTTCCCCCGCCATCCGAAACGGTGGTGCCCACCTCGGGGCGGCCGCGAGAAGATGCCCCCATGCCGGATCTGCCGTTCCACGACGCCCGCGACCTCTCCGCCCCGCACCCGCACCGCCTCGACCTGGAGCTGCTGAGGAACGGCCATGTGACGCGGTTTTCCACCAGGAAGGCCCTGGACGCCGCCGTGGCCGGCCTCCAGCACCTGGGCTACCGCGTCCACGTGATCGACGCCGCCCGCTGGCACGACCAGCGGGCCATGCACCGCGACCTGGCCGGGGCGCTGCGCTTCCCCGACTACTACGGCCACAACCTGGACGCGCTCAACGACATGTTCCGCGACATCGCCGCGTTCCGCTCGCACGGCACCGATCTGTCCGCCACCGGAACGGCCCTCGCCCTCCCCGGCTTCGGCCTCTTCCACGCGCGGGAGGAACGCACCGCGCACGCGCTGCTCGACATGTTCGCCGCCCAGGCCCGGGCCGCGCTGCTCGGGCTGCACCCCATGCTCTGCCTCGTCGGGTCGGACCGTCCCCTGGCACCGGTGGGCACCACCGAGGTCGAGGCACGCTGAGACGAACCTCCGTCGCAGCCACGGGACTTCGCCAAAACTGCCGCCGCTCGGCCCTACCCCGCGCGCCCGGATTCTGAGATCATCGGATGCCATGGCTGGGGGGTCCGCACCACATCGTCGTCTGCACCATCTCATCGAGCGCCACGTCCGCGCCTCGCCCGACCGAGTCGCCGTGGTCACCGAGACCGCCGAGCTCCGGTACGGGGAACTGGACACGCGCGCCAACCAGTTGGCGCATCACCTGCGCGCGGCCGGACTGTCGCCGGGCCGAACCGTCGCCATCCGCATGGAGCGGCACCCCGACCTGCTGGTCGCGGTCCTCGCCACCCTCAAGGCCGGCGGCGCCTGCGCGCTCATCGACCAGCGGCGGGGAGCCCGCGAGACCGGGCGCCTGCTGAAGAGCACCAAAGCGGTCGCTGTCGTCACACGCGGTGGCCTCCGGCCCGACTTCGACGCCGGCCGGCGGCCCGTCGTGGACCTGGACGCCGACGCCGCCGCCATCGGTGCCCATGCCACTGAGCCACCGGAGCCCGGCACGGGCCCGGCAGACGCCACCGAGCTCGCGGCCGTGCTGCTGACCGCGGGCATCACCGGCTCGCGGCGCGCTGTCCCGGCCGGCCACCGTCGGCTGCTGGCGGCCTACGACGCATGGGCCGAGGTGTTCGCGCTCGGCCCCGAGGACCGCCACCTGGTCACCGCACCCGCCGACAGCGTCTCCTTCACCGCCGGCTGGATACGCGCCCTGTGCTCCGGAGCCACCCTGGCCCTGCCCACCGGCCCGCTCAACTCCCGGCTCCTGAAGGGCGCGTGGGGCCGCGCGGTCACCGTGCTCGACACCGACCCCGGCACCGCGGCGAGCGTGCTCGACCGCACGCCCCGCCCCGAACGGCTGCGCCTGGTGGCGGTCGGCGGCGAACGGCTGCCGCTGGCCGAGCAGTCCCGGCTGCACGCGCTCCTGGCCCCGGGTGTCCGGCTGCTCAACGTGTACGGCCCCGCCGAAGTCGCCGGCTGCGGCACCTGGTTCGAGACGGATCAGTTGACCGCGCCGGTCGCCGAGCCGGAGCGAGTCGTGCTCCTGGGCCGCCCCCTGCCCGGCTGCCACGCGGAGATCCGCAAGGGCCAGATCTGGCTCGGCGCCCCGGACGGCGGCGACCTCGTGAACACCCGGGACCGCGGCGCCCAGCGGCCGGACGGCCTGCTGGAGTTCCTGGGCCGGACCACCGACAGCGTCACGGCGCGCGGGCGGACCGTGCACCCGTACCGGGCGGAGGCGGCGCTGGCCGGCCACCCCGGCGTGCGCGAGGTGGCCATCGCCGCCGGGACGGGCCCGGACGGCACCCGCCTGATCGCCTATGTGGTCCCGGAAAAGGGCGCCGGCCCCGATGTGGCGACGCTGCGCGCCCACCTGACCGGCACCGTGCCGGACGCCGAGATCCCCACGACGGTCGTCCGGCTCGGCTCCCTGCCGCGCGACGACGCCGGGAAGATCGACCGGAACGCGCTTCCGCTGCCACCCCAGTCCCGGTCCCGGCCGGCCGGCGGCAAGGGCGCCGATCTGAGTCCCGAGGACGTCGCGAGCCTGGCCCGCTGGTGCGGACTGCCGCTGCTGGCCCTGGCCTTCGCCGTCTTCCTCACCGACACGTTCTGGCCCGGCTCCACCGACCTGACCGGCGTGCCCAACCCCTGGGCCTGGTGCTTCCGCGGGCTCTACGCGGCGGAGTGGCTGGCGTTCGCCGGGGGCGTCACGTTCCTCTTCAACGGCTGGCGCGCCCTGCGGCGCCTGGGCCGGCCGCTGCCGCTGACCGTCGCCGCCCATCTCTCCCTGGTCTGGCTCCTGGCCTCCTGGTGGCCCCAGGACAACTTCTACCGGCTCGCCGCCAAGGACGACTGGCCCCAGCAGGCCGCGCTGGTCTACTCGTTCAACGTCCCGCTGATGATCGCCGCGGGCATCGTCGTCGCGTTCGCCGTCTGGGATTCGGACCCGCCCGCTAGGAGGTGAACATCGCGCCGAGCTCGGCCGCCGCCGCGCCGACCAGCGCGTCCGCCGCGTCCAGCCGCTCCCGGGTGCGCGCCGCCAGCACGACCCCCACGTAAGGGTCCGGCTCGAACGCGGCCGTTGGGATCGAGGGCACCAGCAGCGCCTCCACCCCCGCGCAGCGCGCCGACAACTCGCCCAGCCAGGCAGCCAGTTCGCGCTCCGGCAGCCGCGCGCCCAGCGGCACCCGGTCGATCGTGCGCACCAGATGACCGCCGCCGCGAACGGCGTCGAGGCGGGCCTGGACCATGAACGCCACGGCAGGGCCGGTCAGGCGCAGATTGATCTCGGTGGGCGCCGGCCGGCCGTCCGGACCCGTCACGAAGTCCACGTCGAACCAGCCCCGGTAGCCGGTCGCGGCGACCTCCCGGCCCACCGCCCGCCCGAACCGCAGGCAGGGCCCGGCCAGTTCGGCCGGGACCACGCCCGGGCCCACGGTCGCGCCCCGGTAGCCGGCATCCCGCACGTCCATCACGGCCGCGCCCACGTCGTGCACCTCGCCCGCCGCGTCGACGAACCCGTCATAGGTGAGGTCGCCCGGCACGCCGCCGCCCGCCAGGTACTCCTCCAGCAGCAGCGGCCCGTGTGGCAGCGTGCGCAGCGCCGCCCGGGCCCGGCCCGAGGTCACCACCCGGGTGCCCGAGCCCCCCGCGCCATGTTCGGTCTTGACCACGGTCGCCGCGCCGGAGCGCAGCCGCGCGCCGAGCAGCCGGGCCGCCGCCCGGCGGGTGGCGGCCGGCCACTGCGCGGGCACCCGCACCCCGGGGTGGTCCGGCGCCAGCCGGGCGAACAGCTCGTTCGCCGCCCGCTTCGACTCGTACCGCAGGACGTCCGGCGACCACGGGCCGCCGGTCAGCTCCGCCACCGCCCGCGTCTGCCCCCACGCCACCAGCGGCAGGCCCAGCCCGCGCAGATGCCCGGCCAGCGCCGGCCGGCGCAGCACGGCGGCGGCCGTGCCGTCCGGCTCGTCGAGCCCGTCGAACACCTCGACCTGGCCCCAGGCCAGCCGGCGGGCGACCAGCTCGATCCAGAACGGCGGCACCGTCCGGGGCAGCACCAGCGCCGCCGGGTGCGGGCCGGTGAACGCCGCCAGGCAGGAGTAGTGGTCGGCGCCGCCGCGCACGCCCTTGGGCAGCGGGCCGAACTGCCCCTGGAACTCGCCCGCATTGCCCAGGTGCACCGTCCGCCGCCCGCCCGTCCACGCCTCCGGCCACCCGGCCGGGGCAAGGGAGACGCCGAGCAGCGGCAACGCCCGCCCCTCCCCGTCGCACCGCCGCGCGCCCAGATGCCGGTAGAAGGGCACCGCGTGCGGATCGGACTCGATGAGCAGCCGGGTGAACCCCAGCCCGCGCGCGGTGGTGAGCACATGCGCGTACAGCGCCGAGCCCACGCCCCGGCCGTTCGCCCGCGGCTCGACGAACAGCAGGCCCAGCCTGCCCTCGGGCGCCGAGCCCTCCAGCGAGGCGACCCCGAGCACGTCGCGCGCGCCCGCCGTGTCCTCCGCGACGACGATCCGGCGCGCCGCCACCTCGCCGGGCGCGATGGTCAGCTCGGCGCGGCACGCCGCCATGAACGCGTCGTCATAGCCCCAGGAGCGCTTGGAACGCAGCACCAGGGCGGTCAGCTCCGCCGCCTCCCCGGCCCGGGCATCCCGGATCCGCACGCCCATGCCCACCCCCGCGCTCGCCCAACGCCCCCATGTTAGAGGGACGTTGGCGTCATGCCGCGGCGCCGCCGGGGACCGCCGCGAACGCGTCCACCCCGGTCAGCTCCGCGGACAGCCGCCACAGCCGCGCCGCCTGCTCCGGGTCGATCGCGTGGTCCCGCACGCCGCCGGGCGTGTCCTCCCGGACCGGCTCGGCGATGTCGCAGTCCTCGCAGTAGACCCCGCCCAGGCCCGCCAGTTGGGGCGAGGTCGCCGCCCACACCTGGGTCGCCGCGCCCTGCTCGGGCGTCTTGAAGCTGGGGTCGGCCAGGTTCCCGTCCTCGTCGATCCAGCCCGCCTCCACCATCTCGGAGGTGCGCAGGTGCCGTTGCAGGGGGGTGAGGATGGCGCCCGGGTGCAGGGAGAACGCCCGCACCCCCGCGTCGCGCCCGAACGCGTCGAGTTGCACGGCGAACAGCACGTTGGCCGTCTTCGCCTGGCAGTAGGCAAGCCACTTGTCGTAGCCCCGCTCGAAGTGCACGTCGTCCCAGCGGATTGGGGAGCCGTGGTGGCCGCCGGAGGAGACCGAGACGACGCGCGCCGCGCCGCTTTGGGCCATGGCCGGCCAGAGCCGGTTGACGAGGGCGAAGTGCCCCAGGTGGTTGGTGGCGAACTGGGCCTCCCAGCCGGGGCCCACCCGGGTCTCGGGGGCCGCCATGATCCCGGCGTTGGCGATGAGGATGTCGAGGGCGCGGCCCGAGGCGAGGAAGCGCTCGGCGAACGCCCGGACGCTGTCGAGGTCGGCCAGGTCCAGCTCGTCCACCTCGGTACCGGGGATGTCACCGAGGGCCTGTTCGGCGATGGCCCGCCGCCGGGCCGGGACGATGACATGGGCGCCGGCGCCGGCCAGCGCGCGGGTGGTCTCCAGGCCGATGCCCGAGTAGCCGCCGGTGACGACGGCCAGTTTGCCGGTGAGGTCGAGGCCCGCCAGGACGTCCTCGGCGGTGCTCCGGGCGCCGAAGCCGGAGCCGATCTTGCGCTGCTGTGTGGTCATGGCGCCGAGGCTAGGTATTCGAGAGCACTCCAGCGCAAGTCTCCGCCGGGGCCGGCCCTTCGCTACTCCTGCCCGGCCAGCCGGTCGAGGCGCTCGCGCTGGGCCGGGGCCAGCCGGAGCCCGGCGGCGGCGACGTTCTCCTCCAGGTGGGCGATCCGCGCGGTGCCGGGGATCGGGAGGACGACCGGCGAGTGGCCGAGCAGCCAGGCGAGCGAGACCTGCGTGGGGGTGGCGCCCAACTCGACGGCCACGGCGGCGATTTCGGCGCGCTCGCCCAGCGCCCCCCACGCGACGGGCCGCCACGGCAGGAACGCGATGCCCGCCGCCGCGCACGCGGCGAGCACCGGCTCGTGCTCGCGGTCCAGCAGGTTGTAGCGGTTCTGCACGCTGGCGATGTCGACGATCTCCCGGGCCCGGGCGAGCTCGTCGACGGTGACCTCGGACAGCCCGATCCGGCCGATCTTGCCCTCCGTCCGGAGCTCGCGCAGGGTGCCGACCTGGTCGGCGAGCGGCGTGTCCGGGTCGACGCGGTGCAACTGGAGCAGCTCCAGCCGCTCGACGCGCAGCCGGACGAGGGCCGCCTCGACCTGGGCCCGCAGGACGGCCGGCCGCCCGTCCAGCCGCCATTCGCCCGAGGACGCCGAACGCGCGACGCCGACCTTCGTGGTGACGAGCAGCCCCTCCGGGTAGGGGTACAGGGCCTCGACGAGCAGCTCCTCGTTGGCCCCGCCGCCGTACAGGAAGGCGGTGTCGATCAGTGTGACGCCCAGCTCGACGGCCCGCCGGGTCACCGCGACGGCGTTCTCCCGGTCGGCGGCGGGCTCGGTGGGCAGATGCATGGCCCCGAAGCCGAGCCGCCCCACGGTGAGGTCCCCGCCGATGTCAAACGTGGTCGGTGTGGTCATGCGCCGCTGTGTCCCCTCGCTCAAGGGGCAACGGTAACAGCGCCGTTGGACGGGGCTGGTCCGAACGCGGCCAGGGCTCGCCCTCCTCACGCTCGACGGTCGCGTTGAAACGGGTCAGCACCCGGGCGAACGCGGCCAGTTCGCGGGGTGACCAGTCGTTGAGGAGCCCGCTGAGGCCGTTGATCCGCTCGTCGCGGTCGCGGCGCAGCCGGCGCAGCCCCTCGTCGGTGACGCGCAGCTTGCGGGCCAGTCCGCCCTCCGGGTCGGGGATGCGCTCCAGGAGGCCGGCCCGCAGGGCGGCGGCGGTCTGGCGGTTGACCGTGGAGCAGTCCAGACGCAGCGCCTCGGCGAGCTGGCCGATGGACATCGGTCCCTGCGCCTCGATGCGGCTGAGCAGCAGATAGGCGCTGCGCTCCAGCCGGTCCTCGGCGGGGCCGCCACAGCGGCCGATCGAGCCTGTGGCGGTATGACGCCCGAGAAGCATCAGTTCGCGCTCGATCCGGTCCATGTCCTGCCGCATCCCGACCCTCTCCTTTCGGGACTCGGTCACCCCGGGGGCCAACCATATGTAGGGCACACATTATGTGTATCGTGCATAGCTTGTGCATCGTGCACAGTCGGCCCAGCTCGCCCCTCCGAGCGGAGAACCGCATGAGCAACACCTCGCCCGCGCCCCGCAGCGCCGCCATCGTGGGGGTGCTGTGCGCCGCGGGAATCGTCACCTCGCTGATGCAGGCCATCGTCGTCCCGCTGATACCCGACCTGCCGCGGCTCCTCGGCACGAGCGCGGCCAACGCCTCCTGGGTCGTCACCGTCACGCTGCTGTCCGGCGCGGTGGCCACCCCGGTGCTCGGACGGCTCGGCGACCTCTACGGCAAGCGGCGCATGCTGCTGACCAGCCTTCTCCTGCTCACCACCGGCTCGGTGTTCTGCGCGCTGGCCGACTCCCTGGCACCCGTGCTCGCGGGCCGCGCCCTCCAGGGCATGAGCATGGGCATCATCCCGCTCGGCATCAGCATCATGCGCGACGTGCTGCCGCCGCGGCGGCTCGGCTCCGCCATGGCGCTGATGAGCTCCTCGCTGGGCATCGGCGGCGCGCTCGGCCTGCCGGCCGCCGCGGCGGTGGCGCAGAACGCCAACTGGCACATGCTGTTCTGGGGTTCGGGCTTCCTCGGCCTGGTGGTGACGGCGCTGGCCTGGCGGCTGGTGCCGGAGTCCGCCGTGCGGTCGCCCGGCCGGTTCGACCTCGTCGGCGCCGTCGCCCTGTCCGCCGGGCTGCTCGCCCTGCTGCTGCCCATCTCCAAGGGCGGCGACTGGGGCTGGTCCAGCGGCAAAACGCTGTCGCTGTTCGCCACCTCCGCCGTGGTGCTCGTGCTCTGGGGCGTCTGGGAGCTGCGCGCCCCCGCCCCGCTGGTCAACCTCCGCGCCAGCGCCCGCCGTCAGGTCCTGGTGACCAACCTGGCCTCCGTGCTGGTCGGCCTCGCGATGTTCGCGATGATGCTGGTCCCCATCCAACTGCTCCAACTGCCCGAGGCCACCGGCTACGGCCTCGGCCAGTCGATGGTCTCCGCCGGGCTGTGGATGGCGCCCTCCGGGCTGGTGATGGTGGTCATCTCCCCGCTCGGCGCCCGTCTGTCCACCGCGCGCGGCCCCAAGATCTCCCTGCTCACCGGCGCCCTCGTCATCGCCTCCGGCTACGCCATGGCGCTCGCCCTGTCCGGCTCCGTCTGGGGCGTGCTCGTCTTCACCTCGGTGATCGGCGCCGGGATCGCGTTCGCCTATGCCGCCATGCCCGCCCTCATCATGGCCGCCGTGCCCCCGACCGAGACCGCGGCGGCCAACGGCCTGAACACGCTGATGCGGTCGATCGGCACGTCCACCTCCAGCGCCGTGGTCGGCGTGCTGCTGGCGAACATGACCACCCAGTGGGGCGGGGCCACGCTGCCCTCCGAGAACGGCTTCCGCGCCGCCCTCGTCTTCGGCGGCTGCGCCGCGATCGTCGCCTCCCTGGTCATCCTGGCCATTCCCGGCCGCACGACCGGGCCCACCGTGACGGTCCCCGCCCCGGGCGCCGTCCCCGGCGCGGCCCGCACCGCGGTCTCGCCCCAATGACCCGTTCCCGCGGGGCCGTTGCGGGCCACCGCGCCGTTCCTCCGTTCAGCCGGGGCGGGCGGCGCCGGTTCGCGCCGCGGTGACCGCCACCGTGCTGTAGGACATGGTGAAGCCGCCGCCCATCGCGTCGATGGCGGCCCCGACACCCGCCAGCACCTCACCCAGCGCCGCGGGTTCGAGCCGGGTGAACGCGCCCTGGGTGGGCATCTGGTCCAGCCACGCGTCCCGGGTGTAGTCCCACTCCCAGTCGAATCGCCACTGCTCCGGTTCCCCGAAGGCGTCCGCCCGCCGGATCCCGTCGGCCGTCCCGGCGAGGATCGGCTGGTATCCGTCGAGGGCGCCCCGCGTCATCGCCCGGAAGTCGAACGGCGCGTCCGGCAGCACCCGCCCGCATACCTCGGCGACGGCCTCCGCCAGGCGGGCCGGGTACCGGGGCACGTTCCAGAAGGGGGCCAGGAGGCCGCCGGGGCGCAGGACCCGGGCGGCCTTGGCCGCTCCGGCGACCGGGTCGATCCAGTGCCAGGCCTGGCCGGCGACCACCGCGTCGAACTCCCGGCCCGCCGGATCCCAGGCCTCCCACGTCGCCACCTCGACCTCGGTCCCGAGCTCGCGCGCCGTGCGGGCCATGCGGGGGTCGGGTTCGACGCCGAGCACCGTGCGGCCGGCCGCCGCGAACTGCCGGGCGGCGATGCCGGTGCCACAGCCGACGTCGACGACGGCGGGGCCCGGGGCGGCGGCGATCCGGTCCACCAGGGCCTGGGGGTAGCGGGGCCGGGCGCGGTCGTAGCGTTCGGCGTCGGTGCCGAACGACTCGGCCATCTCCCGGTGTTGATGCGGCTGCTCCCCGGCAGGGGGAGCGGGCTCCGCGGGTATAGTGGGCATGCGCCCACTATGAGTGGGCGGGCGCCCACTCGTCAACCGGGCGGGCCCGGTGCGAGTGGAAGGAGCCGCGCGGTGCCGACAGGGGTCGCCATGCGCGACGCGCGTGAGCAGCTGTTCGAAGCGGCCGAGCGCATCCTGCTCCGGGCCGGGCCGAACGCGCTGACCAGCCGGGCGGTCACCACGGAGGCGGGCTGCGCCAAGGGCGTTCTGCATCGGCACTTCGCCGATTTCGACGCGTTCCTCGCCGAGCTCGTGCTGGACCGCGCCGGCCGGATCGAGACCCGGGCCGCCGCGCTGCGCGAGGCCGCCGGGACCGGCACCGTCACCGGCAACCTCACCGGCGCGCTGACCGATGTCTTCGGCACGGTCGCCGTGGCGATCGTCGCCCTCATCACCTTCCGGGACGACCTGCGTGCCCGGCTGCGCGCGGCCGGCCGGCCGGGCGTCCCGGTCCTCACCGAGGCCACGGCCATGATCGCCGCGTATCTGGCCGCCGAGCGCGACCTCGGCCGGGTCGCGCCCGGCGCGGACGTCGACGCGCTGGCGCCCACGCTGATCGGCGCCGGGCACCTGCTGTTCGCCGACCGTCGGGGCGCCCCGCCGGAGGCCGCGGCCGTCCGCCGGGTCGTGACCACGGTCGTCGCCGGCGTGCTGCGCGAACCGCGACCCTGAAACGGGTTTGCCATTCCGGCAACGATGTTTGTCGAAACGTGGCGCCCGAGCGGACCATCTCCAGTGAACGGAGGTACCGCACGTGACCGAACAAGCAGGACCACGCACCCCGGTCGATGTGGTTGTCGTCGGCGGGGGCGCCGCCGGGCTGAGCGGGGCGCTGACCCTGGCCCGGGCGCGCCGCTCGGTGCTGGTGATCGACAACGGCCGGCCGCGCAACGCCCCCGCGGCCCATGTCCACTCCTACCTGACACGCGACGGGGAGTCGCCCGCCCGGCTCCTGGAGCTGGGGCGCGACGAGGTGACCCGCCACGGCGGCCGGATCGTGCCCGGCACCGTCGTGACCGCCGAGCGCTCGGACGCCGGCGCGTTCCGTGTGCTGCTCGACGACGGAACGGCGGTCGAGGCCGGCCGGCTCCTGGTGACCACCGGCCTCGTCGACGAACTGCCCCCCGTGCCTGGCCTGGCCGAACGGCTCGGGCGCGACGTACTGCACTGCCCGTACTGCCACGGCTGGGAGGTGCGCGACCGGGCGATCGGTGTCCTGGCGACCGGACCGCTCGCGGTCCACCAGGCCCTGCTGTGGCGGCAGTGGAGCGCGGAGATCACGCTGTTCCGGCACACCGCCCCCGAGTTCGGCGACGACGCGTACGAGGAACTGGCCGCCCGCGGCATCGCCGTGGTCGACGGCCAGGTGGCGCGGCTGGAGACGGCCGGCGACCGGCTGACCGCGGTGGTCCTCGCCGGCGGCCGGGCCGTGCCCTGCGAGGCGCTGGCCGTCTCCCCGCGCTTCACCGCCCGCGCCGGCCTGCTGACCGGCCTCGGGCTCGAGGCCCGCGAGCAGGAGTGGGCGGGCGAGGTGATAGGCACGCACATCCCCGCCGATCCCACCGGGGCCACCGACGTGCCCGGGGTCTGGGTCGCCGGCAACGTCACCGACCTGACCGGGCAGGTCATCGGCGCCGCCGCCGCGGGCGTGCGCGCCGCGGCCGCCATCAACGCCGATCTCATCGCCGAGGACACCCGCCGGGCCGTCGCCGCCCGCCGGTCGCGCATCAAGGAGGACGCACACCGATGACCGACGACAACCTGACCGAGGCGGAGCGCTGGGACGCCCGCTACGCCGAGAGCGACCGGATCTGGAGCGGCAACCCCAACGTCGTGCTGGTCCGCGAGGTCAAGGAACTGACCCCGGGCCGGGCCCTGGACCTGGGCTGCGGCGAGGGCGCCGACGCCGTCTGGCTGGCCCGCCAGGGCTGGCGCGTCACCGCGGTCGACATCTCCCGGGTCGCCCTGGACCGGGCGGCCGGACACGCGGCGGAGGCCGGCGTCGCCGACCGCGTGGACTGGCAGCGGCGCGACCTCGGGGAATCCTTCCCCGAGGGCGAGTTCGATCTCGTCTCGGCCCAGTTCCTGCACACCTGGGGCGACATGCCCCGGGAGCGGATCCTGCGGAACGCCGCCGCGGCCGTCGCGCCCGGCGGAGTGCTGCTGATCGTCAGCCACGGCGGCTTCCCCCCATGGGAGTCGCACGCGCACCCCGACATCCACTTCCCCACCCCGGACGAGCTCCTGGAGTCCCTCCAACTCCCGGACGGGCAGTGGGAGGTGCTGCTCAGCGACGAGCACGAGCGCGTGCAGACCGGCCCCGACGGAGAGCCGGCCCATCGCATGGACAACGCCCTCAAGACGCGGCGCCTGGCCCGCTGAGCCACCGCCCCCCGAGGCGCCGGGGGGTCGGGCCTCAGCCCTCCGGCGCCTCCTCGCGTTCGTCGGCGGACAGGGCCAGCCGCCGCTGCTCGTCCTCCACGATCCGCCGGGCCAGCGACGGCTCCGAGAAGTCCACCGCCTCCGCCGCCGAGTCCGCCATGTCGCTGCGGCGCGCGTAGTCGTCGAAGAGACGCTGCTTGGCGGCCAGGATGTCCAGCATCCGCTGGTCCACGCTGTCGGTGGCCAGCAGCCGGTGCACCCGGACGCGCCGCACCTGGCCCATGCGGTGCACCCGGGCCACCGCCTGATGCTCCACCGTCGGCTTGACCTGCGGCTCGCACAGGATGACGACCGACGCCGCCTGGACGTTGAGACCGACGCCACCGGCCTGGATCTGGCACAGCAGCACCGCGTGGCCCGGCGCGGCGGCGAACCGGTCCACCAGCTCCTGCCGCCGCGCCGGGGACAGCCGCCCGTCCACCGGGCCCAGCGGCCGGTGGCCCAGCGCCGCGCGCACGGTGGCCAGCACATCGCGGAAGTAGGAGAAGACCACCACCTTGAGGCCGTTGACCGCCGCCTCGCCGACCAGCTCCGTCAGCCGGCCCAGCTTCGCGGAGTGCGCCGGGTCGGCGTACGCGGCCCGGCGCATGGCCATGAAGTTGCCCTCGGCCACGGCCGCCCGGTAGGCGGCGAAGTCACCGGGGGAGAACTCCTCCCACTCGTCGGTGCGCACCAGTTCGGGGATCTCGGTCAGCACATCCTGCTGGTTGCGGCGCAGATAGGCGGGGGCCACGGCCCGGCGGAACGCCCGGGGACCCGCCGCCGCGTCCCCCACCCGGATCTGCCGCACCAGCCCGGGGCGCAGATACTGCACCAGGCTGCGGAACTCCTCGACCCGGTTCTCCATGGGCGTCCCGGTAAGGAACAGCACCCGCTCCACGCGCGCCGTCCACGCGGCCACCGAACGCGCCCGGCGCGTGGCGCGGTTCTTCACGTAGTGCGCCTCGTCCACCACCACCATCCCCACCGGCGTCCCGCAGGGCACCGCCAGGCCGTGCAGGGCGTCGAACGTCGTCACCCCCACGCCGCCCCGCCGCAGCCACTCGGCGAGCCCCGCCTCGCGTTCCGGGCCGTGCAGCCGGTAGGCGGGCAGCGCGCTGCGCGCCTCGACCTCGCGGATCCAGTTGAGGAGCACGCTGGACGGGCAGACCACCAGGAAGTGCGTCGCGCCCTCGGCCGCCAGATGCGCCAGCGCCGCGATGGCCTGCACCGTCTTGCCCAGCCCCATCTCGTCGCCCAGGATGACCCGTTGCTGGGCGAGCGCGAACCGCGCGCCGAACGCCTGGTAGCCGCGCAGCGACACCCGCAGCCGGGTGCCGTCCAGCCGCTGGGCGCGCACCCGGTCCACCAGCCCGGCCGGGAGGAAGCCCTCGGCCGCGACGTGGTCGGGACCGACGCCCGAGACCTCGCCGAGCACGCCGTAGTACTCGGGCGACCGCACCTCGAAGTCGAGCCACGCCTCGGTGTCCGACGCCGGCCGGCGCAGCAGATCCGCCGACGTCTGCGCGAACAGCTCGGGCAGCGACCGTTCCTCGGCGTCGGCGAGCACCTCCTCGACGCGGGCCAGGGAGGCCAGGGCCGTCGCGCGCCGCCGCCGCCCGGCGAACAGCATCCGCGTCCGGCCGCCCGCGGGCCGCGCCCCGGCCAGCGGCCCGGCAAGCTCCCCGCGCGTCCGCTCGGCGGCCTCCCGCGCCCCGGACAGCCCGCCGCCGGCGGCGACCAGGCGGCCGAGCGCGACGACGAGCGCCGTCGAACGGGGGTCGTCGCGGTCCTCGATGTCCAGGCGAACGGCCACGGTCTCACTGACCGCGCGGCGGATCTGGTGCGCCGCGCCGCGCGCCTGCCGGGCCGACTGCTCGCCGATGCCGGGCACCAGCCGCAGGGCGTACTCGCCCGCGTCCACCACCGAGCCCACGGTGGTGAACCCGGCCTGCTCCAGCGCGGCGACCCGCAGCCGCCCGGAGGTGACGTCCCGCAGCCGGGACACCGGGATGCCCGACAGCTCGGTGGCCACCAGCTCGTCCCGCAGCGGGGCTAGGGCCTCCCGCACCTCGGCGCACGCCCGCGCGTGTTCCTCCAGCACGGTCCGCGCCGCCGCGGCCAGCCGCTCGCCCCGGCCGAGCAGGGCTCGCACCGCCTGCCGCCCGCCCGGCCTGCGCCTGGCGCCTTCGTCGGCCACGCGTACCCGCCTTCTGAGTGCCCCCTGTCGGTCCCCGGCATGATCTCACCCGGACGCATAACGGGCCGAGGACTTCGCGCACTTCAGGCGTGGGGCGGGGGCGGCGCCCGGCCGGGTCCCGCCCGCGCGGGACCCGGCCGGGCCGGACCGGGCCGGTCAGCCCGTCGGGGTCAGGACGACCTCGGTGCGGCCCGTCAGCTCCGGCAGGTCGCCGGTGCCGGGGTCGGTGTAGGAAGCGTGGAACACCCCGGCCAGGTTGTCCTCCTCCGGGTCGTGGCCCTCGGGGTAGGTGGTCCGGATCGTGCCGGAGCAGCCGACGGCCGAACTCTGCGAGTGGCCGTGATCGTCGTGGCCCAGGATGTAGTGCACGGTCACCCGGGAGCAGTCGACCGGCTGGTCGTCGGTCACCGCCACCTCGAACGCCACCTGGTCGCCGAAGGAGAACTCCTGCCCGTCCTCCGGCGTGACGAACGTGACGACCGGCGTCTCGTTCCCCACCACGATGCGGACCTCCGCCGACGCCGAACGCCCGCCGTGGCGGCCGGTGTCCGTCACCCGCAGGCTCGCGCTGTAGGCGCCCTCCTCCGTGTAGACGTGCCGCGGGTTCACCTCCCGGGAGTCGGTGCGGCCGTCCGAGTCGAAGTCCCAGGCGTAGCGCAGCCGGTCGCCGTCGGGGTCGGCGGTGCCCTCGGCGGAGAAGGAGACCGTGAGCGGCGCGTGGCCGGCGACGTCGTCGGCCGTGGCCACGGGAACGGGCGAGCGGTTGGCGCCGGGCCCGAGCCAGTCGACGCGCGCCAGCATGGCCTCGGGGTTCTCGGCGAAGTAGCCCGCGCCGTACTCCAGCACGTACAGCGCGCCGTCGGGTCCGAACTCCATGTCGATCAGGCCGGAGAATTCCAGCTCCGGCGCCACGTCCTCGATGGCCGCCAGCCGGCCGGCCGCGTCCGGGACGAAGCCCTTGATGTAGTTTCGCGTCCACTCGTAGAACAGCGGGATGCCGTCGTACTCGGCCGGCCAGGCGACCGGGTTGCGGCGCCGGGTGTCCCGGGGGTCGAAGTCGTAGGCGGGGCCGGCCATGGGCCCGATGCCGCCCGTGCCCAGCTCGGGGAACTCCGCGGACGCGACGCCCGGGTACCAGACGTCGGGCTGCTCCACCGGGGGCAGCTCCCGCAGCCCGGTGTTGTGCGGCGACTCGTTGACCGGGGCCGCGCAGTCGAACGCCGCGCCGGACGCGCCGGTGCCGAAGTCGTAGTCGATGTAGGGGAGTTGGGGGGTCGCGCAGTAGGGCCAGCCATAGTTGCCGGCCGCCCGGGCGACGAACCACTTGCCGTGGCCGTTCGGCCCCCGGGCGGGGTCGGCGCGTTTGGCGTCCGGCGAGTAGTCGGCGACGTACAGGTCGTCGGTCTCCCGGTTGATCTCGATCCGGAACGGGTTGCGCAGCCCCATCAGATAGATCTCCGGCCGGGTGTCCGGGGTGCCGGGCGCGAAGAGGTTGCCGGGCGGCACGGTGTAGGAGCCGTCCCGGGCGACGCGGATGCGCAGCACCTTGCCGCGCAGGTCGTTCGTGTTGGCGGCGGTGCGCTGCGCGTCGAACGCCGGGTTGCGGTCGGCCCGTTCGTCGATGGGGGAGTAGCCGCCGGACGAGAATGGGTTGGTGTCGTCGCCCGTGGAGAGGTGGAGCAGCCCCTCGCTGTCGAACGCGATGTCGCCGCCGACGTGGCAGCACAGGCCGCGGTCCGCCTCGACGTCGAGGATCCGCTGCTCGCTGGACAGGTCGAGCGTGTCGCCGGTGAGCAGGAACCGGGAGAGCCGGTTCACGCCCTCGAACGGCGCGAAGTCCGCCGCGTCCCCCGTGGTCGGCGCGTCGCCCTCGTTGACGTCGGGCGTCGCGGGATCGTCCACCGGAGTGTCCAGCGGCGGCGCGTAGTAGAGGTAGACCCAACGGTTGGTGGTGCCGTTGAACCCGGGGTCCACGGCGATGCTCTGCAGGCCCTCCTCGTCGTGCTGGTAGACGTCGAGCTGGGCGGCGACGGTGTTGAAGCCGGTGTCGGGGTCGTTCAGCCACACCTGGCCGTCGCGGGTGGTGTGCAGCACCCGGGAGTCCGGGAGGACGACGAGGTCGATGGGCTCGCCGGGCATGTCGTTGAGGACGACCTTCTGGAAGTCGCCGCCGGTGGCCGGGGGTTCGGCGGGGTGTCCGCCGTGTGCGGCCGAGACGGCGGGGCCCGTGAGGAGAGCCGCGGCCGTGAGCGCCGCGGTGGCGATTGCGGTGATGGTGCGCATGGCGACCTTTCGTGGCGTGCCAACGGTGCGGGTCCGGCCCGCCGCTGCCGGCGGCGGCCCGGGCGGGCCGGCCGGGGGCGGTGAGCCGACCCGGCCGACGGTGGGTCTCGCGGTCCGGGGCGTCAGCAGCGCAGGGCGCGGAGGTAGGAGTAGCCGGTCTCGGCGGTCCGAAGGGGCGTCACGTCCGGGGTGTCGTTCTCGACGATGTACTCCAGGACCGGGTGGGCCCGGAAAATGCGCCGGAAGTCGATCATTCCGGTGCCGAGGTCGGCCATGTCGCCGGTGGCCGGGTCGCGGTCCTTCACGTGGTACTGGAGCACCCGCTGCGGGGCCGAGCGGATGACGTCGAGCACGAAGCCCTCCGGGTCGCGCGCCCCGTCGCCGCTCTCGATGCCGCCCGTCGCGGCCCAGTAGAGGTCGATCTCCAGGTGGACCAGGCCCGGATCGAGCTCCGCGGTCAGCACCTCCCAGGGCGTGCGACCGCCCAGGTCGCGGGTGAACTCGTGCGCGTGGTTGTGGTAGCCGTAGCGCAGTCCGAGCGAACGGGCGGCGGACGCCTCGTGGTTCATCTGCTCGGCGTAGCGCTTCCAGTCGTCGGCGCTGGGCGCGTCCAGGTAGGGGACGACCATGAAGGACTGGCCCAGCGTGCGGGCGTTTGCCAACTTCGTCTCCAGCGCGGCCGCGTCGGCGGCGATGCCGTCGTGGCTGGAGGTGGCCCGGACGCCTATCTCGTCGTAGAACGCGCGGAGTTCGGCCGCGGTGCGGCCGAAGTAGCCCAACGCCTGCTCGACCTTGGGGTAGCCGAGGCGGGCGATCGCGCGCAGCGTCTCGTCGAAGCCGGGCGTTCCGTTGAGCGCGTCCCGCATCGTCCAGAGCTGGATGCTGATGCGGCCGGGGGGCACGAGTTCCGGCCCGCGCCGGCGCGGGGTGGCGTGCGCGGCGGCCGACCCCGCGGCGAGCGCCGCGGTCATGGCGAGGGCGCCGGCGACCGCGCCGCGCAGCAAGGGCCGTCTGCCCGGGGAGCGTTGGGCGCGCGCCGTGGCGAGCGCCCGGTCATCGGAGAATCCGTAACACATGGTGCGGCTCCTGTCCGTCGTGCCGGGACGAAAAAGCAGTGATCATGACAACCGTCGGCGGGTGCCCGAACGTGCGCGCCTCGCGCCGGCGTTGCGGGAGTGGGGGGCTGGGGTGAACGCGTGCCGACGGCTGGGCCCAGTCCGGCCGGTCGGCTCCTCGATGGCGGTGGAAGTGGTTCCCACGACGGGGCGGCTGCGCCGTGCCCGTCATGGGGCAACGTAGGAATGACTTTGCCCGCCGTCAAGAGAAAGTTCTGCCTCAAGTCGCGAAACTATGATCGCGGACGGCACAAAGCGATCGTCCGGCCCGCGTGACGCTCACCACCGGTAGGCTTTTTGCCGCCCGCGTGGGGCCGTTCCAGGGAGGGGAGCCGGAATGATCGAGCTGGGAGCGGCGGCGACGTCCGCGGCGATGTGGTTGTTCCAGTGGGCCGCCGCCCGCGTGGCGGGCCGCGCGGAGGCCGCGGCCGACCAGGTGCTCGATGTCGCGCTGGAGCGGCTGGAGACCACCGTCCGCGGCGAGTTGGGCGAGGACCCGGCGCTGGAGCGACTGACGGAGGAGGCGGCCGAGGGCCGGGACACCCCCAGCGACCGCACCCGCCGACGCGTGGCCGACGCGCTGGAGGACGCCGCCGAGCGGGACCCCGCCTTCGCGGAAGCGCTGCGCGCGGCCCTGCGCGAGATCCAGGAGGCGAGCGGCACCTCCGCCACGGCCACGGACGGGATCGCCGTCGGCGGCGACCTCACCATCAAGGCCGAGGGCGGCTCCATCGCGGCCGGCGTCATCCACGGTGACGTCAGCGTCAACCCGCCGCCCGCCCAGGGGTAGTGGCCGGCTGCGGCACCATGGAGGGGACCGACCGACCCGCCGGAGGGATCCACGCCGTGCCGCACGCCAAGACCGCCGACGGGACACGCATCGCCTACCAGCCCAGGGGCACGGGCGAGCCGCTGGTCCTGCTCTCCGGGCAGTCGAACAACCACCACTGGTGGGACGCCGTCCGCGACGACTTCCACGGCACCCACCGCACCATCACCCTCGATCACCGCGGCACCGGCGACAGCGACAAGCCCGACGAGCCGTACAGCACCGAGGGGTTCGCCCAGGACGTGATCGCGGTCCTCGACGACCTCGGCGTCGGGCGGGCCGATGTCTACGGCACCTCCATGGGCGGCCGGGTCGCGCAGTGGCTCGCCATCCGCCACCCGCACCGGGTCCGGGCCCTGGTGCTCGGCTGCACCTCACCCGGCGGCCCCCACGCCGTCGAGCGGCCGGCCGACGTCCGCAGGGCGCTGGCCGCGCGCGATCCCGCCGCCGTGGGCCGGGCCCTGCGGGACCTGATGTACACCCCCGCCTGGCTGGCCACCCACCCCGGCCCGCACGCCACCCTCGGTGACCCCACCATGCCCGCCCACGCCCGGCACCACCATCTCGTCGCCAGCAACCGGCACGACGCGTGGGACGCGCTGCCCGCCATCACCGCACCGACCCTCGTGGTGCACGGCACCGACGACCGGCTGAACCCCACCGCGAACGCACCGCTGCTCGCCGCCCGCATCCCCGGCGCCCGACTGGAACTGATCCCCGGAGCGCGCCACGCCTACTTCGAGGAGTTCCGGGCGCTCGCGAGCCCGCTGGTACGGGACTTCCTCACCAAGGCCCGGACGAGCCACTGACCGCCGTGCCAGGAGTTCCGCACCGCGGCGAGGGCCGAGAGGACCGAGAACCGCACGGCGCGCTGTCGGGAAGTGCTCAGAGCGGGGGCCCGAGCCGCGCCTCGAATTCGCCCACGGACCACGCCGTGGGCGGAAGCCACGGCGAGGAGCCGTCCTTCGGCACCAGGAGCACGCGCACCAGCGGGGCGGACCGCCGCCCCCGCTATTTCCGCTGGCCGCCGTGCCACGAGTTCCACAGCGCGGCATAGGCACCGCCGCTCGCCACCAGGGCGTCGTGGGTGCCCAGTTCGGTGAGGCGGCCGTTCTCCATGACGCCCACCCGGTCCGCGTCGTGGGCGGTGTGCAGCCGGTGTGCGATCGCGATGACGGTCCGTCCCTCCAGCACGGCGGCCAGGGCGCGTTCCGTGTGGCGGGCCGTCACCGGGTCCAGCAGCGCCGTCGCCTCGTCGAGGATCACGGTGTGCGGATCGGCCAGCACCACCCGGGCCAGCGCGAGCTGTTGCGCCGCCGCGCCGTCCAACGGGTGGCCGTGTACGCCGACTTCGGTGTCCAGGCCGTTCGGCAGCTCGCCGAACCAGTCGGCGCCCACGGCGCTCAGGGCGGCCACCAGGTCGGCGTCGGTGGCGGACGGTTCGGCCGCGATCCGCAGATTGTCCCGCACCGTGCCCATGAAGACGTGGTGCTCCTGGGTGACGAGCACGACGTGCTTGCGCAGGCGTTCGGGATCCAGGTCGGCCACCGGGACGTTCCCCACCGTGACCTTGCCGGTGCGCGGCGCGTCGACGCCGGCCAGCAGCCGGCCCAGCGTGGACTTGCCCGCGCCCGACGGGCCCACCAGGGCCAGCCGTTCGCCGGGCCGGACGGTGAGGTCCACCCCGTGCAGCACATCGGGGCCGTCGTCGTACGCGTACCGCACACCGGCCACCCGCACGCGCCGCCCCTCCGGCACGGGCGCGGCACCGGCCGGCGGCGTGGGCCGCGCGGCCTCGCCCAGTCCCTCCACCCGGGCGAAGGAGGCGGCGCCGCTCTGCACCTGCTCGACGCGCATCAGGATGGTGTCCAGCGGCTGCGCCAACTGCCGCAGATACAGGGCGCAGGCGACCACCGCCCCCAGGCTCACCGTGCCCCGGTCGGTGAGCGCCCCGCCGATCAGCAGGACGCCGACCACGGGAACGGAGTAGGAGAAGTCCACCACCGGGAAGAGCACACCGCGCAGGAACAGCGTCCGCATCTGGGTCACGCGACCCCACTCGATGGCGTCCCGCGAGGCCGCGACGCGGCGTTCGGCCAGCCCCAGCGCCTCCACGGTCCGCGCGCCCGACGCGGTGGCGGCGAGCACCTCCGAGATGCCGGAGGCGGCGGCGCCCTGGGCGAGATACGCGGCGTTGGCCCGGCGCAGGTACCAGCGGACCACGACACCGATGCCGAGCAGCCCCAGCACCCCGCAGGCGCCGAGCAGGGGAGAGATGAGGAAGACGGCGCCGAGGATGAACAGCGCCTGGACACCGGCGATGAGGATGTCCGGCCCGGCGTCCCGCAGCGTGACGGCGACCGCTCCCACATCGGCCGTGCCCCGGGCCGTCAGGTCACCGGCCCCGGCGCGCTCCACGACCGAGGCCGGCAGGGCGAGCGCGCGGTCGACGTACTGTTCCCGGACGCGTGCCGAGGTCCGCTCGCCGAAACGGTGCGCCAGGAGCCGGGCGTAACGCGTCAGCAGCAACTGGACCAGCGCGAACGCCACGATGGCCAGGGCCAGTTGATCCACGGTCGCCACCCGGCCGCCCGCCTTGACCTCGTCGATGATCCGGCCGAGCAGCCAGGGACCGACGAGCCCGGCCCCGGCGGCCAGCGCGTTGAGAAGGAGCAGCAGCGCGACGGCGCGCCGGTCCCGCGCCACCAGCCGGAGCGCCGCCCCGCGCACCCGGGACGGCGAGGCGATGGGCAGGCCGCGCGGCGGCCCGGCGGGATGCGTCATCGGACGGCCTCCTCGGCCGGCTCGGGGAAGTCCTCCGCCTGCCCCCGGGCCACCAGCGCGCGGTAGCCGGGGGAGGATTCGAGCAGTTGGCGGTGCGTGCCCGTGGCGGCGACCCGGCCGTCGACCAGGAAGTGGACGGTGTCCGCCCGGGCCAGCAGCAGCGGCGAGGTGGTGGTGACCAGGGTGGTCCGGCCGGCCCGGGCGGCCACCAGCCGGTCCCCGATGGCCGCCTCCGTGTGCGCGTCGACCGCCGAGGTGGGCTCCACCGCCAGCAGGACCTCGGGATCGGCGAGCAGCGCCCGCGCCAGCCGCAGGCGCTGCCGCTGGCCCCCGGAGAAGTTGCGGCCCCCGGCCTCGACGGGGGAGTCCAGCCCGCCGGGCAGCCCCCGCACGATGTCCCCGGCCACCGCCGCGCGCACGGCGCGCATGATGGCCTCGTCGTCCGGGTCCCCGCGGCCCGAGAGGAGTTCGCGCAGCGTTCCGGCGAACAGATCGGCCTCGTTGTCGCCGACCAGGACGCGGGCCCGGACCTCCGGCAGCGCGACGCGGTCGAGCCGAACCGGGCCCCAGGTGACGGCCGTTGCCGCGAACCTGCCCAGCCGGTCGACCACCGCGGCCGCGTCCGCCGGGCGCGCGCCGGCCAGCGCGGTGAGCCGGCCGGGGGCGACCTCGACGCCGGAGGCCGGGTCGCGCAGCGCGGACGGCGCGGCGGGCGCGGCCACCGCCGGGGCGCCGTCCGCCGTCTCCGGCTCCGGCGGGAGGCCGAGGAAACGGACCACCCGCCGGCCCGCCACAAGCCCCCGGGCGATCTGCTCACCGCCCTCGATGAAGAACGACACCGGCACGACCAGCACGGCCGAATAGCCGTAGACCGCGACCAACTCGCCCACAGTGATGGTCCCTTGAGCCGCCATCCGCGCCGCCAGCCAGGTCACGGCGGCGAGGAACAGGGTCGGCAGCCCGACCCCCAGCGCCTGGAGCCAACTGGTCACGGCGCCCACGCGGTAGCCCTCGGCGCGCAGTTCCCGCGAGGCCCGGTGGAACCGGCCGGCGTACACGTCCTTGCCGCCCAGGCCGCCGAGCACGCGCAGCCCGCCGACCAGGTCGACGAGCCGGGCGGCCAGGCCGCCGTGGTGTTCGCGGTACACCGCGTCCGCCTTCTGCAACCGCCCCAGCAGCGGGCCGATCAGCACGGCGAGCAGCGGCACGCCCAGCAGGACCACGACGGCCAGCAGCGGGGCGACCGAGAACAGCACGACGGCCACGCCGAGATACGCCAGCACCGCGCCGACGCCGGGTCCGGTGACGGTCATCGAGGTGCTGATCGCCGCGACGTCTCCCATCCCGATCGTCACCACCTCCCCGGCCGTGACGCGCCGGGGCAGCGCGGCCCCGAGCCGGGTCGCGTGCTCCACCACCAACTGCGCGGTGCGGAACGCCGCGTCCATGCGCACCTGGGTCATCGTCCGGTGCCGCAGCATCCCCAGCGTGGCGTTCACCGCCCCGGCCGCCAGCAGCGCGGCGCTCCACCCCAGCAGCGCCGAGCGGTCCCCCGGCTCCAGACCGTCGTCGATCGCGCGGGACAGCAGATAGGGCGGGACCATCAGGCCGACCATCCACGAGGTGCCCAGCAGCGCCCCGGCCGCCACGCGCCGACGCTGCTTGACGACCAGCCACCACAGATACCGCGCGGCGCTTTGAGTATCCGGAACACCCGGATTCCTAAAGGAATCGATCATTTCCACCCCTCCGCGCTCACGAAACGACAACCGGGAGTCATCCTGCCAGGCGCGCTTCCCGACCCCGGGGGCGCATCGACCGCGCGCGCCCGATTCCCCCGACAGGGTGGTTTACCGCCACCTCGATTGTGGCCGCGGGGATTCCGCGATTGCCTCGTGCGGCAGCCCGGTCGGCGGGCGGAAGTCGTGCGGAGGGGATGGCGATGTCTGGTGGCACGGTGTTGTTCGCGGTGCCCGAGAGCCCGTCGGGCACGGACGCGGCGGCCGAGCAACTGCGCAGGATCCACAAGGAGTTGGCGGACTCCGGCCTCGAGGTGCGGTGGGCCGGCACCGGCGCCGACGCGCAGGCGGTGCTGACCACCGAGGCGGGCCTCGGCGCCGCCGTGGTGGCCTGGGACCTCCCGCCCGGCGACGCGAGCGGCGAGCCGGGCGGCGCCGGCGTGCTGCGCCGGGCCGGGCGGCGCTTCAAGGGGCTGCCCGTCTTCCTCGTCACGCCCGGCGAGGACCTGGAACGGGTGCCGCTGTGGGTGGCGGAGACCGTGGTCGGCTATGTGTGGCCGCTGGAGGACACCCCCCGGTTCATCGCCGGGCGCATCGCCCGCGCCGCCCGCGGCTATCTGGAGGCGGTGCTGCCGCCGTTCTTCAAGGCACTGCGCCGCTTCGACGACGCGCACGAGTACTCCTGGCACACCCCCGCCCACTCCGGCGGCGTCGCGTTCCTCAAGTCACCCGTCGGCCGCGCCTTCCACGACTACTTCGGGGAGCGGCTGCTGCGCAGCGACCTGTCGATCTCCGTCGGCGAACTCGGCTCGCTCTTCGAGCACACCGGCCCCATCGGCGACGCCGAGCGGAACGCCGCCCGGATCTTCGGCGCCGACCTCACCTACTTCGTGCTGCACGGCGACTCCACCTGCGACCGCCTGGTCGGCCACTACAGCGTCACCCACGACGAGATCGCCCTCGTCGACCGCAACTGCCACAAGTCCGTCCTGCACGGCCTGGTCCTCTCCGGCGCCCGCCCGGTCTACCTGGTCCCCACCCGCAACGGCTACGGCCTCGCGGGCCCGCTGCCCCCCGCCGAGATCGAGGCGTCGGCGGTCGCGGCGCGGATCGCCGGCAACCCGCTGGCCGCCGGCGCGGCCTCCCCGGCGGCCCAGTACGCCGTCCTCACCAACTCCACCTACGACGGGCTGTGTTACGACGCCCTCCAGGTCGCCCGGGCCTTCGCGCCCAGTACCCCCCGGCTCCACTTCGACGAGGCGTGGTTCGCCTATGCCCGGTTCCACCCCCTCTACGCGGGGCGGTACGGCATGTCCGTGGGCCCCGACACCTTCCCCGGGCCCGAGCGGCCCACCGTCTTTTCCACCCAGTCCACCCACAAGCTGCTCGCCGCGCTGTCGCAGAGCGCCATGGTGCACATCAAGCCCTCGCCCCGCGCGCCGGTGGAACACGAGCGGTTCAACGAGGCGTTTATGATGCACGGCACCACCTCGCCGCTGTACCCGATGATCGCCTCCTTGGACGTCGCCGCCGGGATGATGGACGGTCCCCAGGGCCGCTGGCTGATCGACGAGGCGGTCACCGAGGCGATCCGTTTCCGCCAGGCGGTGGTGCGGATCGGGCGCCGCGTCGCCGACGCCGGCGACCGGCCCGCCTGGTTCTTCGGCGTCTGGCAGCCCGAGGCCGTCACCGACCCGGCCACCGGCGAACGGCTCGCCTTCGCCGACGCCCCGATCGAGCTGCTCAGCACCGAACCGTCGTGCTGGCAGCTCGAACCCGGTGCCGACTGGCACGGCTTCCCCGGGCTGAGCGAGGGCTACTGCCTGCTCGACCCGATCAAGGTGACCCTGACCTGCCCCGGGATGGACGCGACCGGCCGGATGGCCGAGCGCGGCATCCCCGCCCGGGTGCTGACGGCCTATCTGGCGGCGCGGAACATCGTCGTGGAGAAGACGGACAGCTACACCACGCTGATCCTGTTCTCCATGGGCATCACCAAGGGCAAGTGGGGGACCCTGCTGGACGCCCTGATCGACTTCAAGGCGCTCTACGACGAGGACGCCCCGCTGGACCGCGCGCTGCCGAACCTGGTCGCCGCGTACCCGGCGCGCTACATGGGCCGGACCCTGGGCGAGCTGTGCCAGGAGATGCACGACCACCTGCGCGAGGCGCGGCTGGTCGACCTGCTGGACGCCGCGTTCCAGCAACTGCCCGAGCCCGTCAGCCCGCCGCAGTCCTGCTACCGGCGGCTGATCCGCGGTGGCACCGAACGCCTCCGGCTGGCCGACGCGGCGGGCCGGACGGCCGCCGCCATGATCACCGTCACGCCGCCCGGCATCCCCGTCCTGATGCCCGGCGAGAACGTCGGTACCTCCGACGGCCCGCTGCTGCGCTACCTGACCGCGCTGGAGACGTTCGACCGGCACTTCCCCGGCTTCCGCAGCGAGACCCACGGCGTGACCGTCGACCCGGACACCGGTGACTACCTCATCGAGTGTGTGCGCGCGACGGACGCCTGAGCGCCGGCATCACAGCGGCAGCACACAGGTCACCCGGGGGAAGGCCAGCGCCTCGCGGGCCGGCGCCAGCCCGCCGTCGGCCGGATCCCGGTCGAGCACGGCGACGAGCCCGGAGTCCTGGTTCGCGACATACACCCGGGACCGGGCCTCGTCCAGGTACAGATCCCGGGGCGTCCGGCCCCCCGCGGGGTGGTGGGAGAGGAGGCGGAGCGCGGTCCCGTCCTCCTCCTCCACGGCGAAGACGGCGACGCTGTCCTGGCCGCGGACGGAGGCGTACACGAACCGGCCGTCCGCCGACACCCGCACCCCGGCGGCGATGGCCCCGTCGGACGGCGTGCCCGGCGGCAGCGCCGAGACGGTGGCCAGCGGCGTGAGGGCGCCCGTGCCGGGGTCGTAGGCGCACGTCGTGAGCGTGCAGTCCAGCTCCCCCACGACGTAGACGGCGCGCCCGCCGGGGTGCGGGGCCAGATGCCGCGGGCCGGACCCCGGCGTCATCTTGAGCTCGCTCTCCCGCGTCAGCGTCCCCGGGCCGGGGTCGAAGGCGTAGACGTGCACGGAGTCCGTCCCCAGATCGACGGCGAACAGCCGCTCCCCACCGGGGTCGGGCAGCACCATGTGTGCGTGCGGCCCGGTCTGCCGCTCGGGATCGGGCCCGGATCCGGTGTGCTGCACGACCTGGGTGACCTCGCCCGGGCCGCCGTCCTCCCGCAGGGCCACCACGGCGATCGTTCCGGACTCGTAGTTGGCCGTGAACAGGTGCCCGCCCAGCGGGTGCACGCTGAGGTGACAGGGCGAGGCGCCGCCGCTGGAGGCGGTGCCCAGGGAGCCGAGAACGGCGCCGTCCTCGTCGAGGGCGAACGCCGAAACCGTCCCGTCCCGCGTCTCGTTGACGGCGTACAGCACGCGCCCCGAGGCGGACAGGGCGAGGAACGACGGGTTCTCGCCGGGCACCACGGTCTCCAGCCGCAGCTCCCCGGTCCCCTCGTCGACGCCGGCCACCCCGATGCCCGCCGCCGGGTCACCGCCGGAATAGCCCCCGAGGAAGACCCGCCCCGAGGCGGCCCCGGCCGTTCCCCCGGCGCCCCGCGCGGCACCTTCGGCGAGCGGCAGACCGCCCGCGGTCGTACCGAGCAGGGTGAGGACCGTGCGTCGCGTGGGCTGTGGCGTCATCGGCTTCTCCATAGGTGGCGTCGTTCCCGGCGGTGCGCGATACAGCATCACCGCCACACCCCGCCGGGGGAAGGGAAGCGTACGCCCGGGCGCGTCAGCGCTCGCGAGTGGCACCGGACGTGTCGAGCGGTCCCGGCCCGCGCCGGCAGGGTCAACGAGCCGATCACGCGGGGGAGTTCGGAGACCGGCCGGAGGCGCGGACAGCGTGCGGGCCACACTGTCCGCGCTCCCTTCAGCGGGATTTGGCACCGGGCGAGCGGTCCCCGTGCCCTCCGGCCGATCTCCCACCGCCGGCTCCGAGTGTCTGCCCACGGGCCGCCGCGCCATGCCCGGGCCGCGCGGGCGGACGCTCAGCCCCGGGCGAAGACCGCCACCGTGCGGGCCGGGACCTCGAAGGTCCCGTTCGCCGGGGAGAAGGCGGCCGACCGGACCACCGGGTCGGCGCCGTCCGCCTGCACCGGGTGCAGCGCGTAGTCCCGCCCGGCCAGCGCGGCGACCGGCTGCGACTGGCGCTCCGGCGTCGCGTTGAACACCACGACCAGGTCGCCCGCCGCCATCACGATCACCCCGGGGGTCTCGCCCGGGCCGGAGAGCGGGAACGAGATCCGCTCCGTCACCTCCTCCGCGGTGGCCAGGCCGAAGACGTCCTCGGTGGCGCGGATCGTCAGCAGGTCCCGGTAGGCGGCGGACGCCGCGCCGGTCTCCGCGCAGCCGATGTCCAGACCGGGAGCGGTCAACAGCGGGGCGGCGTACGGCCAGTAGTGCTCGTTGTCCCAGACGGGCGGCAGCCCGCGGCCGAAGCCGTTGCCCGCCGCGCAGTCCCAGTGGATGGCGTTGTACCAGTCGCCCGAGTCATAGGAGTTGCGGTCCAGCGACTTCGAACGCAGCAGGTCGGTGCCGGCCTGGCCCAGGACGGGGCCCTGGGAGAGCAGCGCCGTGGCCTGGGCCACCACCTGGGCCCGCGCCCGGTCGGCCGGCGCGGTGTCCGCGGGCAGCTTGTAGGCCAGCGCGTCGAACAGCGTCTCGTTGTCGTGGGCGTCCACATAGGCCAGCGCGTCGCCGGGGTCGGCAGCGTAACCGGCGGGCGCGCCGTTGTAGTCCACCTCGGCGCCGGTCACGGTCCGGCCGGTGGAGTCGGTGAAGGTGAAGCCGGCCAGATTGCCGGTCAGCCCGACCTTGATGAGGTCCTGGTAGTGCAGCAGCCGGGCCCGCTGCTCGGCCTCGGTGCCGTTCGTCGCCGAGGAGTTGGGGTCGGTGAACAGGCCGGAGGCGAAGCCCTGCACGCCCGGGTCGGCGTCGAACGGGCCCCCGCCGCGCACCGCGTCCCGCGCCCGGTCGGAGAAGGTCGCGATGCCGGTGCCCGCCATATGGGCCTGAGTGGCCTGGACGAAGCGGGCGTCGTTCGCCACCTCGCCGAAGTTCCAGCCCTCGCCGTAGAGAAGGATGTTCCGCCCGTCCACCCCGTCCCCGGCGAGGGTCAAATCGTCCAGGGCCGCGCGGACGTCCAGCATGTTCTGCCGGGGGTGGTGGCCCATCAGGTCGAAGCGGAAGCCGTCCACCTTGTACTGCGTGGCCCAGGTGATCACCGAGTCCACGATCAGCTTGCCCATCATCGCGTGCTCGGGCGCGGTGTTGGCGCAGCACGTGGAGTTCGCCACGGAGCCGTCCGCCAGCAGCCGGTGATAGTAGCCGGGCACGATGCGGTCCAGCACCGACGCGGAGTCCTGGCCGGCGGCCGCCGTGTGGTTGTAGACGACGTCCAGGACCACGCCGAGCCCGGCCCCGTTGATGCCCTGCACCATCCGCCGGTACTCCAGGGTGCGCCGGGCGCCGTCCGGGTCGGTGGCATAGGAGCCCTCGGGCACGGTGAAGTGCAACGGATCGTAACCCCAGTTGTAGGCGTCGTCCGCGCGGACCCCCGCCACGCACGCCTGCTGGTCCGGTGAATCCGCCGGGAACGCGGCCAGGTCGCAGCTTGGCTCCGCCTGGTCCTCGGCACGCTCGGGGATGGTCGCGATGTCGAACGTCGGCAGCAGGTGCAGATGGGTGGTGCCCGCCTCGGCGAGGCCGGTCAGATGACGCATGCCGGCGGAGTCCTCGTCGGTGAAGGCCAGATAGCGCCCCGGGTGCGCGGAGGTGGGGTCGGCGACGGAGAAGTCCCGGACGTGCAGCTCCTGGATCGTGGCCCGTCGCGGCGGCACCGGCCCGGGCTTGGCCAGGCTGTCCCAGCCGGCCGGGGCGAGCCGGGGATCGTTCAGGTCGATCACCAGACTGCGCTCGGAGTCGGCGGTCAGCGCGGTGGCGTACAAGTCGGTGACCCGGTTGGTGACGACCTCCTGCGCCGCCGGGGCCCAGACGGTCACGCGGTAGCGGTAGGGCTGGCCGTACCAGCCGCGGTGTCCGGTGACCGACCAGACGCCGCTGTCGCGGTCGCGCCGCATGGGAACGGTCCTGCCGCCCAGCTCCAGGGCCACCTCGCGCGCGGTGGGCGCCCACACGGACAGCGTGGGGGTGCCGTTCTCGCCGAAGACCGGGCCGAGTTGGGCCTCGGTGGCGGCTCGCGCGTACACATCGTCCAGTACCCCGGGGATCTGCACGCCGGTGGCGGCGGTGAGCGTGCCGTCCGCGGACCACTGGGCGGCGACGAGCTGACCGCGCAGCGCCGCCTCGACGCGGTCCGCGTCGCGCCGGTCGACGGCGAAGGCGGGCAGGTCGGCGAGATGGGGGTGCGCGGCGCGCTGCTCGGCGGTCAGTTGGGCCGGCGTCAGCCGCAGCGAACGGCCGGGGTCCGTGCCGGTGAGCCGGCCGTCGGCCGCGGCGATCCGGCCCCGGGGGTCGTGGAGCAGCCGGTGGCTGCCGCCGGGCGCGGCGGCCACCGGCCAGACGACGGTGGTGGCGTCGATCCAGTGCGCGCGGGCCGCGGTCAGGTCCACCTCCGGAACGGCCGCGGCGACGGCCGGCGCCGGGTGGGCGGCGGCGAGCAGGGACAGCAGCACGGCGGCCAGGGCGCCCGCGAGGGCGGCGCGGGCATGGCGGAAGCGCGGCACGCGGGACACTCCTTCGGAGAGACGAACGGAGGCAGATTCTTGCTGCAACTCCTTTCGGCGACCTGACCGTAGAGCGGACCGAGGGCCCGGTCAAGGGGTGCCGCAGCGCTCGTTCTCCGTGGTGGATGGGCATGACGCGGTCGGCAGTTGGGGCATGAGGCTTTGCAAGTCCTTGCAGAAAACGGCCCGATGCCGCCGCCGGTCAGCCCCGCGTCCGGCTCTTCAGCACGCCGGAGGTGAGCAGGATGACCAGGCCCGCCAGCGGAACGATCACCAGCCCGAGCCGGATCGACTCCGCGTCGGCGATCACCCCGACCAGCGGCGGCGAGAGGAGGAAGCCCATCCGCATCAGGATCGACGTCACGGTGATGCCCGCGCCCGGCCACAGGCCGGGGATCTCGTCGGAGGCGTGGAACGCGGCCGGTATCAGGGTGGCCACGCCCAGCCCGGCCAGCCCGAAGCCGACGACGGTGCTCGGCACCGAGGGCCACAGCAGGGCCGCGCCCATCCCGGTGACGACCAGCGCGCCGCCCAGCCGGGCGGTGCTCCGCTCGCCGAGCCGGTGGACGACCCGGTCGCCGAGCAGCCGGCCGACGGTCTGCGCGCCCTGGAGCGAGGCGAACGCGAGACCGCCCACGAAGGCGTTGGCCTGCAGCTCGTCGCGCAGATAGACCGAACCCCAGGAGGCGCCCGTGTCCTCGACCACCGCCGCCGCGGCGGCCAGCAGACCCAGCGCGACCAGGACTCCGAGCACCGGCAGGCGCGAACCCGGCCGGTGGGCCGCTCCGCCGTCCGCGCTGGCCTCCGCCCGCTCGGTGTCCTCGGCGCCCGGCAGCAGGAACCGGGATGCCACCAGGGCCGCCGCCGACGTCAGGCCGCCGACGACGGCGAGATGGCCCGGCAGCGGGATCCCGGCCTGCGCGGCCCCGGCGCCCGTGAACCCGCCGACCACCGCGCCGACGCTCCACAGTCCGTGGAACGCGTTCAGGATGGAGCGGCCGTACAGCCGCTGGACCCGCAGCCCGTGCGCGTTCATGGCCACATCCGTCGTCCCGTCCAGGCTGCCCGCGGTGAACAGGGCGACGCACAGCAGGGCGAAGCCGGGCGCGGTGCCGATGAGAAACACGTTGCCGCCCATCAGGGCCAGCGTGCCGACGGCCGTCCACCCGGAGCCGAACCGCTTGATCAGCGGGCTCGCCAGCAGCCCGAACGCCAGGGCGCCCAGCGGCATCGCCGCGATCGCGGTGCCCAGGGCGGCGTTGGACAGCTCCAGGTCCGCCTTGATCTCCGGATAGCGGGGGACGACGTTCGCGAAGACGAATCCGTTGCCGAAGAAGATGACGGCGACGGCGACGCGTGCCCGGACGGCCCTGCCGACAGCAGTGGTCATTGTTCTCTTCCTGCCTGCGGTCGGCTACTCGTGCGAGGGCCGATCCTACAAGCAGACCGCCCGGCGCGGTTGGCCCCCCGTCGCCCGGGCCGGACGGCTCGCGAACGCGCACGGCTGTCAGAGCGCGGTGCCGGAACGTCCGCCGGTGCTTTCGCGAATCACCAGCCGGTGCGGCACCACCCGCTCGCGCGGCGGCTCGGCGTCGGCGTCCCCCGACTCGGCGATGCGCGTCAGCAGCAGCCCCATCGCCTCCCGGGCCACCGCGCCGGTGTCGGGCGCGATCGTGGTCAGCGTGGGCACGCTGAACCGACCGCCCTCCACGTCGTCGAAGCCGACCACCGCCACGTCCTCGGGAACGCGCAGCCCGCGCTCGTGCAGGAGCCGGAGGGCGCCCAGCGCCAGTTGGTCGTTGAGGCACAGCAACGCGTCGGGACGCAGCCCGGCGTCCAGCGCCGCCGCCGTGGCCGCCGCGCCGTCGGGCATGCGGAACTCGCGCACCGGCAGCACGGCCGCGGGGTCGTGCGGCAGCCCGGCGTCGGCCAGGGCCGCGAGGTAACCGCGGGTGCGGGTCTCGGCGGTGCCGGGGCCGGGCGCCTCCCGGCCGCCGATGGTGATGACGCGCCGCCGGTCCAGCGCCAGCAGATGCTCGGTGGCCTCGCGCGCGGCCCGGACGTTGTCGATGGCGACATGGTCGGCGCAGCCAGGCTCGATGGCCTCGCCCAGCAGCACGGCCGGTAGCGTGCCCCGCCGCTCCCGCAGGTCGGCGGCGGTGAGGGCCAGCGGGCTGAGGATCACCCCGTCGGCGAAGTCGGAGTTGAAGCCGTCCAGCGCGGCCAGTTCGTGCGCGCGGTCGGCCCGCGTCCGGTGCACCAGCACGGTGAGGCCGTTCCGTTCGGCCTCGGCGATGATCTGGTTGGCCAGCGCGGCGAAGTAGGGGATGTCCAACTCGGGCACCACCAGCGCGATGATGCCCGTCCGGCCGCGGCGCAGGTGCCGGCCCGCCAGGTTGACCCGGTAGCCCAGCTCCTCTATCGCCTCCCGCACGGCCTGCCGGGTCCGCTCGGAGACGTGCACATAGTCGTTGAGCACGTTGGACACGGTCTTCTCCGAGACGCCCGCCCGCAGTGCGACGTCCTTGATCCTGGGCCTGGCCACCCCCACCTCCCTGAGCTGGTCGCAAGCCTACTTCGCCGCCTCCGGACCCGGCCCGGCATTACGTTCCGTGACGAACTCCCGCACGCAAAGCCATGGATGGCTGGATCTTTACACTCCATGTACATCGATGTAAAAAGTAGCCCCAGCCCAGCGTCGGGAGGTCGGGAAGGTGCGAGATGAGTCGTGATCACTCAGGGCCCGGGGGCCGTTCGCGGTTGGCACGGCGAGATTTCCTCCGCCTTGGACTGGTCGGCGCGGGGGCGGGGCTCGCGCCCGGGCTGCTGACGGCCTGCGCGTCTCCCGCGGCCTCCGGCGGGGACTCGTCGCTGCGCGTGTGGGACCTCTTCTCCGGCGGCGACGGCGAGCTGATGGACGAGATGATCGCCGACGTCTCCAGCGGCCCGGACGGCTTCGACGTGGACCGGACCATCCTGGAGTGGGGCACCTCGTACTACACCAAGCTCGCCATGGCGGCGGCTGGCGGCCGGGCGCCCGAGATCGCCGTTCTCCATCTCTCCCGGCTGGCCGGCTACGCGCCGGGCGGGCTGCTGGACCCCCTCGACCTCGACCTGCTCGCCGAATTCGGCGTCACCGAACGGGACTTCACGCCGGCGATCTGGGAGCGGGCCCAGTACGACGGCGTCGTGTACGCGATCCCGCTGGACACCCACCCCTTCATCGTCTTCTACGACCAGGAGATCGCCGACCGGGCCGGGCTGCTGGACGGCGACGGCGCTCTCGTCGAGATGGGATCGCCCGAGGCCATGCTGGACGCGAGCGCCGCGCTCGCCGACACACAGGGTGGCGCAGGGGTGCTTTTCGGCCATGTCACCGACCCCGCGCAGAACTGGCGCATGTTCAACGGGCTCTACGCCCAGACCGGCAGCACCTGGTCGCTGCCCGACGGCGGCGCGCCGGAGGTGGACGTCGACGCGGCGGTCCGCGTGGTGTCGTTCATGCAGCAGCTCTTCGACGGCCGCACCAACCCCAACAACCTCGACTACGACGGCGCGATGGCCGCCTTCACCAGCGGGCGCGGTGCCATGATCATGTGCGGGGAGTGGGAGCTGCCGACGCTCCGAGACTCGGGCCGGCCGCTGGGCGCGGCCCCGTACCCCACCGTCTTCGGCGTGCCCGCCGTCAACGCCGACTCGCACAGCTATGTGCTGCCGCGGCAGGAGAACCCGGATCCGGGCCGCCGCCGGGGCGCATCGTGAAGTCGGTGGCCACCACCGGACTCGGCGGCACCTGACCGCCGGCGCCCCGCACCCCTCGGTACGCACCCGTACCACGATCGTTTCCTCACACAGGAGTTCTTGTGCCCACTCCCTCCGCCGTGCCGCGGCCCGAGTACCCGCGACCGCAGTTCGTCCGCGGCGACTGGCTCAACCTCAACGGCACCTGGCAGTTCGAGTTCGACCGTGGGGACAGCGGTCTGGAACGCGGCCTGCTCGAACGTGACCTCGACGGTGAGATCACGGTCCCCTTCTGCCCGGAGTCGGAGCTGTCCGGCATCGGCGAGACCGACTTCTTGGACGCCGTCTGGTACCGGCGGGCCGTCACGCTGCCCGCCGCCTGGGCCGGACGCCGCGCGCTGCTGCACTTCCAGGCCGTCGACTACGACACGACCGTGTGGGTGGACGGCACCGAAGTGGCTCGCCACCGCGGCGGGTTCACCCCGTTCACCGCCGACCTCGGCCCGGTGCCCGGGGCCGGCCGGGAGATCACCGTGACCGTGCGGGCCCGGGACCCCCGGTCCGGGCCGCAGGCGCGCGGCAAGCAGGCCACCCGTTACGCCAACCACGACTGCAACTACACCCGTACCACCGGCATCTGGCAGACCGTCTGGCTGGAGCCGGTGCCGGACCTCCATCTGCGGCGGCCCCGGATCACCCCCGACCTGGCGGGCTCGGCGTTCCACCTGGAGCTGCCGCTGTCCGGCAACCGCCCCGGGCACCGGGTGCGGGCCGTCCTCAGCGACGCCGACGGCGAGGTGGCGCGCGCCGAGTCGCGCGCCGACCTCGATCTCGCGCCCCACCTCCACCTGCCCGTCCCGGCGGACCGCCGCCGGGAGTGGAGCCCGCAGGACCCGCACCTGTACGGCCTGCGGCTCGAACTGCTCGACGCCGACGGGCAGCTCGTGGACGCCGCCGACAGCTACGCCGGGCTGCGGGCCGTCGGCATCCGCGGCAAGGCCATCACGCTCAACGGCCGCACCGTCTTCCAGCGGCTTGTCCTGGACCAGGGCTGGTACCCCGACGGCCTGATGACCGCCCCGAGCGACGAGGCGCTGGTGCGGGACATCGAGCTGGCCATGGAGGCCGGCTTCAACGGCGCGCGGCTGCACCAGAAGGTCTTCGAGGAGCGGTTCCTGTACCACGCCGACCGGCTCGGCTACCTGGTGTGGGGCGAGTTCGGCGACTGGGGCTGCGAGGTCGGCGGGAGCTCGGGGGACAACCAGCAGCCCGACGCGTCGTACACCGCGCAGTGGCTGGAGGCGCTGGAGCGCGACTACTCGCACCCCTCGATCGTCGGCTGGTGCCCGCTGAACGAGACCTACCAGCGGCTCCACGACCGCATCACCCAACTCGACGCCGTCACCCGGGCGATGTACCTGGCCACCAAGGCGATGGACACCACCCGGCCGGTGCTGGACGCCTCCGGCTACGCGCACCGGGTCGCCGAGAGCGATGTGTACGACTCGCACACCTACGAGCAGGACCCGGCCGCCCTCCGCAAGCTGCTCTCCGGCCTCGCCGACGGCGAGCCGTTCGTGAACGCCCACCCCGACGGCCGGCCCTGGTCGCTGCCGTACCGGGGCCAGCCGTATTTCGTCAGCGAGTTCGGCGGGATCTGGTGGCACCCGGAGACGGTGGCCGAGGCGCGCGGCGACGACCGGCAGGAGTCCTGGGGCTACGGCGACCGGCCGCGCGACGAGGAGGAGTTCCAGACGCGCTTCGCGGGCCGGACGGGCCTTGCGCGCGCCGTCAGGACGGCCGGGCGATCAGCGCGAAGCGGTGGCAGGTGACCCGGAACGGCTCGCCGCCCGCCATCCGCTCGTGCAGGGCCCGCAGCGCCGCCTCGTACCGGTCGACCGTGAAGCCGGGCACGTGCCAGGGCGTGATCCGCAGGAACAGCACCAGCGCGCCCAGGTCGTGGAACGCGGCCGGGACGCGGCACTCCGCCTGCCAGACGACGTCGAACCCGGCCGCCGTCAGCTCCCCGGCGGCGGAGGCCAGGTCGAAGCCGCGGTAGCCGTGCGGGGGCGCGCCCAGCGCCTCGTTGATCTCCTCGACATCGCGCCCGCCGACCTGCTGGGTGACGAAGACGCCGTCCGCGGTCAGCACGCGGCGCAGCTCCCGCGCGTCGTAGGCGGCGTGGCGGCTGGTGACGAGGGAGAACGAGCCGTCCGGGAACGGGAGTCGGTCGTCGGTCACCTCGGTCACCTCGACGCCCAGCGGCTCCAGGCGCTCCCGGGCGACCGGCACGTTCGGCTCGTACCCCTCGGTGGCGGCCGTGCGCGGCGGCAGCGGGGCCAGCGAGGCGAGCAGCTCGCCGCCTCCCGTGCCGAGGTCGAGCAGCGAAGCGGCGCCGGGCAGCCGCTCCCGCACCAGCTTCTCGTAACTCCACGGCACCGCGTGCGCGTTCTCCGTGAAGCGCCCCCGGAAGACCCCCATGTCCCAGCCCACGAACGGCTTTGTCAGTCCCTCGGCGATCAGTTCGTCAAAGCCCATGGGGCGGAGTCTGGCAGCCGCGCGGCCCGGTGGCATCCCGTTATGGGGGTGGTCGCCCGGTCATGGCGCCGTCCTGTTGACGGTGATGCGATTGAGCGTGGCGGCCAGATCGGGGGTCTCGCCGAGGATGAGCGCCGCGCCGCCGCGCGCGCCCACCCGGGCGCCCAGCCCCAGCTCGGCGCCCACCACGTCCACGTCGCGGACCAGGGAGAGGGCGTAGCGGCGGATGGCCGTCCGCATCGGGCCGAGCAGCGCCTCCCCGGCCTGGGACAACTCGCCGCCCACCACGATGCGTTCGGGGTTGAGGAGATTGCAGAGGTTGGCCAGCACCTGGCCGACGGCCGCGCCGATGTCGGCGAACACGCCCTCGCCCGCCCGTTCGCCGGCCGCGGTCCGGGTCAGCATCTCCTCCAGGCCCGTCGTCGCGCCGAACACCGGGCGCAGCGCGGCGAGTACGGCCGGGATCCCCGCGTAGAGGACGAGACAGCCGCGGTTGCCGCACCGGCAGGGCGGGCCGTCCCGGCTCACCGAGACATGGCCCAGCTCGCCGGCGGCGCCGACGGCCCCGCGGTACAGCCGCCCGTCCAGGATCAGACCCGAGCCGATGCCGCTGGAAAGCCCGAAGTACAGCAGGTCCCGCACGCCGCGCCCGGCGCCCCAGCGGGCCTCGGCGACGGCCTCCAGGCGGGTGTTGTTCTCGACCGTGACCGGCAGGCCGAGCACGCGGCCGAACTCCTCGGCGGCGCGCACGTGCGACCAGGGCTCCCCGGGCAGGGACACCCCGACCACGCCGGTGGTGCGGTCGATCGGGCCGGGCACCCCGACCCCCACGCCGATGACCTGATCGGGGCGCAGACCGTGCTCGTCAAGCTGCTGTTGCAGCAGCTTGGTGCCCGCGGTGATGCGTTCGGCCGGCCCGCAGGCGGGGTCCAGCGCGGTGCCCGCGCTCGCGATCTCCCGGAACCCCAGGTCGCTGAGGTGCACCCAGACGCTGTTGAACGTGTGGTTCATCCCGGCCACCGCCGCCGCGCCCGGGTTGACCGAGAGCAGGTCGCGGGCCCGCCCGTCGACCTCCGCGCCGGGCTCCTCGTCGGCCTGGACGATCAGGCCGCGCGCCAGCAAATCCTGGACGAGCGTGGAGACCGTCGTGCGCGAGACACCTCCCCGGCGCGCCAACTCGGCGCGGTGCAGGGGGCCATGGGCGAGCAGCAGCGAGAGCAACTGCTCCTGGTTCGCGCGCCGCAACGCTCGCAGTGCGCCTCCGGACTTCTGGCTCATGACGCCAAGATTACCCGGCTATTGCGAAAGAGCATCAAGAGTCTTGACACGCTTTCCGGTGGAGGGTGAAGCTCGGGGGCCTCACGCAGCGGACCCGACGGACCGACAGCTCAAGGAGAGAACATGACCGACCGCCCCCTGGCGCGCCGCCACGTCATCGGAACGCTCGGCGCCGGACTCCTCGCCACCGCCGCCGCCACCCTCCCGGCCACCCCCGCCGCGGCGCGCGGCCACGACCGCCCGGCCCGCACCGACGTGCTCATCGCCCCGTCCTCGTTCCGCAACTACCGCCGGTTCGAGAACACCTGGAACTACCACTATCCCTGGGGCGACACGCACAACGGTTCCGTCCGCATGGTCGGCGGGCCCGACGACCACCGGCACATCTCCCTGTCCGACGGCGTCCTGACGCTGAAGGCCACCCGGGTCACCGATGACGACGGCACCTCCATGCCGCCGTGGAACCTGCCCATCCGCTACCACTCCGGCGCCGTGCACGCGAAGGACCAGGTGCTCGTCGACGACACCTGGCCGGTGTGGGACCTGCGGGGCGAGTTCCAGGCGCCCTCCGGGCACGGCACCTGGCCGGCGTTCTGGATCACCGGCGTGGACAGTTGGCCGCCGGAGAGCGACATCCTGGAGTACAAGGGCACCGCGGACAACTGGTTCAACACCTACCAGAACCCCGACGGCGAATGGTCCAGCAGCATCATCGCCGTGGACCGCCCGGAGCGCTGGCACAGCTACCGGGCCGTGCTCACCAAGGTGAGCGCCACGGACGTGGAGATCCGCTACTACCTCGACGGGGAGCTGATGGGCACGCACCGCGGCGCCGACTTCGTCGGCAGAGCCATGTGGATCATCATCAACCTCCAGATGGAGGGCTCCTCCGGCACCCCGGGACCGGAGACGGACACGTACTACCGCGCCCGCGGCCTCTACGTCGCGCGCAGCCGGCCCTGACACGGGGGAGAGGGGTGGGTCCCCGGCGCGGGACCCACCCCTCTCCTTCGGCCTGCGCGGCCGGCGCGTCAGCCCAGCGTTGCCAAGGCCTGGTTGAAGGTCGCCGACGGACGCATGACCGCCGCCGCCTTCGCCGGGTCGGGCCGGTAGTAGCCGCCGATCTCCGCCGGCGAGCCCTGCACCGCGATCAGCTCGTCGACGATCGTGCGCTCCTGCTCGCCCAGCGTCTTGGCCAGGGCGGCGAAGGCCCCCGCCAGCTCCGCGTCATCGGTCTGCTTCGCCAGCTCCTGCGCCCAGTACAGCGCCAGGTAGAAGTGGCTGCCGCGGTTGTCGATGCCGCCCAGCCGCCGGCTCGGCGACTTGTCCTCGTTGAGGAAGGTGGCCGTCGCGCGGTCCAGGGTGTCGGCGAGCACCTGGGCCCGCGCGTTACCCGTCCGCTGCGCCAGGTGCTCGAAGCTGACCGCCAGCGCCAGGAACTCGCCCAGGCTGTCCCAGCGCAGGTAGTTCTCCTTGACCAACTGCTGGACGTGCTTGGGCGCGGAGCCGCCGGCGCCCGTCTCGAACAGCCCGCCGCCGTTCATCAGCGGGACGACCGACAGCATCTTGGCGCTGGTGCCCAGCTCCAGGATCGGGAACAGGTCGGTCAGGTAGTCGCGCAGCACGTTGCCGGTGACCGAGATGGTGTTCTCGCCGCGCCGGATGCGCTCCAGGGAGAACGTGATCGCGTCGACCGGCGACTTGATATCGATCCGCAGGCCCTCGGTGTCGTGCTCGGGCAGGTACTGCTCGACCTTGGCGATCAGGCTCGCGTCGTGCGCGCGGCCCTCGTCCAGCCAGAACACGGCCGGGTCGCCCGTCGCGCGGGCACGGGAGACGGCCAGCCTGACCCAGTCCCTGATCGGCGCGTCCTTGGTCTGGCACATGCGCCAGATGTCGCCCGCGCTCACCGCGTGCTCCAGCACGGTCTGCCCGCCGCCGTCGACGACCCGCACCGTTCCGGTGACCGGGATCTCGAACGTCTTGTCGTGGCTGCCGTACTCCTCGGCCTTCTGCGCCATCAGGCCGACGTTCGGCACCGAGCCCATCGTCGCCGGGTCGAAGGCGCCGTTCGCGCGGCAGTCGTCGATGACGGCCTGGTAGATGCCGGCGTAGCTGCTGTCCGGGATGACCGCGAGGGCGTCGGCCTCGTTGCCGTCGGGGCCCCACATGTGGCCCGAGGTCCGGATCATGGCCGGCATGGAGGCGTCGACGATGACGTCGCTGGGGACGTGCAGGTTGGTGATGCCGCGGTCGGAGTCGACCATCGCGAGCGCCGGGCCCTCGGCCAGCTCGGCGTCGAAGGACGCCTTGATCTCCTCGCCCTCGGGCAGCGCCTCCAGGCCCTTCAGGATGCCGCCGAGGCCGTCGTTTGGGGTCAGGCCCGCGGCGGCCAGCGTCTCGCCGTGCGCGGCGAACGTCTTCGGGAAGAACGCCCGCACCACATGACCGAAGATGATCGGGTCGGAGACCTTCATCATCGTGGCCTTCAGGTGCACCGAGAACAGCACGCCCTCGGCCTTGGCCCGGGCCACCTGCGCCGCGAGGAACTCGCGCAGCGCCGCCACCCGCAGCACCGACGCGTCCACGACCTCGCCCGCGAGCACCGGTACGGACTCCCGCAGGACGGTGGTGCTGCCGTCGTCCCCGGCCAGCTCGATGCGCAGTGAGCCGGCCTCGGCGACGACCGCGGACTTCTCGGTGGAGCGGAAGTCGTCGGCGTCCATGTGCGCCACGTTCGTCTTGGAGTCGGCCGACCAGGCGCCCATCCGGTGCGGATGCGTCCGGGCGTAGTTCTTCACCGAGGCGGGGGCGCGGCGGTCGGAGTTGCCCTCGCGCAGCACCGGGTTGACGGCGCTGCCCTTGACCTTGTCGTAACGGGCGCGGATGTCCCGCTCCTCGTCGGTCTTCGGGTCGTCCGGGTAGTCCGGCAGCGCGTAGCCCTGCTGCTGGAGCTCGGCGATCGCCGCCTTGAGCTGCGGAATCGAGGCCGAGATGTTCGGCAGCTTGATGATGTTCGCCTCGGGAGTCCGGGCCAGCTCGCCCAGCTCGGCCAGGGCGTCGTCGATGCGCTGGCCGTCCTTGAGACGCTCGGGGAAACTGGCGATGATCCGCCCCGACAGCGAGATGTCGCGGCTCTCCACACGCACCCCGGCCGTCGAGGCGTAGGCCTCGACCACAGGCAGGAACGAATACGTCGCCAGGGCCGGGGCCTCATCAGTGTGGGTATAGATGATGGTCGAGTCAGTCACCGGGTGCTCCGCTCACGTGGGTGCAACATTGCTCGACATCAAGATATCTTGTGATGCATCCCCGCTCGACAGGGCTCCGCCCGACCGGCCCCCGTGCCGCGTCGGCGCACCCACGAGCCGCCGGACTCGCGGGTGCGGCCGAGGCCGGTGACTCCGATCAGATGGCCACGCCGAAGTCCCGGGCGATGCCCTCCAGGCCGGCGGCGTACCCCTGGCCCACGGCGCGGAACTTCCACTCGGCCCCGTTCCGGTACAGCTCGCCGAAGATCATCGCGGTCTCCGTGGCCGCGTCCTCGCTCAGGTCGTAGCGCGCGATCTCGGCGCCGCCGGCCTGGTTGACGATGCGGATGTACGCGTTGCGAACCTGGCCGAAGTTCTGCTGGCGGGCGTCGGCGGCGTAGATGGAGACCGGGAAGACGATCTTGTCGATGTCGGCCGGCAGGGCCGCCAGGTTGACGTTGATCACCTCGTCGTCGCCCTGGCCCTCGCCGGTGCGGTTGTCGCCGGCGTGCACGATCGTCTGGTCCGGGGTCTGCTTGTTGTTGAAGAAGACGAAGTGGCTGTCGGAGTACACCTTGCCGCTCGTGTTCACGGCGATGGCGCTCGCGTCGAGGTCGAAGTCGGTGCCGGTGGTGGTCCGGACATCCCAGCCGAGCCCGACGGAGACGGCGGTGAGACCCGGCGCCTCCTTGGTGAGCGAGACATTTCCGCCTTTGGACAGAGATACAGCCATGAAGTCTCCCAGGACTCTCGGCGGCGCCGGCCAGTCCCCGGCGCCGTTAGGACAGGGTCACGAATCTACGGCACGGCCCGGACAGTTGAGGAAGGAGGCGGGTCGAGCCGGCGCAGGAACCGCAGCCCCGGGCGGCCGTCGATGTCGACGTCCCCCACCACGCCGAACCCGGCCCGCGCGAGCACGGCCCGGGACGCCTCGTTGTCCAGGGTGGTGACGGCCGTCAGCTCCCTGAGCCCGTACTCGGCGGCGGCCAGCCGGCACGCCTCCCGTGCGGCGGCCGTCGCCACGCCCCGCCCCGCGGCCCGTTCGCCGACGCGGTAACCCAGCTCGGCGGCGCCCTCCTCCACATCCACCAGATTGACCCGGCCGATCAACTCCCCGGACTCGTCCAGGATGACGTGGAAATGGCACGTTCCGGCGTCCTGTTCGGCCAGCCGCTCGCGGTGGATGGCGGCGAAATCGGCGAAGTGCGCGTCCCCGCGGTCCGGTATGGAGCGCGTGAAGTACGCCCGGTTCGCGCGCTCGAAGGCCAAGAGGGCGGGCGCGTGGTTCTCGTTGAGCCGCTCCAGTCTCACCGTCACCATGAACGGGAGCCTAAACCCCGGCCGCGCGGGCCGGCCCATCGGTACTGTGCCGCGCATGCATCGAAGCCGTGTCTAGGCCATTCTCATCGACACCCCCGAGGCCGAGGCGCCCCAGGCGGCGGCCTTCTGGTCCGCGGCCCTGGGCGTTCCCGCCCAACCCGTCGCGGCGAGGAGCAGTTCACCGTGCTGCACGGGGCGCTGCCCGGCCTGGTCGCCGCCGTCCAGTCGGTCGACGACGCGCCGCGGTTCCACCTGGACATCGAGACCAACACGCTGAACGCCGTCCAGGTCGAGATGACCTGACGCCCTGGGTGCACGACCCGTTCGAGGTGCTGCTGCGCACCCGGCTCGGCGGCGGCACCGACGGCACCGCCGCGATGGCCCTCGCCCGCCCGAAGATCGCCGATCCGCGCAACACGGTGCTGGTGTGGATCTCCGACTTCTACGGCAACCGGGCGCTGATGACCGACTTCCAGGCCATACACCGTTCCGGGGTGAAGCTCATCCCCGTCGGCTCGGTGAACAGCTCGGGGCGCGGCAGCGTGGACCCGTGGTTCCGCCAGCGCCTCAAGGACCTGGGCACGCCCGTGATTTCCGGCCACATCCGCAAGCTCGTGTTCGAGCTCAAGAACTTCCTCGCTTAGGAGACCGACGAATGACCGACAACATGCTGCGCGCGCCGGCCGAGGTGAAGTACGCCGAGGAGCTGGACTGGCTGGAGTCCGTCGACGACGGCCCCAAGCCGTTCTCGTGGCGGCTCAGCCCCAAGATGGTGCGGCTGTTCATACTCGGCTCCGAGCGCGCCGACGGGCTCGACCGCGAGATCCCGCAGAAGTGGTTCGGCGACCGCAGCTTCGTCGAGCGCAGCATCGTGACCCTCGCCTCCGACCGCGGCCTGCTGCTGATCGGCGACCCCGGCACCGGCAAGAGCTGGCTCGCCGAGCTGCTCTCGGCCGCCATCTGCCGCAACTCCACGCTCGTCGTCCAGGGCACGGCCGGCACCACCGAGGACCACATCAAGTACTCGTGGAACGTCTCGATGGTGATCGCCAAGGCAGTCACGCCAGTCGATGATCCCCTCGCCGATCATGACGGCGATGGAACGGGGCGTGATCGGCCGCTTCGAGGAGCTGACCCGGTCCACCAGCGACGTCCAGGACGCGCTCATCTCCATCCTGTCCGAGAAGTACGTGTCCATCCCCGAGCTGGACGACGACAACATCGTTTTCGCCCAGCCCGGATTCTCGATCATCGCCACCGCCAACAGCCGCGACCGCGGCGTCAACGACCTGTCCTCCGCCCTGAAGCGGCGGTTCAACTTCGTCCGCATCCCGGTCGTCACCAACAAGCGCAGCGAAGCGGAGATCGTCCGCTTCCGCACCGGCGAACTGCTGCGCCGCCACCGGATCGAGCTGGAGGTGCCGCCCTCGCTGCTCGACATCCTGTTGCAGAGCTTCGCCGACCTGCGGGCCGCCGCCACGGCGGCCACCAGCGACGACGAGAAGCTGGAGTCCGCGCTGTCCACCGCGGAGCAGATCGGCGTGCTGGAGGACGCCATCCTGCACAGCCAGTTCTTCGGCGACCGCGTGCTCGGCGCCCGCACGCTCGCCGGCTCGCTGGTGGGCTCCCTGGCCCGGCGCAGCCCCGAGGACCTGGCCATCCTCAACAAGTTCTGGCACGGCGTCATCGAGCCGCGCAGCAAGAAGGGCGGCGCCGGCCCCTGGCAGGAGTTCCTGGAGGGCGGCCGCGACGCGATCGCCACGCTGTCATGAGGACCCAGGAGAACGCGGCACCCGCGGGCGCGCCCGGCCCGTTCGGCGCCCTCCGCGAGCAACTGCGCGCCGCCGCCGACGCCTTCGCGGGCGCCGGCGGCGGGGTGCCCGGCATCCTGTCGGGCATGGTCGACGACGTCGGCCGGGCGCTGGGCGAGGCCCTGGAGATCTTCCCGGTATGCCACCACTCACCGGCCTCGGCCCTGGCCATGGTCCGCCGGCTCGCCGAGAAGCAGCCCAAGGTCATCTACCTGGAGCTGTGCGAGGACCTGCGGCCGCTGGTCGACGAGCTGCGCAACTGCCGCCTCCCGGTGGCGTTGCAGGCGTTCGCCACCGAGATCGACGGCTTCCCGGCCGAGCAGGCGCCGCTCAGCGTCGTCGCCCCGATCTCCGAGGCGTCGGCCGAATACCAGGCCATCGCCTACGCCCTGGACACCCCGGGCGTGGAGCTCGTCCTGGTCGACCGGTCCAGCGACCACGTCTTCCAGTGGGCGGCGACCGAGCCGTCCGGACCGGCGCCGGCCGCCGAGGAGGCGCCCCGGGACGAGGCCGGTCTGCACGGCGACGCGGTCGGCGTCGAGATCGGCGACCTGCGCCCGCGCTTCGCCGAGCTGGAGGAGTACCTGCTTCACCACGGCAAGGTCCGGCACTGGTCCGAGTGGTGGGACCAGTACGTCGAACAGCCCCTGGTCGGCGCCGACTACGACACCTACCGCCAGGTCATGGTCATGATCGGCAGTCTGTTCCGGCGGCTGCGCCCCGAGCGCGACGCCCGCCACGCCCGGGACGAGGACCGCGAGCGCCACATGTGGACGCGGATGCGGGAACACCTCGCCGCGTCGGGCGCCGACCCGGCCCAGTGCCTGTACGTCTGCGGCGCCTTCCACGCGGCCAGCCGCGTCGAGCAGTTCGGGCTGGCCACACCGGCGGAGCCGTACGAGATCACCCCCCGCACGGCCACGCGCTGGATGTACGGCCTCATCCCGTCCAGCCACTCCGCCATCGAGGCACAGTTCGGGCTGGCGCCCGGCTCGGTGTCCATCGCAGCGGCGACCTGGACCAAGGCGCTGAAGCAGAGCGGTGCCACGCCGTTCCGGCTCAGGTCCGGGAGCGGCGCGGGCGGGACCGGCCCGGCCCGGCGGCCCGCGCGGTCCGGACGCAAGCGGTCGGCCGCCGCCGGCCCGGCACCGGGCGGGCCCGCGCCGGCCACCGACCGGCTGTCCGGCTTCCTGGCCACCCCGCCCGAGCCCGACGACCTCGACGAGAGCGAACTGCTCGGATGGTGCGTCGACATCGTCAGGCTCGCCCGCCGCAACGGATACGCCGCCAGCACCGTGGACGCCATCGCGGTGTTCGAGACCGCCGTCCTGCTGGCGGGGATGCGCGGCCGCCGCCGTCCCACGGCGTACGACTTCGAGGACGCCGCGGTCACCTGCATCGAGAAGGACACCGTGCCCGGCCGCCGCGATGTGCGCCGGCTGTGCGAGATCCTGCTCGGCGGCGACCGCGTCGGCACCGTCGGCTACGACGCGCTGCCGCCACTGGCCCGCGACGTGCTGGACCGGCTGGCGCCCCTCGGGCTCAACCTCGGCGCCCGCACCAACCAGCGCGCCCTGCTCGACCTGGACGCCGACCCCGAACTGCGGCCCTGCTCCGACCTGTTGTGGATCCTGCGCCGCCTGCTGGGCGACGTGGCCCGCCCCATCATGGGCACCCGCCGGCTGGGGGAGCGGTCGATCCAGGAGAGCTGGGGCCTGGCGATCGGCCGCAACCAGCGCGCCATCGTCGAGCTCGGCTACGAGGGCGTCACCGTCGAACAGGTCCTGGAGCAACGGCTGCGCCGCGAGGCCTGGGCACCCGAGGCCACTGCGGCGACCGCGCTGGAGGCGGTGGAGGAGGCGCTGCTCTACCTGGGCGGCCGCCGGCTCGGCGACGGTCTCGGGACGCGCGCCGTGGAGTTGCTGGCCGCCGAGCGCACCGTGGACGGCGCGCCGCGCGTGCTGCGCCAGATGCGCCGGCTGCTGGCCCACTACCGCGCCACCGAAGAGGGCCTGCCGCGGTGGTGCGAGGCGTTCGTCACGGCCGGTTACGCGCACTACTGCACGCTGCTGCCGACCGCGTTCGTGGCGGAGGACAGCGAGGTCCGCCAGGTGGCCGCAATGCTCGGGTTCCTGTTCGGCATGGAGAGCTTCGCGCTCTCGCTCGGCTGCGACCACACGCAACTGGAGCTGGCCGTACGGCAGTCGCATCCCGAGGCGCCGGACAAGGTCGCCCTGCTGTGGGCGGCCAAGTCCCAGCTCGGCCTGATGTCCACGGCCGAGCTGCGGGCGCGGTGCGACGAACTGCTGGCCAACCCGCTGGTCGTCCCCTCCTTCCCGCGCTACCTGAGCGGGTTCGTCCAGGCCCTGGAGCCGGTTCCGGCGCTGGCGCCCTTCGTGGTCGAGCTGCTGTCCAAGGCGTTCGGGCGGCTGCCGGACTCGGTGCTGCTGCCGTGGCTGCCCCGGCTGATCACCGCACTGCGCGGCGAGGCGCGGGAGTTGGTGCCGGTGCTCGTGCGCGAGGCCGGCCGCACGTTCCCCGCCGCGCTGTCCGCCGTCGACTCCTGGGTCCCGCCGTGGGCGACGTCCGCCGCGGCGCCCCGGCCGGTGACCGCCCCGGCCCCGGCCGGACCGGTGGCGGAGCTGCTGGCCGCCCGGCCGGCGACGTGCGACGCCGTGGCCGGACTGCTCGGCCTGGGCGGCGAGTGGCGGGCGGCCGGGCCCGCGCCCGGCGGCGCCGGTCACCCGGAGGCCGGCGCGCTGCTGGCCCGGCATCCCGAAACGGCGGGCGCCGTCGCGGAGTTGCTCACGTTCCGGCCGGCCGGTTAGCCAGGTCCGGCGCCCCGGCACGGCGGGGCGCCGGACACCCGCGGCACACCAGATGTTGGCATCGCTGTATTGGCATGGACACTTCCGTCAACGCGCGTAGCTTGGTACAACGGTCCCGCAAGGATCTTGCCGATGGAGGTTCCGTGAGACCGACCCGGTCGTTGTCAGCCGTATCCGTCCTGATCTTCGCCTTCCTACTCGCCCTGACGGGCGCGGGTCCGGCCCAGGCAGCCGGACCCGCCTATGTGGCCCTGGGGGATTCCTATTCCTCGGGCAACGGCGCCGGCAGCTACATCAGTTCCAGTGGTGACTGCCACCGCAGCAACAACGCGTACCCCGCGCGCTGGGCCGCCGCCAACAGCCCGTCATCCTTCGCCTTCGTAGCCTGCTCGGGCGCCGTGACCACCGATGTGACGAACAGGCAGCTCGGCTCGCTGAACTCGTCCACCGGACTGGTCACCATCACCATCGGCGGTAACGACGCCGGCTTCGCCGACGCCATGACCACCTGTGTGACCGGCTCCGAGAGCACCTGCCTCAACCGTCTGGCCACGGCCCGCAGTTACATCAGCAACACGCTGCCGGGCCGCCTCAACACCGTGTACAGCGCGATCCGTTCGCGGGCGCCCAACGCGCGTGTCGTCGTGCTGGGCTACCCCCGGATGTACATCGAGCCGTCCTGGTGGTGCGTCGGTCTCGGCGAGACCAAGCGCGAGGCCATCAACGACGCCGCCGACCTGCTCAACTCGGTCATCTCCGGCCGAGCTTCGGCCCACGGCTTCGTCTTCGGCGACGTACGTCCCGTCTTCGACGGCCACGAGCTGTGCTCCGGCGACGACTGGCTGCACGACCTGGCGGTGCCCGTGTGGGAGTCGTACCACCCCACGGCACGCGGCCACGCCAGCGGCTACCTCCCCGTGCTCAACGCCCGGGACTGACCCGACCGGGACTGACGCGACCGGCCGGGGACCACGGTCCCCGGCCGGTCCGCCCCGCGACGGGGACCGCTCAGCGCTTGATCTCCTTGATGCGCAGCATGCGCGTGATCACGCTGTCCAGCTCCGCGTCGTCGAAGACCTTCTTCCAGTCGTCGCGGACGATGGACTCGCGCCCGTAGTCCATCGCGATCAGACAGGCGTCGGAGAACGGGTTGTCACCCTTGAGGGTGTTGGCCAGCGCGACCTGGGTGTGGCCCAGCAGCATCGCGCGGGCGGCCTTCTCCGGGACGCCGACCGTGTGAACGGTCTCGTGCAGCGCCTCGGTCAGCAGGGCGCCGACCATGCAGGCGATCGTCTCCACCAGCGTCGGCTCCAGGACCGCGAGCTGCTTGACCGTCACCCAGTGGACGTCGACGACCGGGGCGTACATGGTGCGGATGACCGACTCGGCCAGGGACTTGGCGGCCTCGTCGGCGCCCTCGAAGGAGGCGACGACCTCCTGCGGGGCGGCGACGCCGCCGAAGGTGTCGGCCCACTCCTCCTTGGTGGTGCGCTCCAGGAAGACGGACGGGTGGCACGGGTGGGCGACGGCGTTGTGGATGTCGTCGCGGCGGGCCAGCAGCCCGGCGTAGGCGGCGGCCGGGTCGAGCGTGAGCAGGACGGCGCCCGGCTTCATGACCGGGACCAGGGCCTCCGACACGGTGCCCAGCACGACGTCGGGGACGGCGAGGATGACGACGTCCGCCTCGGCCGCGGCGGCGGTGCCCTCGGTGATGTCGCGGCCGAGCCCGCGCAGCAACTCCTGGCCCTGCGGGGAGTTCTCGCTGAACAGGGTGCGGAAGTCGCTCTTGACCAGGTTGTTCGACACGCGCTGGCCCATCTTGCCGGCGGCCCCGATGACGGCGACGGTGGTGGTGCCGGTGGCCGGCTCGGCCGGGTTGGTGGCGGTGGCCATCAGTTGCTCCTGCTCCTCGTGAGGGTGTTGATGCTGTGTTCGGTCCACCGGGCCTCCAGCTCGGCGGTGCTCGCGTAGTCCCCCTGCCAGGGCAGCCAGTGCTCGACGATCTGGCTGATGCCCTTGTCGGCCGGGCGGACGGCGGTGATCAGGTGGCGGTAGTCCAGGAGGCCCTCGCCCAGCGGGCAGCCGGCCAGGGTGAAGCCGACCCAGCCGTCGCGGCGGGTGAACGCGAAGTCCTTGACGTGGATGTTGACCACGTAGGGCGCGGTGGCGTCGATGACATCGGCGGGCCGCTCCAGCCGGGCGACGCTGTTGGCGGGGTCCAGGCAGACGCCCAGGTGCGGGCTGCCGACGCCCCGGACCACGGCCAGCAGGTCGGCGGTGGCGACCTGTTCATACGTCTCCAGGCCCAGGGTGACGCCGCGTTCGGCGTACCGGGGCACCGTCTCGGCCAGCAGCGCGACGGCCTCGGCGACGGTCGGCCGGTGGTCGGCGGTGTTCAGCATGGTCCGCACGAAGCGGGCGCCGAGCCGGTCGGCGAGTTCCAGGTAGCGCCGCAGGTGGCCGGGGCGCACCCCGCGGGTGCCCAGCTCCAGGGCGATGCCCGCCTCGTCGGCCTGCGCGCGGATGGCGGCCAGCCGGGCGTCGCCCAGCGTCCCGATCAGCGGGTAGTCGCAGAACTGGAAGACGTCGCCGCCCAGTTCGCGGGTCCGGGTCAGCATCTCCTCGGGCGTCAGTGGCTTCGGGGCGCGCTCGGAGACGCGCCAGAAGAACGCGTAGGTGCTCAGTCCGTACGCCATCACCGCGCTCCTTCCGGTTCCCGGGCGGCGTGCAGGGCGTACGCCTCGTCGAGGATGCGCTCCACGGCGGCCGGGTCGTGGGCGAACCGGCCCAGGAACAGGCCGCCGACGTCCCCGCCCAGGCCGGTGAGCAGGCCGGGGCCGGCGCTGCCGCCGTAGATGACGCGGCTGCCGGCGAACCGCGGCCGGCCGGCCAGCCACCGCGTCAGTTCCGCGCAGACCGTGCGGATGTGGTCGGCCGAGGCCGGCTCGGGGGCGCCGATCGCCCACTGGGGTTCGTAGGCCACGACGACCGGGGTCGGGCCGGCGTCCTGCGCGGCGGTGGCGAGCAGCCGGCCGAGCTCGGCGACGGTGCGGCTCGCGGCCTCGGCCGGGGAGGTGCGGTCGAGCTCGCCGACGCACAGCACCGGGGTGAGCCCGTGGCGCAGCGCGGCGGCCGTCTTGGCGGCGATCACGGTGTCGCCCTCGCCGAACAGGCGCCGCCGTTCGGCGTGTCCGACCTCCGCGTACGCGCAGCCGATCTCCTTGAGCTGGGCGCCGCTGACCTCGCCGGTGTAGGGCCCGGCGTCCTCGGCCGCGAGGTCCTGGGCGCCGGTGCGCACCGAGGAGCCGGCCAGGACGATCCCGGCGGGCACCAGGGTGGGGAAGGAGGGCAGGACGAACAGCTCCGCCACCCCGCCGGTGACCGCGGGGTGTCGGCCGGCGATCTCGGCGACGCGGCGGCACCAGTTGAGCGTCTGATGGTGCCCGAAGTACATCTTCAGGCTGATCCCGACCGTGACGGCCGGGGGCGCGGCGGTGCGCATCAGGCGGCCCCGGAGCAACTGTTCTCGTAGTCGCCGATGACGCGGACCTTGCCGGCCGAGGGCGACGTCTCGTCGAACCGGTAGGTCAGCCACTCGGCGGCCAGCCGGCGGGCCAGCTCCAGGCCGATGACGCGCTGGCCGAAGGTGAGCACCTGCGCGTTGTTGGACAGGACGGCGCGCTCCACGGAGAACGAGTCGTGCGCGGTGACGGCCCGGATGCCCCGCACCTTGTTGGCGCTGATGGCCACGCCGAGGCCGGTGCCGCACACCAGCAGCGCCCGGTCGGCCTCGCCGGCGGCGACGAGTTCGGCGGCGGCGATGGCGATCGTCGGGTAGGGGGTGTGCCCGTCGGCGTCGACGCCCACGTCGGTGACGGCGGCGACCAGGTCGCTGTTCTCCAGGTCCTTCTTCAGGACCTCCTTGTAGGCGTGGCCGGCGTCGTCGGAGCCGACGACGATGCGCAGCTTGTCGCTCATCTCAACCTTCCTTGTGCTGGGGCGCGTCGGCGAGGGTGTGCTGGACGGCGCGGACGATCAGGGCGAGGGAGTGGGCGCCGGCGTCCGGGGTGCCGAGGCTCTTCTCGGCGTGCGGACGGGCGCGTCCCAGGCGCGGCAGCAGGTGGGCGGTGGCCTTGGCCGCGGCCTCGGCGGCGGTCGCGGCCGGTCCCCAGGCGTCGGCCAGCCGGCGGCCGGCCGCGACGCCCTCGCCGAGGACGTCGGCGAACGGCACCAGCGCGTCGACCATCGTCCTGTCGCCGACCTCCGCCTTGCCGAGCCGGCGCACGCCGGTGGCCGCCGCGGCGACGCCCGCCGCCACGACGGGCGCGGTGGGGCGTTCGGTGTCGTCCAGCTCGGCGCCGATCGCGTGCAGGATGACTCCCCACAGCGCGCCTGAGGTGCCGCCGGCCCGGTCCGCCCAGGCGTCGGCGGCGCGGCCGAGCAGCGTGCCGGCCCCCGCGCCGCGCCCGGCGGCCTCGGCCGCCGCCTCGTAGGCGGCGGCGGAGCCGCGCCGCATGCCGATGCCGTGGTCGCCGTCGCCGGCCACCGCGTCGATGTCGCCGAGCTCGTCGGCGTGGGCGGCCATCGTGTCCCGCACGGCGCGCAGCGCGGCCAGCACGGTGACGGCGGTGGCGCGGGAGGCGTCGCTCGCCTGGGGAACGGCCGCCGCGGGCGTCTCGTCGGACAGCGGGCCGGTGTCCTCCGGCCCGGTGCCGGACGCTCCCCGCTCCGGAACGCCGCCCTTGCGGAACGCGGGGGTGTCGGCCGGCGCGGTCCACAGCGGGGCCAGTTCGTCGTCCAGCCAGCACAGGGTGAGGGAGACACCGGCCATGTCGAAGCTGGTGACCAGCTCGCCGACCTCGGGGTCGACGATCTCCACGCCGGCCTCGGCCAGCAGCCGCGCCACCGTGCGGTAGACGACGAACAGCTCCTCGTACTTCACCGCGCCCAGGCCGTTGAGGATCACCCCGGCGCGCTGTCCGCGCGGGGTGTCCAGGCCGTCGGGCAGCTCACCGAGGAGCGTTTCGACGAGCAGCGCGGCGGCCTCGTCGGCGCTGGGCACGGGCCGTTCGCCCATGCCGGGCTCGCCGTGGATGCCGAGCCCGACGGCCATCCGGCCGGCCGGCACCTCGAACAGCGCCCGCCCGGCGCCGGGCAGGGTGCAGCCGCTGAACGCGATGCCGAACGAGCGGGTGCGGGCGTTGGCCAGTTGGGCCAGCCGCGTCACCTCGGCCAGCGGCAGCCCCTGCTCGGCGGCGGCGCCGGCGGCCTTGAACACCGCCAGGTCACCGGCCACGCCCCGGCGCTTGTCGCGCTCGGCGGTGGCCGCGCTGGATATGTCGTCGGTGACGGCGAGCGTGGCCACGGGGATGCCCTCGGCGCTCAGCCGCTCGGCGGCCTGCCCGAAGTGCAGGACGTCACCCGCGTAGTTGCCGAAGGTCAGCAGCACCCCGCCGCCGGCCTCGGCGGCCCGCGCGACATCGCGGATCTGCCGGGCCGAGGGGGAGGCGAAGACGTTGCCGACGGCGGCGCCGTGCGCCAGGCCCGGCCCGACCAGGCCGGAGAACGCGGGGTAGTGGCCGCTGCCGCCGCCGATGACGACGGCGACGTGGCCGGGCGCGGTGGGGACGCGGCGCACGACGCCGCCGGGCACGGCGCGCACCCAGCGCCGGTGCGCCGCTGCGAAGCCGGCCAGTGCCTCGTCGGCGAAGGCCGCGGGGTCGTTGACGAGGTGGGTCATCGGTGGGCCTCCACGAGCTCCGTCTCCGGCCGGCCGGGCGCGGCCTCGGGCCGGGCGGCGAGCCACAGCATCAGCGCGGCGGACATGAGCATGAAGCCGCCGACGAGGAACAGGGGAAGGTGGTAGCCGCCGCTGAAGTCCTTCAGCCAGCCGGTGACGTAGCCGGCCGCGAAGCCGGCGACGTTGCCCGCGGTGTTGATCAGCGCGATGCCCGCGGCCGCCGCGGCGCCGGTCAGGAACCGGGAGGGCAGCGACCAGAACACCGGCAGCGCGGCGAAGATCGAACAGGCGGTGACGGTGATGACGGCGATGGTCGTGGACGGCGCGTTCATGTAGAGGGCGACCGGGATGGAGACGCCGCCGGCGATCGCCGGGCCGGCCACGTGCCAGGCGCGGGTGCCGTGGCGGGTGGCGTGCCGGGACCAGAAGAACAGCGCGACGGCGGCCGGCAGATACGGCACCGCGGTGATCAGCGCCTTGTCCATGACGCTGAAGCTCGTGTCGAACTGCTCCTCGAAGCCCTCGATGATCGTGGGCAGGAAGAACGCCAGCGCGTAGAGGCCGTAGATGAAGCCGAAGTAGATGATCGACAGCGTCCACACCCGGCCGCTGGTGAACGCGGCGCGCAGCGCCTCGCGGCCATGGCTCTCGGTGACGGCGCCGGTCTTGCCGGCGTCCTCGGCGGCCAGCTCGCGGACCAGCCAGTCCTTCTCCTCCTGGGTCAGCCAGCGGGCCTGGCTGGGCCGGTCGATCAGGTAGAACCAGGCGACGATGCCCAGCAGGATCGCCGGCAGGGAGACGCCCAGGAACATCACGCGCCAGCCTTCCAGGCCGAAGAGCCCGTGCTGGTTGATGAGCTGGCCGGCCAGCGGGGCGCCGATCACCGTGGTCAGCGGCTGGGCGAGGTAGAAGAGCGCGAGGATCTTGGTCCGGTGGCGGGTGGGGACCCACTGGCTGAGGTAGAGGATCGCGCCGGGGAAGAACCCGGCCTCGGCGACGCCGAGCAGGAACCGCAGCACATAGAGCTGCTCGCTGTTCTGCACCCAGGTGAACAGGAGCGCCACGACGCCCCAGGTGACCATGATGCGGGCGAGCCAGCGGCGCGCGCCGAACCGGTGCAGGGCCATGTTGCTGGGGACTTCCAGCACGATGTAGCCGATGAAGAAGACGCCGGAGGCGAAGCCGAACTGCGCGGCGGTCAGGGCCAGGTCGTCGCCCATGCCGTTGGGCTCGGCGAACGACACGGCGGTGCGGTCCAGATAGTTCACGAAGAACATCAGGGCCACGAAGGGGACGAGCCGGACGGAGATCTTCCTGATGGCCGATCTCTCTATGGCCTCCACGGCCTGGCCGGTCGAGGTGTGGGACGGGGTAGCGGCTCCCATGGTCACTCCTTGCTGGTTCGGACAGCTCTGTCCGATTGCTGCCGCCCGGCTGGGGGGTCGGGAGCGCTCACGCTAACACTGGTTACCAATTTACCAAAGAGGATTGGTTACCAATTTACCAAAAGGTTTCGCACATTTTTTCCACCCTATGTCCGTCTTGCGGGGGTGGGCCGTGACGTTGTTCACCCGGGGTCTGATGTACTTGACCGGTGACTGCCCAGACCGATCAGCCGGACTTCGTCTCGCTCCTGCGGCCCGTCGTACGGGAGTCGTCGGTGAGCGAGGTCGCCAAGCGCCTCCTCGACCATCTCTCCGAAGGGAACCTCAGACCGGGCACCCGGCTGCCCGCCGAGCGGCAGCTCGCCGAGGCCCTGGGCGTCGCCCGGTCCAGCGTGCGCGGCGCCCTGTCGGCCCTCGATGTGCTCGGCATCATCGAGATCAAGCCCGGCTCCGGCTCGTATGTCCGCGCGGGCACCTCCGAGTTCCTGCCGCGCGCGATCAACTGGGGCCTGATGCTCGGCCAGCGCCGCACCCAGGACCTGGTCGAGGTGCGCACCTTCATGGAGCGGATGTCCGCCCGGCTCGCCGCCGAGCGCGCCGAGGACGACGACATCGCCCGGCTCGGCGGCCACCTGGAGCGGATGCGCGAGGCCGCCGGGGACGTCACCGCCTTCATCGAGGCCGACATCGCCTTCCACCTGGAGACGGCGAACGCCGCGGGCAACACCGTTCTCAACGACATCCTGCACAGCATCCGCGCCCTGCTCCAGGTCTGGATGGAACGGGCCGGGGACGTCGAGGGAACGGTCAGCGGCACCCTGCACGAGCACGGCACGATCCTGGAGGCCATCCGCAACCGGGACCCGGAGGCCGCCGACCGCGCCATGGCCGAGCACATGCGGCTGGCCAGCGAGCGGCTCCAGTCCTCCCTCGGCGCCGACCAGGAGCCCGCCGAGCCCGGCCGGGTCGGCTAGCCACCGTCAATTCGCTCGACGCGCGCGACCGCCGTCCGCCACAATCCGCGCCATGACTGCCCCCGCCGCGACCGCGGTTCCCGTTCTGTGGCTGTGCGGTCCGCCCGGGGTCGGGAAGACCGCCGTCGGCTGGGAGATCTACTCCCGGCTCCGGCGGTCCGGCACCGGGGCCGGCTACGTCGACATCGACCAGCTCGGCATCTGCTACCCCGAGCCCGCCGGCGATCCGGGGCGGCACCGCATGCAGGCGGAGAACCTCGGCTCCGTGGTGGCCAACTTCCGGGCGGCGGGCGCCCGTTGCGTCGTCGTGTCCGGCGTCGTGGACGCCGCCCGCGGCATTCACGACGACCGGATCCCGGGCGCCGCGCTGACGGTGTGCCGGCTGCGCACCGGCCCCGAGGAGCTGACGCGGCGGCTGACCGGGCGGCAGGGGAGCTGGGTCTCGGTGGAGGACGCGCTGGAGGACGCCGCCGCGTTGGAGGCGAGCGACTTCGCCGACGTGTGCGTCGACACCAGCGGCCTGCCCGTGGCCGAGGTGGCGCGGCGGGTGCGGGAGGCCGCGGGGGACTGGCCCGCGCCGAACGGCCCCCGCCGGCCGTCCCGCGCGGCCCGCCCGGAGGCGCGCGCCGCGGCCGGCCCCGGCGGGCCGGTCCTGTGGCTGTGCGGAGCGACCGGCGTCGGCACCTCGACGGTCGGCTTCGACCTCTATCTGCGGACCCTGCGCGCCGGGCACGCCGCGGCGTATCTCGACCTCGACCAGCTTGGGTTCCTCGGGCCGGCGCCGGCCGACGACCCGGGAAACCACCGGGTCAGGGCCCGTAACCTCGCCGCCGTGTGGGAGACCTACCGCGCGGCCGGGGCCCGGCGCCTGGTGCTGGTCGGCCCGGCCGGGGAGGGCGCGTTCGCCGCCGGGTACGCCGACGCGCTGGCGGGCGCCGGGGTGACGCTGTGCCGCCTGCACGCCGGGCGCGAGGAGCTGACGCGGCGGATCCTGGGCCGGGCCCGGGGCGGAAGCTGGGCGCAGCCGGGCGACCCGCTGCGGGGGCGGTCCGACGAGCATCTGCTCGGGGTCGCCGAGGGCGCGGTGGCGCAGGCGGCGGCCCTGGACCGCGCGGGCGTCGGCGACCTGCGCGTCGACACCGACGGGCGCGACGCCGCTCGGGTCGCCGACGAGATCGCCGCCCGGACCGGGTGGCCGGAGCCCTGAGTTGGGCCGGCCCGTCCGGTCCGGGCGGGCGGACCTCAGCCGTTGACGGTGCAGGAGCCGTCGTTGAGGGTGAAGCGGCTCGGCAGTGAGGCGTTACCGGTGTGGCTGGCCAGGAATCCGGCGGTGACGCTCGCGCCCGGCGCGATCGTCCCGTTGTATTCGTTGTTGGTCGCGGTGACGTTGCTGCCGGACTGGGTGAACGTGCCGTTCCAGTCGGAGACGATGTTCTGTCCCGCGGCCAGCGGGAAGGCCAGCTCCCAGCCCTCGACCGGGGTGTCGCCGGTGTTGGTGATGGTGATGTCGACGGTCATGCCGGTGTTCCAGGTGCTCGCCCTGAGGTCGACGCGGCAGGTGGGCTCGGCCGCCTCGAAGGTGACGCGGTGCAGGCCGCCCGGCAGGTCGTTGACGACGTAGAACTCGCCGTCCACCGTTTCGCCGAACGCGGTCACCTGGGTCGGGAACTCCCCGATCTCGGCCTGGTCGTAGCCGCCCGCGCCGTCGGGGCGCAGCGCGTACACCCGCGACGAGCAGTAGTCGGTGGCGATGTAGGTGCCCCCGACGATGTCGGCGAACTCCGAACCGTGGTACACCCGTCCGCCGATGACGGCGCAGCCGCCGCCGGACAGCGGGTAGGTGAAGACGGGGTCGGTGAGCTCGGCCGTCGGCGAGCACTGGGCCGCGTCGAACTCCACCAGCCCCTCGCGGCAGGACCAGCCGAGGTTCGCCCCGGGCTGCTCGGCGGGGGACAGGTGGTCGATCTCCTCCCAGCGGCCCTGCCCGACGTCGCCGATCCACAGCGAGCCGTCGGCCTCGTCGAAGGAGAACCGCCAGGGGTTGCGCAGCCCGTAGACCCAGATCTCCTCACGGGCGCCCTCGACGCCGACGAACGGGTTGTCCTCGGGGATGCAGTAGAGGAGGTCGCCACAGGTCCGGCTGACGTCCAGGCGCAGGATCTTGCCGAGCAGGGTGTCCACCCGCTGCCCGGTGTCGAACGGGTCGCCGGACCCGCCGCCGTCGCCGATGCTCCAGTACAGGTAGCCGTCGGGGCCGAAGGTGAGCTGGCCGCCGTTGTGGTTGTTGTACTCGGCGTGCTCCTGGGACAGCAGCGGCTGGAGGCTTGCGTCGCCGAGGTTGTACCGGGCCAGCGTCACCGCGCCGTCGGGCAGCGCCGTGTAGGCCAGGTAGAGGTCCTGGCTGGTGGCGAAGTCGGGGGCGAGCGCGATGCCGAGCAGGCCGCGCTCGTTGCCCGACTCGTCCACCGAGGACGTGATGTTGATGATCGGGTCCGGCGCGAGGCCGGTGTCGGGGTGGTAGACGCGGACGGTGCCGCGCTTCTCCACGATGAACAGCCGGTCCGTCCCGTCGTCGGGCGCGGCTATGGCGACGGGGCGCCGCAGGCCGGAGGCGACCTGGGTGGCGCTCGCGGTGATGTCGCCCAGCGGCACGTCGGCGGTCTCGGCCGCCGACGACTCGGCGGCGGGCGCGGCGGCGGGGGACGCGGTGTCGGGCGGGGACGCGGACGCGGCTAAGGGGGCGATCACGGTCAGCGAGAGCGCGAGCAGCAAGGGACCGGTCCAGCGGCGTCGTGACATATCGACTCCTGGAGCGAGGGGTTGCCGGGGGGGTGGGGCGCGTTCGGACTTCGATCAATTCAGGGCGTATGCAGCCAAGTTCATTCGGTAACGTGGGTAAGTCGGCTCGGTTCCGGTTGAATCCTGTACTGCAACGCGCCTGACGGGACCGTAGCGGCTCCTCTCCTTCCACACCAGATTGCCTGCGCAACATCCCTGGCCCGACGCGCCCGCGTCCGCCCCGGCGACGGCCGGCAAATGCGGTGGACGCCACGGCAGTTGGTGTCCTAGCGTCACCTGGGTCTAGCCAGGTCACGATCTCGGGAGGTGCGTTTGATGAGCGTTCAGGCCATCGCGGCGGGCTACGGCCGGCCGCCCGACACCGTCACCATGACCTCATCGAACACAGGGAATCTCCGAAGTGGACCTGGCACGTAGTTTCACCATCCGTGAAAGCAGCCACCGCATTCACAATCCGTTCACCCTCGACCAACTCGCCGTGCTGGGACGGGCGCTGCGCCTGGCACCCGGGACGCGCGCGCTCGATCTCGCCAGCGGAAGCGGCGAGATGCTCTGCACCTGGGCGAGTGCCCACGGCATCACCGGCACCGGCGTGGACATCAGCACGGTGTTCACCGAGAAGGCCCGGGCCCGTGCCGCCGAACTGGGCGTCGCCGGGCAGGTCGAGTTCATCCACGGCGACGCGTCGGGGTATGTCGCCGACGAGCCGGTCGATCTCGTCGCCTGCGTCGGCGCCACGTGGATCGGCGACGGACTGCCCGGCACCGTACGGCTGCTGCGGCAGAGCCTCCGGCCGGGCGGCATGATGCTGATCGGCGAGCCGTACTGGAACCAGGAGCCGCCGGACCAGGACACCGTCGAGGGGTGTCACATGCGGAGCAAGGACGACCTCCTGCCGCTGGCCGGACTGATCGAGCGGTTCGGCGAACTCGGCTACGACGTCGTCGAGATGGTGGTCGCCGACCGGAACGGCTGGGACCGGTACCGCGCGGCGCAATGGCTCAACATCCGCCGCTGGCTCGACGCCAACCCCGGCGACGAACTGGCCGCCGAGCTGCGCGCCGAGCTCACCACCGAGCCCGCCCGCTACGCCCGGCACCAGCGTGAGTATCTCGGCTGGGGCGTCTTCGCGCTCATGAGCCGCTGATCAACACCGTGGGCGGGCCCGGCAGTCCAGCCGCCGGGCCCGCCCACGGCCGCGCGTCGGACGCCACCCGCCCGCTGCCCGACGCGCGTCGGATGCCCGGCCCCGCCGCCGCGTGGCACCGTGCTGCGGTGATCCGGTCCCAGCCGGGCGCCGGCCATCCCGCGGAGGAACTGCGTTGAAGCCTGTCACACCCCTGAGCCGGCTCCTGGCCGGCGTCCTGACACTGCTCACCGGCGCCCTGCTGCTGTCCGCGCCCACCGCCTTGGCCGCCGGACTCGGCGCCGGAGGCGGCACCGGCAACTGGACGGGCACCTGGTCCACCGCCCCGACCACCGTGCCGGCCGGCGACACCACCACATTCCGGGACCAGACGATCCGGCAGGTCGTGCACGCCAGCATCGGCGGCGACGCGCTGCGGATCCGGTTCTCCAACGAGTTCGGCACCGCGCCGCTGGTCATCGGCGAGGCCCGCGTCGCCCGGCAGGCCAGCGACGGCCCCGGCTCGCGCGCCATGCCGGGCACCGACCGGCCGCTGACGTTCGGCGGCCGGACCCGCGTCACCGTGCCGCCCGGCGAGCCGCTGCTCAGCGACCCCGTCCCGCTGCGCCTGCCCGAGGCCGCCGACCTGCTGATCAGCGTCTACCTGCCCGAATCCACGCGCGGCAGCACCGTCAACGCGTTCTCCGCCGAGGAGAACTACCTCGCCGACGGCAACGTCACCCGCCGCACCGACATCACCCCCACCGCCACCACCGACCGCTGGTACTTCCTCACCGGCGTCAGCGTGCTCACCCGGCCCGGCCCCACCGCCGCCGTGGTCACCCTCGGCGACTCCCTGACCGCCGGCTCCTCGGTCAGCACCAACCACCGCTGGTCCGACCACCTCGCGCAGCGGCTGCGCGACGCGCGCGGCCTGCCGGACACCGGCGTCCTCAACGCGGGCATCAGCGGCAACCGCCTGCTGCGCGACCCCAACCCCCCGGCCGATTCCCCCGCCCAGGGTTACGCGGCGTACTTCGGCGAGAGCGGCCTCAAGCGGTTCGACCGGGATGTCCTCGCCCAGCCCGGCGTCCGCTCCGTCATCGTGCTCCTCGGCATCAACGACATCGGCCAGCCCGGCACGGTCTCCGCGCCCGCGTCCGAACGCGTCACCGCCGCCGAGGTCATCGACGGCCACCGGCGGCTGATCGCCCGCGCCCACGCCCACGGCATCGAGGTCATCGGCGGCACGATCACCCCGTTCCGGGACGACACCCTCGGCTTCTACAGCCCCGAGAACGAGGTGGTGCGCCAGCAGGTCAACGCCTGGATCCGCACCAGCGGCGCCTACGACGCGGTCGCCGACTTCGACGCCGCCGTCCGTGACCCGGCCCAGCCCGACCGTCTGAACCCCGCCTACGACAGCGGCGACCACCTGCACCTGAACGACGCGGGCAACGCCGCCCTCGCGACCGCCGTGCCGCTGGCCGCCTTCCGGCCCGGGTTCGCCAACTGACGGGAAACACCGGCACGTTGCACCTGGTGACAAGGGGACGCGCGGTTGGTTGGATGCCTCCAACGCCGAGCGGTCGAACCTTGGAGCGTCCCCGTGCGGATCTCGCGTCGCGCCCTCTTGTCGCTGTTCCCCACCGCCCCCCTGCTGGCGGCGGCCCTGCCCCCCGCCGGGGCGGCGGCCGCCGCCCCCGCCGGCCACGCCCGGCTGCTGGCCAACACCGTCGCGGTGTTCGCCGGTACCCCGGAGTCCAACGCCCGGCCCGAGGCCGCCGCCAAGCTGGCGGCCATCGACGCCACCGCCGGCACCCGGCTGGCCGCGCTGGACGGCGCCGGGCAGGGCGAGCTCTTCCGCGGCCTGCCGCTCGGCACCAGCGACAGCAACCTCAACGCGTCGTTCCAGTACCTCTACGAAATCGCCCTCGCGACACGCGCCTCCGGCGGCCCGGAGTCCGGCCTCCACGGCAACGCCACCGTCCGCCGGCGCGTCATCGACGGCCTGTCATGGCTCCACGACACGTACTACGGCGACCCGGCGCGGGGCTACTACGGCAACTGGTTCAACTGGGAGATAGGCATCTCCTCCCACGTCAGCAGGACCCTCGTCCTGCTCGCCGACGACCTCGCGGCCACCCGGCCCGACCTCGCCCCCACCTACGTCGCCACCATGGACGCCTACCTGCGCAACGGCGAGAACGGCGACGTCGACCTCGACTCACGCTTCCACACCGGCGCCAACCTCGCCGACATCACGATGAACCGGGTCCTCCAGGGAGCCGTCCTCGGCGACGACGCCCGCGTCCGCAAGGCCGTCGCCGACCAGTTGACCGTCTACCGGACCATCGACCCGTACCAGCTCCGGCACGGCGTCACCGACGGCTTCTACGCCGACGGATCCTTCATCCAGCACGCCTCGGTCGCCTACACCGGCTCCTACGGAACGGCGCTGCTCGCCCGCGTCGTCCAGACCCTCAAGATCTTCGAGGGCACCGACCACCTCCAGGACCGCGACCTCGCCGGCGTCGTCCGCGACTGGGTCGTCAACGGCTTCGCGCCGCTGATCTTCGAGGGCTGGATGATGGACATCGTCCGGGGCCGCGCGGTGTCCCGGACCACCACCGGCTACGCCGCGGCCGCCACCGTCGTCGAGGCCGTCACCGATCTCTCCGCCCACATGGCCGGCGCCGACGCCACCGCCCTCAAGGGCTACGTCAAGTTCCTGAAGGAGACCTCCGCCGCGGCCCCCGACCCGGCCGGTTTCGTCTCCCCGGTGACGGTCGTCCGCCACGCCGACATCCTGGCCGACGCCTCCGTCCCGGCGGCCGACCTCAACGCGGAGAGCCGCAACGTCGCGTTCAACGCCATGGACAAGACCGTCCACCGGCGTCCCGGCTACGCCTTCGCCCTGGCCCGCAGCTCCACCCGCGTCAGCAAGTACGAGTACATGAACGGCGAGAACCTCATGCCCTGGTTCCAGGGCGACGGGGCCCACTACCTCTACCTCTCCGGCCAGGACCAGACCCGCGCCTTCGGCGTCGACTACTACACGGCGGTCTCCCCCTACCGCCTCGCCGGCGTCACCGCCCCCGTCGAGACCCGGCGGACGATCCCCGAGCTGTACGGCACCCTCTGGTACGACAACCCCGAGGCCGGCTTCACCTCCTCCTCCGAGGCACAGAACACGTACGTCTACTTCCCGCGCGGCACCAACGCGTTCTCCGGCGGCGCCAGCCTCGGCGCGTACGGCGCGGCCGGGCTCGTCCAGGCCGACGACGCCGCCTACGCCGCGAAGCAGGCGGGCACCCTGCCCGACGACTTCGTCGCCTACCGCAACGCCGAGGCCACCAAGTCGTGGTTCATGTTCGACGACGAGATCGTCGTCCTCGCCGCCGGAGTCGGCGACCCGGCCGGCCGCGCGGTGGTGACGACGATCGACACCCGGATCGCCGACCCCTCCGACGACATCGACGTCACCGGCGAACTCCGCGACGGCACGGCCTGGTCGGGCACCGGCACCGCCCCCCTGGCCTGGCTGCGGTACGCCAACGCCGCCCAGGGCACGGCGGTCGGCTACGTCCTGCTGGACGGGCCCCGGCCCACCGTCGCCCTCGACACCGTGACCCGCAGCCGCCGCGTCGTCCGCGCCGCCAACCCCGACACGCCGGTCAGCAAGAAAGTGTTCTCCCTGTCCGTCGAACGGCCCGCCGCCGCGCTGGCCCACGCCCTCGTTCCCCACGCCACCGAGGAACGGCTGCGGACCTACGCCGACGGCCCGGTGTCCGTCCTGGCCAACGGCGTGCGCCTCCAGGCGGTGCGGCACACGGGCCTGGGCCTGACCGCCGCCAACACGTTCGCGCGCGGCACCCACCGCGCCGGACGCCTGGCGATCGACGGCCCGGCCTCGGTGCTCCTGCGCGAGTCGCGCGACGGCACCACCGACATCGCCGTCGCCGACCCGACGACGCTCCGGCACACCGTCTCGGTCACCCTGCGCGGCCGGACCCTGCGGGCCGACGCGGTGGACGACGGCGTCCGCGTCAGCCCGGTGCCCGGCGGCACCCGCGTGGACGTGGACACCTGGCACTCCTACGGCCGCAGCTTCACGGCGAGGCTGCGGCCCTGACCGCGACGCGCCGGGGCCGCCGCTCAGCCGCCGAGCCCCGCCCGGGCCGGGAAACGCTCCCACACCCGGTGCCCCGCCAGCAGGTTCACGACGCCCGCGACCACCGTGTCGACCGGGCCGTTCAGCAGCACACCGGGCGCGGACACGGGACAGCCGGCGGCGGCCAGCACCTCCTCGGCACCGGACCAGCCGCCAATGGGCTTCGCGTGCCGGAACGCCTCCCCGGCGAGCAGCGCGGCACGCGGATCCACCGTGCTCTCCGCCGGGTCGGCCACCCCCGCCTTGGCGTCCCGCGCCCCATAGGAGTCCGGCGCGGGCGCGAGCCGGCCCGCCAGCAGCAGGGCGTCGAACTCGACCGACCGGGCCGCGGCCAGGGTGCGCTGCACCACGATCGGCTCGCCGCCGCCGTCGCCGAGCGTGCCGCCGGCGGGGGCGACCACCAGCGGCACCATGCCGCCGGCCAGGATCTTCTCGCGTGCCGCGCGCACCCCGTCGAGGTCGCCCTTGTCGTCGGCGACGATCCCGATGATCCGGCCCGCGGCCGGCCACGTCCCGCCGACCTGGGACAGCGCGGGGCTCGCCGGTACCGACGGCAGCGGGCCGGAGGGCGCCGGCGCGGGCAGCCCCAGCCCCTCGGCGACCGCCTCGCACAACTCCCCGTCGATGTCCGCCAGAACGCCGAGCACCCGCTCCTTGACGGCGTTCTCGTAGCACTTGCCGAGCTCGAAGGTGTAGGCGGCGATGAGGTGTTCGCGCTCGACGGGAGACAGGCTCAGCCAGAACATGCGCGGCTGACTCGTATGGTCCAGGAACGACGCCGGCGCCCGCCGCTGCTTCGTCGCGGCGGGCACCGCGACCGGGGTCTCCAGATAGCCGCCGGCGCCCGCCCCCGCGGCGAACGGGCAGCCGCCGTCGAGGGAGTTGGGGCGGTAGGGCGCGACCCCCTCGTGAACGGCGGTCTGGTGCATGCCGTCGCGGTGCATGTCGTTGACCGGCACGTGCGGCCGGTTGATCGGCAACTGCGCGAAGTTGGGGCCGCCCAGCCGGCTGATCTGGGTGTCGAGGTAGGAGAAGAGCCGCCCGGCGAGCAGGGCGTCGTCGGTGAGGTCCACACCCGGCACCAGATGGCCGGGGTGGAAGGCGACCTGCTCGGTCTCGGCGAAGAAGTTGCTGGGGTTGGCGTTGAGGGTGAGCAGTCCGACGGGCTGCACCGGCGCCATCTCCTCCGGGACGATCTTGGTGGGATCCAGCAGATCGATGCCCTGGAAGGTCTGCTCCGGGGTGTCCGGGAACGTCTGGACGCCCAGCTCCCACTGCGGATGAGCACCCGCCTCGATCGCGTCGGCCAGGTCCCGGCGGTGGAAGTCGGGATCCACGCCGTTGATGATCTGGGCCTCCTCCCACACCAGGGAGTGCACGCCCGCCCGGGGCTTCCAGTGGAACTTCGCCAGCGTCGTGCCGCCGTCCGGGCCGACCAGCCGGAACGTGTGGACCCCGAAGCCCTCCATCATCCGGAAGGACCGCGGAATGCCGCGGTCGCTCATGAACATCATCGTGTGGAAGGTCGCCTCGGTGTGCAGGGACACGAAGTCCCAGAACGTGTCATGCGCGCTCTGGGCCTGCGGAATCTCCCGGTCCGGGTGCGGCTTGGCCGCGTGGACCACATCGGGGAACTTCACGGCGTCCTGGATGAAGAACACCGGGATGTTGTTCCCCACCAGGTCGAACACCCCCTCGCTCGTATAGAACTTGGTCGCGAACCCCCGCGTGTCCCGGACCGTGTCGGCCGAGCCGCGCGAGCCGACCACCGTGGAGAACCGCACGAAGACCGGCGTCTCCGCGTCCTTCGCCAGGAACGCCGCCCGGCAGATGTGGGAGGCCGTGCCATAGCCGGTGAACACCCCGTGCGCGCCCGCGCCCCGTGCGTGCACCACCCGCTCCGGAATGCGCTCGTGGTCGAAGTGGGTGATCTTCTCCCGCAGATGATGGTCCTGAAGCAGCACCGGCCCCCGGACACCCGCCTTGAGCGAGTGGTCGGTGTCCGGCAGCCGCAGCCCCTGCGCCGTGGTGTGGTGGGCGCCGCCCTGGGCCCGGGGGTGACGTGCCTCGTGCCAGTCCCGGCCGGTGGCCGAGACGTCGGCCGGCGCCGCCTGGTCCTCCTTGGGCGGCAGCGGCTCCCGGGGCTCGGTGGGCTCCTCCGGCGAAGGCGCCGCACTCGCCGGGCGCCCCGGAAGGTCGCGCGTCTGCCTGTCCTGCTGGTCCGGTGCCATCGTGGGTCCTCCGAAGGTGTCGAGGCGGGTCCGGGCGGGGATACGCAGCCCGGTGTGACCCCGCGCCCCGCCGCCGAAACAGCCTCGGGGCCGTCCGGCGGACAGACACACCCCCGCCGGGCTGACAGCGCCCGTCGTTCCGCCGGCCGCCGCGGCGCGGTACCGTCCCCCCGTGGTGTTCGACCCCAACGACCCGGCGTTCCTGTCCGACCCGTACCCGGTGTTCGCGGACCTGCGGCAGCGGGCGCCGGTGCACTGGCACGACAGCCTCGGGCTCGCGGTGGCGGTGTCGCACGCGGCGTGCTTCGAGGTGCTGCGCGACCGCTCGGCCGGCCGCATCTGGACGGACAAGACGCCCGTCTCGGCGTTCCCCGCGTTCAATCTGCTGCACCGCAACTCGCTGCTGGAGTCCGAGCCGCCCCGGCACACCCGGCTGCGCCGGCTGATCTCGGCGGCGTTCGGCCGCGGGCACACCGCCCGGCTCCGGCCGTGGATCCGTTCCGTGGCCGGCGAGATGGCCGACGGACTCGCCGCCGCCATCGCCGCCGACGAATCGGCCGATCTGCTCACGCACCTGGCCGCGCCGCTGCCCGTGGAGGTGATCGCGGAACTGCTCGGCGTTCCGGCGGCCGACCGGCCGCGGCTCCAGCCGTGGTCCAACTCCATTGTGAAGATGTACGAATACGGGCTGCCGCCGGAGGGCGCGGCGGTGGCCGAACGGGCGGCCGGCGAGTTCGTCGACTACCTGCGCGCCCTGGCCGCGGCCCGTTCCCGCGAGCCGGGCGACGACCTGATCAGCGACCTGGTGGCCGTGCGCGACGGCACCGACCGGCTCTCCGACGACGAACTGGTCGGCACCGCCGTGCTGTTGCTGATGGCCGGGCACGAGGCGACGGTGAACGTGATCGGCAACGGGGTGCTGGCGCTGCTGCGGCACCGCGAGCAGTGGGACCGGCTGGTGGCGGACCCGGCGCTGCTGCCGACCGCCGTCGAGGAACTGATCAGGTTCGACGCGCCACTTCAGCTCTTCGAACGCACCGCCACCGAGGCGACCTCCGTGGCGGGCCACGAGCTGGCGGCCGGGGACCGGATCGCGGCGCTCCTCGGCGCCGCCGCCCGCGACCCGGCCGTGTTCGACGAGCCCGACAGGCTGGACATCGGCCGCTCGCCGAACCCCCACCTCGGCTTCGGCGCGGGCATCCACTACTGCGTCGGCGCGCCCCTCGCCCGCGTGGAGATCGCCGCCGCGCTGGAGGCCCTGGTCACCCGGCTGCCCGGGCTGCGGCTGGCCGAAGAGCCGGTGCGGCGCGACGAGTTCGTGATCCGCGGCCTGCGGACGCTCCCCGTGACGGCCTGACGCGAGCCGGCCCCGGCGAATTGTCAGTGCCGTCTGGCACGCTGCCGTCATGAACGAAGAAGTGATTCCCATCCTCCGCGTCGACGACGCCGCCGCGGCGGCCGGCTGGTACCGGCGTCTGGGCTTTGTCACGCTGTGGGAGCACCGTTTCGAGCCGGGATTCCCCGCGTTCGTCGAGGTCGCCCGTGGGCAGGTGCGGCTGTTCCTGTCGGAGCACACCGGCGACGCCCGCCCGGACACGCTGGTGTATCTGCGCGTGGCCGATGTCGACGCGGTCGCCGCCGAGTTCGGGGTGCCGGTGCGGTCCGCTCCCTGGGCGCGGGAGACAGAGCTGCGCGATCCCGACGGCAACCGCCTGCGCGTGGGCACCCCCACGCCTGCCGGCGGCTAGGAGTGCGGGCCGAGTTCGGCCAGCCAGGTGTGCAGCGCGTGCGCGGTGGACTCGGCGTGTTCGTTCATCATCGTCTGGTGGTTGCCCGCGGCCTCCAGCGTCTCGTGCTCCACCTGCCAGGCCGTGGTCCAGCGCCCCTCGTCCGGGGACTGCTCGGCGGGGACCTGCGGCATGCGCTCGACGGCCCGGACGAGCACGACAGGCGCCTCCACCCTTTCGGGCTGCCAGCCCTCGAAGAGGTCGAGATACGCGCCCTGCGCGGTGACCTGGGCCTCCGTCATCAGCGCGTACGCCTGGTCGTTGACCGCGATGCCGCGGAGCTGCCCCTCGATGTGCTCCTCGGGTATCCCGTCCTTGGGGAACCATGTGTCGAGCAGCACCACGGCGCCGGGTGAGGCGCCGCGGGCCTCCAGCCGGGCTGCGACGGCGTGGGCCAGCCAACCGCCGGAGGAGTAGCCGGCCAGCGCGACAGGGGCGTCGGGGAAGTCGCGCAGGATCGCGTCGGCGTGCATCTCGATGACCAGATCGCTGGTGGCGGGCAGTAGTTCGTCGTCGCCGAAACCCGGGTGCGGGAGGGCGTGCACGTCCCGGAGGCCGTGCAGGTGCAGCGCCAGGCGGGCGAAGTTGTGCGGCCCGGAGGGGGCGACCATGGAGGGCAGGCAGACCAGCGCGGGCCCGGCCGGGCCGGTGGCCAGGCGCACCACTTCCTGGCGCTTGCCGAACTCCTCGGCGCTGTGGAAGACGGGCCGCAGCTTGGCGGCGGCCTGGAGCAGCCGGACGCCCTCGGCGAACTTGCCCATCTCGCACGCCTGGCGGTACAGGTCGCGGACGCCGAACGACGGCCGGTCCGGCCGCTCGTCCGCCGGGGGCCGGCTCGCGGCCCGCAGGGCCAGTTCGCCGATGTGCCGGGCCAGTTCGGCGGCGGTGGGGTGCTCGAAGACGACCGGGGTGGACAGCGTGAGGCCGGTGGCGGCGACCAGGCGCTTGCGGAGCTCCACGGAGGCCAGCGAGTCGAAGCCCAGCTCCAGGAAACGTCGTTCGGGGTCCACCTCGTCGGGCGAGGCGTGGCCCAGCACCGCGGCGGCCTCCTCGCGCACCAGGCCGAGCAGCCGGCGGGCGCGTTCCGCCTCGGGCAGGGCATCCAGGCCCGCGAGTCCCGGCCGTCGGCCGCCGTCCCCGCCGTCCGCGGCGGGTTCGTCGCCGGGCATCGGCTCCGGGCGCAGGTCGGCGAAGAGGCGGCCCGGGCGGGCGGCGGTGAACAGCGGCAGGAAGCGGTCCCAGTCCACGTCCGCCACGGTGATCGCGGTCTCGCCGGCGGCCACCGACTCCCACAGCAGGGCGCCCGCGGTGGCCGGGGCCAGCGGCGCCAGGCCGCGGCTGCGCAGGAAGTCGCGCAGCTCGGGCTCGGCGCCCATGCCGGCCTCGGCCCACGGGCCGAAGGAGACGGCGGTGGCCGGCAGGCCGCGGGCCCCGCGGTGGTGGGCGAGGGCGTCCAGGAAGGCGTTGCCCGCGCCGTAGGCCGCCTGGCCGCCGCTGCCCCACACCCCGGAGACCGAGGAGAGCAGGACGAACGCGTCCAGCCGGATGCCGCGTTCGGCCAGCAGCTCGTCCAGGTGCACGGCGCCGGCGACCTTTCCGGCGACGGTGTCGGCGAACTCGCCGGGCTCGACCTCGGTCAGCGGCGCGAGCCGGCCGCTGACACCGGCCGCGTGCACGACGGCGGTCAGCGGCTCCTCCTCGGGCAGGGCGTCGAGCAGCTCCGCCAGCCGGGCCCGGTCCGACACGTCGCAGGCGGCGATGGCGATCTGGATGCCCGAGCCGCTGAGCTCGGCGAGCAGTTCCTGCGCGCCCGGCGCGTTCACCCCGTGGCGGCTGGCGAGCACCAGCCGCCGCGCTCCGTTGGCGGCCAGCCAGCGGGCGGCCTCCGCGCCGAGTGCCCCGGTGCCGCCCGTGATCAGGACGGTGCCGCGCGGCCGCCAGGGCTCCCCGGCCGGCCGCGGCGCCGGGCCGGCCTCGACCAGCCGCGGCACCAGCAGTCCGGCGGGCCGGGCCGCGAACTGGTCCTCCCCGTCGGGCGCGGTGAGCGCCGCGCCGAACCAGGCCAGCGACTCGTCGTCGAGCTCGGCCGGGAAGTCGATCAGCCCGCCCCAGCCGCCGGGGCGTTCCAGCGCCACGGTGCGGCCCAGGCCCCACACCAGGACCTGCCGGGGATCGGGCGCGGCCGCGGCGTCGTCCGCGGGCACCGCGCCGCGCGTGGCGCACCACAGGGGCGCGGCGATGTCGAGGTCGGCCAGCGCCTGGGCGAGCGCGCAGGTGAGGAACAGGCCCCGGGGCAGCGCCCGGTGCTCGGGGTGCGCGGTGGTGTCGAGGGCGAGGAGCGAGAGCACGCCGCCGATGGCGCGGCCCTCGGCCAGCACGTGCTTCTCCAGGACCTCGGCCAGCCGGGCGCGGTCGGCGTCCTCGGCGGCCAGCGGCAGCCGCAGCACCTCGCCGCCGAGGCGTTCGACGACCCAGGAGACGCGGTTGACCAGTTCGTCGTCGGCGCCGGCGGGCGGGGTCAGCAGCGGCCAGACGCCGGTGAGCGCCCCGGTCGCCGTGGGCACCGTCTCCAGGGGCCGCCACTCGGTGCGGTAGCGCAGGGCGACGGGATCGGCCGGGCGGCGCGTGCGGCGCGCGGCGGCCGGCGCGGTGGCGGGGCGGTCGAGCCAGTAGCGCTTGCGCTGGAAGGCGTAGGTGGGCAGGTCGACGTGTGTCGCGCCGGAGCCCTCGTAGGGCGCGCGCAGGTCCAACGGGACGCCGTGCACATGCAGTTGGGCCAGCGCGGTGAGGAACGTGACGGTCTCCGGCCGCCCGGCGCGCGCGGCGGCGGCCATCACGACGGCGTCCGCGTCGGCGTCCTCCGGGAGACAGCCGGGGCCCATGGCGCTGAGCACGGCGTCGGGGCCCAGTTCGAGATAGGCGCCCGCGCCCTCCTGGTGCAGGCGGCGCATCCCGTCGAGGAACCGGACCGGCTCGCGGACCTGCCGCACCCAGTACTCGGGTGAGCACAACTCCCGCTCGCCGGCCGGCTCGCCGGTCAGCGTGGAGACGATCGGCAGGACCGGCGGCCGGTAGGTGACACGCCGGGCGGCGTCCCGGAACGCGTCCAGCATCTCGTCCATGTGCGGGGAGTGGAAGGCGTGACTGACGCCCAGCCGCCGGGTCTTGCGGCCGGCCGCCGCCCAGTCGGCGGCGATCCGCTCCACCTCGTCGGCGTCGCCGGCGATCACCGTGGCCCGCGGCCCGTTCACGGCGGCCACGGTGACCCGCCCCGCCGTCCCGGCCAGCGACTCACGCACCTCCTCCATACCGGCCTCCAGCGCGGCCATCGCGCCGCCGGACCGGCACGACTGCATCAACAGGCCACGCGCGGCGACGAGTTCACAGGCGTCGTCCAGGGACCAGACGCCGGCGACATGGGCGGCCGTCAGCTCCCCGATGGAGTGCCCGGCCAGCAGGTCGGGGGCCAGGCCCCAGGACTCACCGAGCCGGAACAGTGCCGTCTCATGGGCGAACAGCGCGGTCTGTGTATAGGCGGTGTGGTTCAGCAGCGCGGCGTCGGGGGAGCCCTCGGGCGCGAACATGACGTCCCGCAGCGGGCGTTCCAGGTGCGGGTCCATGCGCGCGCAGATCTCGTCCAGCGCGGCGGCGAACACCGGGTGCGCGGCGTGGAGTTCCCGTCCCATGCCCGGCCGCTGACTGCCCTGGCCGGTGAAGAGCACGGCCAGCCTGCCCCGGGGCCCGCCGTGCCGCAGCGCGGGCCGCACCGAGCCGCTGACCAGGCCCGAGGCCGAACGCCCGGCGGCCAGCGCGGCCAGGGCGCGGGACAGCCCCTCACGGTCGGCCGCGACGGCGACGGCACGGTGCTCGAAACGGGAGCGGCCGGCGAGGGTGAAGCCGACGTCCAGCGGCGTCAGTTCGGGCCGGGCGGCCAGCTCCGCGCCGATCCGTTCCGCCTGGTGGCGCAGCGCGTCCCCGGTGCGGGCGGAGAGCACCACGGGCACGGCCGCCGCGGCGGGCGGCTCGGCGGCGGGCGCCTCCTCCAGCACCACATGGGCGTTGGTGCCGCTGACGCCGAAGGCGGACACGGCCGCGCGGCGCGGGCGGCCCGAACGGGGCCACGGCACCGGGTCGGTGAGCAGCCGGACGTCGCCGGCCGACCAGTCGACGTGGGGGGAGGGCTCCCGGACGTGCAGGGTCCGGGGCAGCACCCCGTGCCGCATGGCCTCCACCATCTTGATGACCCCGGCGACGCCCGCCGCGGCCTGCGGGTGGCCGATGTTGGACTTGAGCGAGCCGAGGTACAGCGGGCGGCCGGCGGGCCGGTGCTGGCCGTAGGCGGCCATCAGGGCCTGCGCCTCTATCGGGTCGCCCAGCGCCGTGCCCGTGCCGTGCGCCTCGACGGCGTCCACATCGGCCGGCCCCAGCCCGGCGTTGGACAGCGCCTGGCGTATCAGCCGCTGCTGGGAGGGGCCGTTGGGCGCGGTCAGGCCGTTGCTCGCGCCGTCCTGGTTGATGGCGGTGCCGCGCACCACCGCCAGGATCCGGTGGCCATGGCGGCGGGCGTCGGAGAGCCGTTCGAGCAGGAGCATCCCGGCGCCCTCGGCCCAGCCGGTGCCGTCGGCGTCCGCCGAGAACGCCTTGCAGCGCCCGTCCGGCGCCAGACCGCGCTTCCTGCTGAACTCCAGCAGCATGCCCGGCGTGGACATCAGGGTGACGCCGCCGGCGAGCACCAGGTCGGCCTCGTCGGCGCGCAGCGCCTGCGCGGCCAGATGCATCGCGACCAGCGACGAGGAGCACTGGGTGTCGACGGTGAGGGCCGGCCCCTCGAAGCCGAACGTGTAGGCGACCCGGCCGGCCATGACGCCCAGGGCGTTCCCGGTGAGCATCTGCCCCTGGGCCTCCTCGGGCGCCTCGTGCCAGGCGGGTCCGTAGTCCTGGAGGGAGACGCCGGCGAAGACACCGGTCCGCGAGCCGCGCAGCGCGTGCGGGTCGATCCCGGCGCGCTCCATCGCCTCCCAGGAGACCTCCAGGAGGAGCCGCTGCTGGGGATCGAGGGCCTTGGCCTCCCGCGGGCTGATGCCGAAGAAGGCCGGGTCGAACTGGTCGATGCCCGGCAGGAAGCCGCCGTGCCGGGTGTAGGCGGTGCCGTGGCGCTCCGGGTCCGGGTCGTAGAGGGCGTCCAGATCCCAGCCGCGGTCGCCGGGAAGCCCGCCGATGGCGTCCCGGCCCTCGTCGACCAGCCGCCACAGGGCCTCGGGGGAGTCGGCGCCGCCGGGCAGCCGGCAGGCGGCGCCCACGATGACGATCGGCTCCCGCGCCGTTCTGGCCCCGGCCGGGACGGGCGTGGCCGGGGCCTCGGGCTCCGCCGCGGCGGGCGTGCCCAGCAGCCGGGACCGCAGATACGCGGCGACCGCCCCCGGGGTGGGGTGGTCGAAGAACAGCGTGGCGGGCAGGTTCAGGCCGGTCGCCTCGGCCAGCCCGTCGCGCAGCGCACCGGCCACCTCGCGGTACACGCCGAGCCGCCGCCAGGGCGCCGCCGGATCCAGCGTGGCCGTCTCCCCGCCACCGGTGGCCGCGGCCACCTGACTGGCTATCAGGGCGAGGAGCGCCTCCTGCCATGCCGAGTCCGGCAGGGCGGTGAGCCGATTGCTCCACATTTCCTCGGTGGCCAGCATGGCGAATTCCCCCCGGGAGGTTCGTGGCGGGCATGCAAATTCCTGCGCATAGCCGACGGTGAGGCTCAACTGCCCCTGTGACCTGCGGAGTTGCCACCCTAAGCGGAGGGGAACGAGGTTGTCGAATTAGCCGGTAAACAGCGCGTGAATTCCGTTGCGAAGAAGATTGCGGGTGTTCTGTGCGTAATCTCCGTAGAATTCCAAGAATTCCGCGAGGCGGCCACACCGGGTCCACAACCCCGCCCCGGGTCCGAGGGGAGCGCCGGTCGGTGGCCGCCCGCTACACGTCGATCACCTCGGTGTTCTGGCAGGCGACCAGGCGCCAGTGCCCGTCCTCCTTGGCCATCACGTAGAGCGGGCTGCCCGCGTTCCCGACCGGCTCGCCGTCGTGCGTCCAGTACCGCGCCCGGGCCTTGACGGCGGCGACATCGGGCCGGATGAACAACACGTACTCCACCTCGTAGGTGGCCGTGGAGTCCTTCATCGCGCCGGGGAGCACCCGGTGGGTGAAGGCCGAGATCTCCTCGCGGCCGAAGAGGCGCCGGCCATGCCCCGTGGTCCAGATGGCGTCGGCCCGGAAGAGGCCGACGAACTCGTCGGGGAGCTCGTTCTGCTGCGCGTGCTCCAGCGTGGCCACCACCTGCGTGATGGCCTCGATGTCGGTCTGGCGCGCACTTTCCGCTGTATCCATGCGGACGATCCTGGAACTTCAAGCTACCTTGAAGTCAAGTCGAGTCAACTCGGGCCGGGTTGAGCCGAGCCGAGCGACGGGTGAGGCTCCCGGCCGGCCGCCGGGAGCCTCACCGTGTCATGACCGCCGGAGGGGGCCGGTCAGAACCGCGCTCCCACGTCCGCGCCGTTGGCGGGTCGCAGGAAGGTGGACGACGGGATCGAGCCGTTCGCCTGCCGCGGGCCGGTGATCGTGCTCTGGTCGGTGCTGGTGAAGCTCCACGAGCCGCCGAGATCCCACGAGTTGCCGCTGCCGCCGGAGTTCGAACCCAGCGACACATTGGTGCCGTTGGAGACCGCGAGGTTCCTCGTCAGCGTGCCGTCCGCGTCGGCGTAGTCGAACCCGGTTCCGCCGTTGCGCCAGGCGGTGCAGTGATCGGCCACCAGCGCGCCCGGGTTGGCGTTGTCGATGAACCCGCCGGCGGAGTTGTCCCAGGCCATGCTGTTGCGGGTGACGTGCGCGGCCGGCAGGTCCTCGTCCCCGCCGCCCATCTTGAAGCCGTTGCCGTCGCCGGTGTAGTCGGGCAGGTTCCACCGGTTGTACCCGTTGCCCCAGGCCAGACTGTTCTCGATGGTCACCGGGGAGAGGAACTCCCAGGCGTCGAAGCCGTCGTCGGAGTTGTTCCACAGCCGCGCGCCGCGCACCACGTTGCCGGTGCCGGAGCCCTCCTTGATGGCCAGGCCGTCCGCGCTCTCCCCGTTTTTGCGCGGGTCGCGGTTGTTGTAACTGTCCAGGTTGAGGATCTGGTTGTTGCTCGACGCCCCCTGGAGGTGCAGCCCGCTCTCGTAGTTGTCCCTGGTGACGAGACGGTCGAAGACGTTGTGGCTGGTGTCCAGGCCGAAGATGCCGTACGGGCCGTTGATGATCTCCAGCCCGGTGATCCGCCAGTACTCGCCCTCGATGTGGATCGCGCCGCGCTCGGGGCGCGGGATGCTGCCGTCCACGGGCGCCGGCGTGTGCGGCATGTTCTCGCCGTCGACGACGGCCCGCTCACCGTTGTAGTTGCTGATGGCGATGGGCTGGCTCGCCGTACCGCTCTTGAGCAGCTGGATGTTGGTGCTCGGCGCGTAGGTGCCGCCCCTGAGGTAGATGGTGGTGCCCGGCTCGGCCAGGTCCACCGCGCGCTGGATCGTCAGCAGCGGCTCGGCGAGCGTGCCCGCGCTGCTGTCGTTGCCGTTGGTCGCCACATACAGCGCCGTGGCCAGCGGGCCGCCGTCCTGCGCCAGGTCCAGATAGTCGACGTTGGGCAGGCCGCCTGAGCCGGTCGGGCTGAAACGGATCGTGTTGCTGCCCGAGTTCACCTGGACCGTGAACGTCTTCGTGGTCCACGTCGCCCAGGACCCGGTCCCCTCGAACGACATCGACTGCACCGCCGAGCCGTTCACCACGACGTCCACCGGCCGGGCGGTCGTCGTCCCGTTGGCGAAGCGGACGGAGACCGTCGCGGTACCGGCCGTCGCCGCGTTCGCCGTGAACTGGGCCGCCGCGTTCACGGCGTTGGTGCCGTTGCAGAACCCGCTGCCGGAATAGCCGGCGTAGTTCGAGTCGATGGTGCCGGCGCAGGTCGCCGGCGCCGCCTCGGCCTCGTAGCGGGTCGTCGCGGCCGCCGCCGAGGCGGCGGGCAGCACGGCGGCGGCGCATGCCAGCAGGGCAGCGCACGCGATGAGGGGCTTCAGCTTCATCGCTCTTTGCTTCATCGTTCTCCTCCGTGGTCGTCCGTCGGTTCACGCGGTGGGGAGGTGACGCGAGGCAATGGCCGGCACGCCGACATTTCGGCGCGCCACTTGAGGGCCACCTGCCTGATGAATACCTGGTGCCGTCCCGGGCGCCAGGATTTGTGGAAAGCGCTTTCTGAAACGGGGAGATGGTAAGCGTTAGGGCATGCCCACGTCAATGACTTCTGGGAGTGCTTCCATGAAATTCGCGCCGAACTGCCCCCCAAGGCGAACCCGTTCGCTCGCTCCGCCAACGCGACCTTCGCGTCCGGACGGTCCGGCGAGACGGCACGCGGGCCCACGGCACGTCGACCGTGGGCCCGCCGGCTCCTCGTGATCGATCAGGCCGTCGTCACGACCGGTACCGAAGGCCGTGGACCGCGGCGACGATCGCGGTCACCCCGGCCGCGACGCCGGCGAGGACGAAGCAGAGGACGTAGCCGTCCACCGTCGGCACCGAGGTGTTCCCGATGACGCTGGACGCGAGGATCGCCGACGTCGCCGCGCTGGCCACACTGCCGCCGGCCGTGCGGACCAGCGAGTTGATGCCGCTGGCGATGCCGCTCTGGTCCATCGGCACATGCTGCACCGCGAGCGTGCCGAGCGCCGCGTAGGCGATGCCGATGCCCACGCCCTGGACGCCGCTGAAGATCATCACGTCGGCCGCGCTGTCGTGGTTCAACGCCAGCCAGACGTAGGCGAGTCCGGCGACGGCCGATCCGGTGGCCAGGGTCCACGCCGCGCCAAGCCGCGCCTCGAACCGGCCGGCCAGGGCGGAGAACACCAGCATGGTGACCGTGCTCGGCAGCATGAACAGGCCGACGTCCAGCACCGAGCCGCTCAGGCCGTAGCCGACCTGGTCCTCGGGGGTCTGGATGAAGTTGGAGACCAGGGTGAACGCCGCGAACATCGCGAAGCCGAGCAGCAGCGACGCCATGTTGGCCGTCAGCGACTTCGGCCCCACCAGCAGGCGCAGCCGGACCAGGGGCTCGCGCACGTGCGTCTCGACGGCGACCCACAGCGCGCACAGGAGCACCGCCGCCGCGAACAGGCCGACGATCCGCGCGTCGCCCCAGCCCCACGCGTTGCCCTGGCTGACGGCCAGCAGCAGGCTGACCAGCCAGGCCGCCAGAACGAGGGCGCCGACGAGGTCGGGCCGGCCGCCGGTGCGCTTGCCCGCCTCCGTGGTGAACATGAGGACGAAGACCAGGCCCAGCGCGGCCATCGCGGCCGAGATCCAGAACACCGGGTGGTGGGTGTCGGTGCGGTCGGCGATGACTCCGGTGACCAGCATGCCGAGGGCGCCGCCCACGCCCATGGTGGCGCTGACCACACCGATCGCGGTGGTGACCCGCTCGCGCGGGAACGTGTCCCGGATCATGCCGATGGCCAGCGGGATCACCGCGGCCGCCGCGCCCTGGAGCGCGCGGCCCACGATCATCAGGGTGAGCGAGTCGGCGAGCGCGCATATCACCGAGCCGGCGACCAGCAGCGCCATCGTGGCCGTGATCATCTTTTTCTTGCCGTACATGTCGCCGAACCGGGACAGCAGCGGCGTGGCGACGGCTCCGGCCAGCAGCGTGGCGGTGAACACCCACGCGACCGAGGACACCGAGGTGTCGAAGGTCTGCATCAGCCGGGGGAGCAGCGGCAGGACCAGCGTCTGCTGGAGGGAGACGACCAGGCCGGCGATGCCCAGCGCCAGCAGGGTGAGACCCGGCCTGGCCGCCGTGCGCGGACCGGCGGGTCCTTGTCCGGCCACCAGGGTGGTGGTGTCTGTCATGAAGAACTCCTGCGGTTCTGCGGGGACGGTCCGGCCGGCCACGCGCGCGGCGGACCCACGCTTTGCTTACTTGAGTCAGGCAAGCAATTCAACGAGATTACTTGAGTCAAGCAAGCGAATGCAAGTTGCTTGAGTCAGGCAATCACCCTGGTAGGGTGGAAGCATGTCCACATCGCTGCCAGAAGCCGCCGCCGTCTCGGCGGACGTGACAGAGATCGAGCGGGCCCTCAGTCGTGTCGCCTATCTGGCGAGCCGGGCCCGGCAGCACGAGCGGCTGATGGCCTCGGCCGGTGTGCCGCTGGATCGCGCCGCCGTGGTGCTCCTGCGGCAGATCGCCGAGTCCGAGTCCCTGCGCCCCGGTGAGCTCGCGGTCCGGCTCGGCGTGGAGGCGTCGCACATTACCCGGCAGGTGCAGCGGCTCCAGAGGGCCGGCTATGTCACCCGCGTCCCGGATCCGGAGGACCGGCGCGCCCAGCGCATCGAGCTCACGCCGTCCGGCCGGGAGGCGATCGACCGCGTCCGCGAGGCGAGCCGCCGCGGGATGCAGGCGGCCCTGTCGGACTGGTCGCCGGAGGAGTTGCGGCAGTTGGCCACGCTGTTCCACCGGATGGTCGACGACTTCCTCGCCTACGCCGCCGAGAGTGACGGCGCGGGCGACCGGCACCCGGCCTGACGCGTGGGCGCCGCGGCGGCCCGCCCCGGGTTCCGGTCGCGAAAACGCGTCGGTGCTTCTCGTCGCCGATTCCGCGTCAAAGTCCACACGGTGAGCGCTATGTTCCACACCTTTTCTGTTTGTCTGACGCCGCGCCGATACGGCGGCTGATTGGGGAAAGCGCTTTCTCTCGGCGCCAGCAAGTCGATTCGCGCACCGGGCTGGTGCGCCTTCCCGCGCGGCGCGGGCATTTCTCACCCGTCGGCGCCCAGGACCTGTTCCACGGCGCGGCCGGCGCGCCGGACCGGCGCGTGGCGGGCCGGGCGCGGGGCCTACGATCTTGGGCTGGGCGCCCGGTTCGTCGTCGGCGGCGTCCGGGAACGGGAGCGTCGGCCGGCGACGGGAGAGCAGGACGGCATGACCATTCCCCACGCGGCCGCGCGGCTGTACGGTGACCTCGCCCGCTGGTGGCCGCTGATCTCCCCGGTCGACGTGTACGAGGGGGACGCGGGGATCGCCACCGAGCTGTTCGGTCTGGCCGAGCATCCCGTGCGCGACGTGCTCGAACTGGGCAGCGGTGGCGGGCACACCGCCTACCACCTGCGGTCGCGGTACGCCATGACGCTCGTCGACCTCTCGCCGGAGATGCTCGCCGTGTCCCGCGAGCTCAACCCGAACGTCGAGCACCTGCCGGGCGACATGCGCGACGTGCGGCTCGGCCGCACGTTCGACGCGGTGCTGGTGCACGACGCGATCGACTACATGACCACCGCTCAGGACCTGTCCGCCGCCTTCCGCACGGCCTTCACGCACTGCCGTCCGGGCGGCGTCGCGGTGTTCTTCCCCGACCACGTCGCCGACACGTTCGAACCGGTCACCGACTGCGGCGGCAGCGACGCGAACGACGGCAGCGGAGTCCGTTACCTGGAATGGAGCCTGCCGCCGGAGCCGGGCGCGACGACGGTGCGCACGGAATACACGTTCACCCTCCGGGAGTCCGACGGGAGCATCCGGACCGTGCACGAGACGCACCTCACCGGCCTGTTCCCGGTCGCCGACTGGGAACGGCTGCTCGGCGCGGCCGGGTTCCGGGTCTCCACGGTGCGGGAGAGCGGCGGACACGACCGCACCCTGTTCCTGGGGCAGCGGCCCGCCTGAGCCACCACGGCGATTCGCGGACCCCGACTTCCGTCCCAGCCCTGGACAGACGCACACTGAGGAGTCATCTCGGAACGAAATCGTGGGGCGGATCATGGCAGCGAATGGCGGGGAGCTGAGCAAGGGCGGCAACAGAGCACTTGCCGGGGACCGGGTGAGCGTGGAGGTGACCACGTCGGCGGGCATCGACGTGTCGGCACTGCTGCTCACCTCGGAGGGCAAGGTGCGCGGCGACAGCGACCTGGTCTTCTTCAACCACCCTGAGCAGGACGGCGTTCGGGTCGACGGGCGCAGCGTCCACGTCGATCTCGCGCGCGTCCCGGCCGAGGTGGCCAGCGTGGCGTGCGTGGCGAGCATCGATGTGGCCGAGCCCGGCGCGGCGTTCGACGCGGGCTCCACACCGCGCGTGACGGTGTCCTGCGAGGGGACGGATCTCACGTTCGCGCCACCGCCGTTGACCGGCGGGGAGACGGTGCTGCTGCTGGTCGAGTTCTACCGCCGCGCCGACGCGTGGAAGGTGCGGGCCCTGGGGCAGGGCTACGCGACCGGACTCGCCGGTCTGGCAACGGACTTCGGGATCGTGGTCGACGACGCGGAGGAGGAGCCCGCGGTGGCGGCCATGCCGGAGGCGGCCGTGCCGTCAGCGCCGCCCGCCGGGGCGCTGGGCAAGATCGAGCTGACCAAGTCCGGCGCGGCGACGATCAGTCTCAACAAGGGCGACCCCGAGCTGGTGGTCACCGCCGCCCTGGAGTGGGACGGCGGCAGCCGCGGCGACGACGCCGCGGACCTCGACCTGTACGCGTTGTTCGTCCCGGCGCACGCCGTGCGGCCCCCGCTCACCGGCAAGGAGCGCAAGGCCGCGGACGCGGCCAGCCAGGAAACGCCCAAGGCCGGTGCCGTCTACTGGAACAATCTCGGCGATCTGCGCCAGGCGCCCCATCTCATGCTGGACGGCGACGCCCGGGTGCCCGGCCGCGAGGTGGTGCGCATCCAGCGCCCCGACCAGCACGGCTTCGTCCTGATCTGCGCCTACAGCGCGGTGGAGAACGGGACGGGAAGCTTCCGGAGCTTCGGGGCGAAGGCGGTCGTCAGCGACGGCCGCGGCTCCACCGTCACGGTGCCGCTGTACTCCGACAACGACAACGCCTACTGGGTGGCCATCGCCCTGGCCGACTTCACCGTCCCCGAGGGGGTGCGGATCAGCCAGGTGGAGAAGTACAGCAAGCGCCACTCCGAGAACCGTCCGATGCTCTACGCCGACGGCGTGTTCGAGATGGACCGCGGTCCGGTGGAGTTCAAGGACTGGGACTAGGGTCCGTCTTCAAAGGGGGCGTCCGTCCGCCCGCGTCGTCTGGTGCGTGCGATCGCAAGGCGCCGGATCGCCACTCGTACGGATGGGGGCACCTCCCAGCCGCCGGGCTGGGGGACGTACTCGCGCGATTCGGCTGGGGGCACCTCCCAGCGTTAGCTGGGGGAGCAGCGAGTGTGCGTGCCTGGGGGTACCTCCCGCTTGCGGGGGAGCGGCGTGGGCAGGGCGGCCTCTTTGAAGACGGGCCCTAGCGGCGCGGTGCGGTGGCGGCCATGCCCCGGGCCGCGCCGCGCCCGTGCGAGCCGGGCACCCGGTCGGTGAACCGGGTGCCGGTACGGGCGGCGGTCAGGCCGGGCGGATGTTCTCCGCCTGCGGGCCCTTCTGGCCCTGCGTCACGTCGAACTCGACCTTCTGGCCTTCCTGCAACTCGCGGTATCCCTGCGCCGCGATGTTGGAGTAGTGGGCGAAGACGTCCGGCCCGCCGCCCTCCTGCTCGATGAACCCGAAGCCCTTCTCACTGTTGAACCACTTCACAGTGCCCTTGGCCATGCTCTTCTCCTTCGAGGGAAGCGGACCCGCACCGTGCGGGTCCGGGAGGTGATCGCCCTGGTCCGGAGAGGCGCTGAACAGCAAGAGCGCTCATGACGTGGTCACGGCGCACAGAACTTCGGAACCACGACTGCTGTGCCACGACGCTACACCGGCCCCCGCACCCCGGCCACCGACGCGGCCGATCATCGACGCCCCGGCGAGGGCGGGTTCGGCCCGCCGTCCCCGGACGTCCTGGGCCCGCAAGCGAGACCCCGCATGCGCTCGAACGGGCGCCCGGAACCCGAAGAGCTCTGTCGCGCCGGGAAATCGACGTGTGCGAACTCCCCCTTCCGGGTGAACGGCGCAATGTGTCGGTCAGGGGCGTCCCTCAATGCCGGACGTCCGCGACCGGCCGCACCGTGAAGCCGCCGAGGCCGTCGAACCGCACCTCGCGCACCGCGTCGAAGCCGTCCGCCTCGCTCGGCCTGCGGAGGTTCCGGAACGTGGCGTACACGCCCACGTCGGGCACCCGCCGGCGGCCCTCCCGCAGCGCGTTGCGCCGCAACGTCCCGGGCAGGTCCGGCGGGAACCAGTACGCCACGACCCGCGCCCCGTACGCCCGGCCCGCGGCGATCAGCGGCCGCCACTCGTCCGGGCCCGGATTCGTGTTGTCCACTACGACCGACCGTCCCTCGGCCAGCGCCTGTGTGATCAGCCGCATCTGCTGTCGCTGTCGCGGCCGGGCCCGGGGGAACAGGTCCTTGCTGACCAGGACATGGGTGCCGGAGAACGCCTGGGCGCAGAACGTCGACTTGCCCGACGCCTGGAGTCCCACGAGCACCACCAGCTCCGGCCGTGGGGCCGGCGAGTCGAGAGGGGCGCCGGGGTACTCGCTCACGCGACCGGGCCGAGGATGAGAGGAGCACTGGCCATGACCGTTCCCGAGGAGAACCGCCGGAAGAGCAAGAAGACGGACGACACCGTCACGCGCCCCGACCGTTTCCGGGAGGCGCGCGAGAAGGACCGGACCGAGGCGCCGGAGAGCACCACGATGCCCGAGGCGCTGGACGAGGCCGATGTCACCCCGGACGACTTCGAGGGCGAGTCCCGCTAGCCGCCCGACCCGAACCCGCTGACCGTCGCGTCGATCGCGTCGGCCAGCAGCAGGTCGGCCTCCGTGACCGCGTCCACCGAACCGGTGTACAGGATGAAGGTGATCTCGTCCTCGCCGATGCGGTGGCCGAAGCTCTGCTCCATGTCGCGCGTGTCCTGCCGCACGCGGCGCAGCAGCGGTTCGACGCGGACCGACGGCAGGCCCACCGTCCGCTCCAGCCGCCGCGTGGTCCCGGTCCAGGCCGGCCGCGCGCGCAGCGCCGCCGTCAGCTCCTCCTCGGTCAGGGGAGCGGGGGAGGGAGTGCCGGGGTGCCGCCGCGCCGGGTCGCCTTCGGACGGGGCGAACAGCTCGGAGATGTCGGGCGGCAGGTCCCGGCTGATGTCGTCGGCCAGTTGGGGGTCGGCGGCGCGGATCGAGGACAGCACTGCCCGGGCCAGATAGCGGGCCCGCTCGGGCGGGGCGCTCAGGTGCTGGCCGATGTCGCGGACGAAGTCCGGCGCCCCGTCCCCCCGCGCGGGAACGATGGCGTAGGCCGCGTCGCCCTCTGGGGCGGGCAGCGCCTGCCGCAGGCGCTGCCGCCGCGGCATGTCCAGGCGGACGCTGAGGTCGGCGAGGACGACTCTGGCCACCCGGGCGGCCTCGTCGGCGGCGCCCAGGCCGGCCTCGTCGGCGACGGTCTCCACGAGTCGTTCGTGGGTGATCACGGCGCTCTCTCCTCTCGGGGTTCGGTGTAGCGCAGCAGGACGCCGAGTCGGCCGTCCATCGTGAACTTCTCCTCGGGTACGACGACCAGTTCCGCCCCGGTGCGGGCGGCGGCGCGGAGCAGCGCGGCGCCGGCGGTCCGCTCCTCGGCGGAGCGGACCCCGAACTGCGCGAGCTCCGCGGCCGCCAGCCCGATCTCGGTCGGCTCCGCGCCGATCCACAGCCGCACCGTCAGATCCGCGGAGGGGTTGACCAGCAGCGCCCGCGCCTGGGCCCGCTGCAACGCGCCGACGGTGGCGACGATCCCTTCCGACTCGCCGGGGGCGCGGGCGCGTTGCGCGAGGAACAGGTCCGTCTGCGTCGCGTCCCGTGCGCTCAGCCGGTCCCGGAACCGGGCGCTCAGCCGCCGTTCCAGCAGGGCCTGGCCCGGGTCGGTGGCCTCCTCGTCGGTGCCCTCGGTCCCGGGGTCCAGCGCGATGACGTGCGGGCGCAGCGCGGCGGGGAGCTGATTGACCAGGATCCCGCGTTCCTCCACGGGTCCGCACACGACGACCACGTCGGGCGGTGGGTGTCCGGCGGACCGGTCGGCGAGGTCGTCGACGACCTGGGACGCGCCCTCCCGCCAGGTCTGGGGCGGGAAGAACCGGCGGACGCGCGGGCCCGGTGTCACCCTGCTGGTCGGCCAGCGGCCGATCTCCAGCTCCACGTGCAGCTCGCCGGGCCCGGCGGCGATCTCCTCCGGGCCCGGCCGCTGAATGACGACGGCCGCGTACGGGATGTCGGGGGCGCGCTGGAAGACCAGTGGCATCGCCTCGGGCAGCGGGCCGAACCGGGCCACCTCGCGGGCCGGCGGCTCGGGCAGTTCCGCCACGAGCAGGAGCCGGCCCCGCGCGGCGAACAGCGCCTGGCCGTGCCGCCCGGGCCGGGCCGCGTCGCCGCCCATCGCCTCGGCCAGGGCCTGAATGGTCGCGGCGTCGGCTCCCTGGCCGGTGAGATCGTCGCGCACGTGCCGCCAGCGCAGCTCGATCGCCTTCTCCGGATCGCCGATGTCGCCGGAGGTGTCCAGATAGACCGAGGCGTACGGGCCGGGGCTCGCGTACAACGGATCAAGGAAGGAAAGCTTCACGAACGGTCCCGGTGCTCCTGTGTCGGGGTCGGTCGGTGCCGGTCCTGCGAGCGAGTTCCCGGTGCGTATAGGCGGAAACGCTTGCATTCCTTCCTTAAATGGACATCCGTCGTTCACCCGGTGGAGGCTCCGGCGGCTCCGGCGGCGATGAGGGCCTGGGGCGCCGCCTGTTTGATGTGCGTGGTGAGCCAGAGCATCTGCCGGCTCGTGTCCTTCTGGCAGGCGGTGACCGTGCCGAGGAGCTCCCGGTCGCGCAGGCCCTGTGCCGCCTGGCCCAGCACGGTCCACGTCATGTCGACGAAACCGGCGAGGGTGTGGAGGTCCTGCAGGTCCCGGAGCAGCCCGACCGGCCCGGAGCGGGTCTCGGCGAGGCCCTGGGCGCGGAGGCGCTCCGGCTCCGGGTCCTGGAGTTCGCCGTACCGGCCGATCAACGGGCCGAGCCGCTCGACGTGGCGGTCGCTCATGCCCGCGAGGAGATGGCACAGCACGTTGACGTCCGGCTCCGCGGCGTGTCCGTCCCCGACCCGGCGGAAGGAGTCGGCCAGGGTGCGGGACGCGTCGTGCTGGAGGCCGAGGTAGCGAGGGAGGTGCATGTGATCAGTCCTCGATCCGTTCGGTGACCTCGTCACCGGCGGTGCCCGCGGTCGCGGGGACGCCCGACGGATCCGCCGGTGCGGAGGCCGTGGTGGTGGGCGCGGGGGCCGGCCCCGATCCGTCGCGGACCTTGGCCACCCGGGCGGCGGTCATCTTGTAGACCGGCTGTTTGGAGACCGGGTCCCACTCCGTTGGGGTCAGCTCGTTGGCGGCCCGTGGGTGTCCGTTCGGCACGGCCCCGTCGGTGCCCGGCTGGTCCCCGTAGCCGTAGTGGAAGGGCACGAAGACCACGCCCTCCCGGCCCCTGCCGAGCCGCGCGGGGGCTTCCAGGGCGCCCTGCGGGGACTCCACCCGCACGATGTCGCCCTCGGTCACGCCGAGCCGCGCGGCGTCGGGGACGGACAGCTCCACCCACGCGTCCGGCGCGGCGCGCCGCAGCGGCCGGGACCGACCCGTCTTGGTGCGGGTGTGGAAGTGGTACGCGGTCCGGCCGGTGGTCAGGACATAGGGGTGGACCTCGTCCGGCGGCTGCGGGGGCGGCACATAGGGCGCGCTCTTGAGGAACGCCCGTCCGTCGGGTCGCAGCGCGCGGTAGGTAGCCGGGCCGACCGCGCCTCCGGTGAGCAGGTCGTGGCCGTAGGTCTCGCACTCGTCGGGGGCGGTGGGGAACCGGCCGTCGCCGTAGAGGCGTTCGGTGCCCTCCGGCGCCCGCTCGTTGACCGGCCACGGGATGCCGCCGCCGCGCAGCTTGTCGTAGGACAGCCCCGTGTAGTCGACCGGCCGGCCGCGGGTGCACTCCCGCCACGCGTCGAACGCGCCCCGCGGATCGGTCCACTTGATCAGCGGGGCGCCGTCCCGGTCCCGGAAGTCCATCCGCCGGGCGTAGTCCAGCCAGATGTCCAGGTCGCTGCGGGCCTGGCCGGGCGGCTCGACGGCCCGGTCCGAGAGGTGGACCGTGCGGCTGGCGTTGGTGAACGTGCCCTGCTTCTCGCCCCACAGGGCCGCGGGCAGCACGACATCGGCGTAACGGGCGGTCTCGGTCAGGAAACCGTCCTGGACGATCACGAACAGGGACTCCTGCCTCAGGATGTTCCGGACGCGGTCCAACTCGGGCAGCGAGACGGCCGGGTTGGTGCCGGAGATCCACAACAGCCGGATCGATCCCTGCTCGCAGTACCGCCAGATCTGCATCGCGTGGGTCGGCGGGGCCCAGTGCGGGATGGTCAGGGGATCGACGTTCCACAGCCCCGCCAACTCCCGGACATGATCGGGGTTGTTCCAGTTGCGGAAGGCCGGCAGGTCGCCGTCGGCGCCGCACTCGCGGGTGTTCTGGGCCGTGGGCTGGCCGTTCATCTGGAGGATGCCGCAGCCCGGCCGGCCCAGGAGCCCGCGCAGCAGATGGAGGTTGTTGACCGCGCAGGACGCGGCGGTGGCCTGGTGGGACTGGTAGAAGCCCTGGAGCACGGTCGAGACCACCCGGTCGCTGGTGCCGAAGATCTCCGCCGCCCGGCGGATGTCGGCGGCGGGCACGCGGCAGATGTCCGCGACGTGCTCGGGGGTGTAGGGCTCGACGGTCGCCCTGAGGTCGTCGAACCCGAGGGTGTGCCGGGCGATGTAGTCCTCGTCGAGCCGGCCGTGGACGACGAGTTCGCGGGTCAGCGCGTTCATCAGCGCGTGATTGGTGCCCGGCAGCGGCGCCAGGTGCACCCCACCGGTCCGCCGGGCCGCCTCGGCCACCTGGGTGAGGCGCGGGTCGACGGCCACGATGCGCGGCGGGTCCGAGCCCTCGATCCGGTCCAGGACGCGAGCCCACAGGACGGTCTGCGTCTCGGCCATGTTGTGCCCGTACAGGAACACCGCGTCGGCGGACTCCAGGTCGCGGTAACTGCCCGGCTGCCCGTCGGAGCCGAAGCTCTCCTTCAGCGCGGCGGCGGCCGTCGCCGTGCACAGCCGGGTGTTGCCGTCCATGTGGGGGGTGCCGATCCCGGCCTTCCCGATCACCGCGAGGGTGTAGTACTCCTCCAGGAAGAGCTGGCCACTGGTGTAGAAGCCGTGGCTGAGCCCGCCGGCCTCGCTCTCCAGCAGCCGCCGGGACCGTTCGGCGACGCGGCCCATCGCGGTGTCCCAGTCGCTCTCGGCCAGTTCCCCCCGGGCGTCGCGGACCAGCGGGCGGCCGAGCCGGTCGGCGTGCTCCCACTGCCAGGAGCCGTACAGCCCCTTGGGCCCGAGCCGGCCGCGGTTGACCGGGTCGTCGGCCCGTCCCCGGACGCCCACCATCCGGCCGTCCTTGACCGCGATCTCGCAGCCGCAGCCGTTGCTGCACAGGACACACGCCGACGGCACCCATCGGTCGACCTCGTCCGCGCGCACCGAGGGATCGAGGTGACTGTCCACGCGGGCCGGCCAGGCGGTGCCGCTGCCATGCGGGGTGCGGGTGCCCCAGATGTCCGCGATACGGTCGTTCATCGCTTCGCCTCTCCTCCGGCACGGGCCCTGCCGCGTACCCCGGGCGGGAGCCGGCGAAGCCCGGGCGCCGCCGGCCGACGGGCCGTCAAACTAGCCGGGGCGCGCTCCCCGCCGGGGCAGGCGCGCCGCGCCCGCACGGGCGCGCTCACCAGTTCTCGGCGTCGCGCACGTTCCGGATGAAGGCGTTCGCGGAAGCACCCTCGTCCACCAGATCGGGGACGAGGTCGACGGAGCTGAGCAGAGACGCCGCCTTGCCCTCGGTCGCCCGCCACTGCTCGGCGATGGCCTGCTGTTTGTCCGGCGGCTGGCTCTCCAGCCACTGCCGGTTGTCCGGGCTGAGCTGCCGCAGGAAGTGGGCGAGCAGGTCCATGGCCATGACCGTCGTCTCCTGAACGTGAGGGCGCGGGCGTGCGCTGACAGCATCAGCCTGCGGGAGGGCGGCGACGGATGCGGTGGACCCCGGCGGGTGTCTCACCCGGCCGGGTGTCCGTTCCCGGCCGCGAACGCGTGAGCGTCCGCTCCGGGACCCGGCGCGGCGGCCGGGTCCCGGGCGGTGGGTCAGCCGACGGTGCCGGTGACGGTGGTGCCGGACCTCGTCAGGGTGTATTTCAGGGTGGCGCCGCTCCAGAAGTGGAACGTCAGCGTCACCGTGGAATTGTCCCTGACCTCGTTGAAGAACGCCGAGGGCAGCGTGATGTCGCCGGAGGAGTAGTTCGGCGAGAACGCGGCGCCGAACTCCTTGTACGACGTCCAGTTGTGCGGGCCGGCGTAGGTGCCGTCGGCGTAGACCGCCTCCATGGTGGCCAACTGGTCACCGTTGAACGCGGTCGGGATCACCAGGGAGCCGGTGCTGCCGGTGGCGTTCCGCAGCACGGGCGTGTCATGGGTGATGACGTTCACGTCCCACGGCACTCCGGCGGAGAACCGGAGCGACAGGACGGCGTTGACGCCGTACTGCTGGGAGGCGGTCAGGCGGGCCAGCGTGACGGCCGAGATCGTGAGCTGATCGCCGCTGACCGTGTAGTCCTGGCCGCGCACCAGCGTCCGCGAGCCGTGCACGACCGAATTCAGGCTGTTGCCATTGAGGTTCAGCCTGATCGTCGCGGCCGACGGCGTCTGCCCCCGGCGGACGAAGATCTGGTCGGTGGCCGCGGTGCCCGAGGCCACGGTCCAGCTCGACCTCATCTGCCGGTACAGGCTGGGGTCGTTCCAGCGGAACGATGTGCGGTTGAAGTGCTGGCCGTTGTCCCACAGCATCGTGGTGAGCTGCCGGAGACGCGCCTGGTTGCCCAGGTATTCGAAGAACTTCAGCTTCTCGCCCTGCTCGATGGTGCTGGTGCTGCGGTCGAAACCGAGCAGTCCGTATTCACCGATGATCACCGGGATGCCCCTGGCGACGAACACCTCGTGCAGACGGTCGAAGGTGTCGGTCAGATCCTGCTGGGTCGTCGCGTCGAACCGGGTGTAGCCGGCGACGTTCACGCTGAACGGCCAGAAGCCGTAGTAGTGGATGGTGGCCACCAGATTGGGGTCGTTCAGCGCGGCGAACGTGTCGGCCAGCTCGTCCACCCGGGCCTGCTCGGGCGAGGAGCGCACGCTCGGCAGGACCAGGTAGCGCGTGGCGTTGTTGCCGCCGGAGCGGCGTACGAGCGAGTGGAACGTGGTGTTGAGCTCGTGCATGAGCTGGGCGTTCTGCGCGTCGCCGGAACTGCCCTCGAAGAACGGTTCGTTGATGCTCTCGAAGAGCAGCTTCCGCGACGAGTTGCGGAAGGTGGAGGCGATCTGGTTCCAGGTCGCGGTGTAGCGGGCCAGCACGGCGTCGTGCTGCGTGGGCAGGTTCATGACCCACTGCCACGAGTCGTGGTGGACGTTGATCAGGACGTAGAGGCCCTCGGCGAGCGCCCAGTCCACCACTTCCTTGACGCGGGTCAGGTAGGCCGGGTCGATGGTGTACGAGGGCGCCGGGCCCTGGTGCTGGCTCCAGGTCACCGGGATCCGGACGCTGTTGTAGCCCTGGGCGCGGATGTTGCGCAGCAGGTCCCGGGTGACCCGCGGGTTCCCCCACGACGTCTCGTCGGAGCCGGTGGAGTCGAGGGTGTTGCCGAGGTTCCAGCCGGGCTGCATGGCCGCGACCGTGGCCTGTGCGGAGGACGCGGACGGCGCGGACCCGCCCCGGCCCCCGGCCGACCCGGCGTCGGCGGCGAGGGCGCCGGGCGGTATGAGCGCCAGCCCCAGGAAAATCACCAGGGCGGTCAAGAATCTTCGTGAACGGCTCTTCACAGTCGTCCCTTCTTTTCGAGTCTGTTCCGGACAGGAGCGATGGGCATCCCATCGCGGACAGTTCGCCGTGCTGTCCCCCGCCGCCGAACTTTTCACCGGTATGCGGAACTGGGCGTGCCGCTGGTCGAAGCGGTGGTGTGAGGGTGAGGAAAAGTAAGAGTGAGCACTCCCGGGGTGCGTGTCGCAGATGCTAACTGTCGAATGTTGTTCGCATAAGGAGCCGTGCGGCGGGCGCTGTCAGTGCCGGGTGAGAGGGTCGAACCCATGACCGACTCCGCCGCCATCGCCGCCTACTGGAACGCCGCCGCCCCCGCCTTCGACGACGAGCCGGACCACGGTCTGCGGGCCGCACCCACCCGCGAGGCGTGGGCCGGACTGCTGGCCTCCTGGGTGCCGCCCGGCCCGGCGGACGTGCTGGACGTCGGCTGCGGCACCGGTTCGCTCTCCGCGCTGCTGGCCGCGGCCGGACACCGGGTCACCGGCGTGGACCTCGCGCCGCGCATGGTGGAGCTGGCCCGGGCCAAGCTGACGGCGGCCGGGCTCGCGGGCCGGTTCCTCGTGGGTGACGCGGCGGCGCCGCCCACCGGCGACCGGCGTTTCGACGTCCTGCTCTCCCGGCACCTCGTGTGGACGCTGCCCGATCCACGCGCCGCGCTGCGGGAGTGGACCGGGCGGCTGCGGCCGGGCGGCATCCTGATCCTCGTCGAGGGCCGGTGGCGCGAGGCCGGCCGGAGCGCGGCACCGTATGTGGCCGGGGCCGAGGCGCTGCCCTGGCACGGGGGCATAGCCGCCGACGATCTGGCCGCCGAGCTGCGCCCGCTGGTGACCGGCCTGCGCGTCGAGGACCTCGGCGACCACGCCGACCTGTGGGGCGGCCCGGTCACGGACGAGCGGTACGCCCTGATCGCGCGCGTCTGAAGCCCGGCCCGGGCGGGCGAGTTCAGGCGGTGGCGAGGCGCCACAGCGAGGTGACCTCCGCGGCGCGCGCGGCGTGGAGCGGGTCGGCCGTGTCCCCGGCCCGCGGATGCCGGGGCCGGGTGTCGATCCTGCCGCGCACGCGCAGGCCCGCCGCCTCGATCATGGCCAGCAGCTCGCGGCGCGTTCTGAGCCCGAGGTGCTCGGCGATGTCCGACAGGATGAGCCATCCCTCGGCGCCCGGTTGGAGATGGGCGGCGAGCCCGTTCAGGAAGCCGGTGAGCATGCCGCTGCCCGGGTCGTAGACGCCCCGCTCGACGGCGGAGGTCGGCCGGGCGGGAATCCACGGCGGGTTGCAGACGACGAGCCCGGCGCGGCCCTCGGGGAACAGGGCGGGGCCCGCCACCTCGACGCGTCCGGCCACGCCCAGCCGGCGGACGTTCTCGCGGGCGCAGCACAGCGCGCGCGGGCTGATGTCGGTCGCCACGACCCGCTCGAACCCCCGGCGCGCCAGGACGGCGGCGAGCACCCCCGTTCCCGTGCCCAGGTCGAACGCGGTGCGGCGACCGGCGCCGTGGCCCGCCCGCGGCGGGAGCGGTGCCTGTGCGACCAGGTCGACGTACTCGCCCCGCACCGGGGAGAACACGCCGTAGTGCGGGTGAACGCGCGCGCCGAGGGCCGGAACGTCCACGCCCTTCTCGCGCCACTGCCGGGCTCCGATCACCCCCAGCAGCTCCGTCAGCGAGACCGCCAGCGGCTCGCGCGGCGGCGGACCGTAGGCCTCGGCGCAGGCCCGGCGCACATCGGGAGCTCTGCGCAGGGCCAGCGAGTAGTCGGCCTCGAGCAGGACCAGAAGCCTGCCCAGCACGCGCGCCCGGTGGCCTCGGGCCCGGCGGTGCAGACGGAAGGTCTCGGCCGGGCCGCCCGCCGGGCGCGGGGCCGTCCGGTCGATGCGGCGGCGCATGGCGTGCAGAAGCTGACGCGCGTTGTGGAAGTCGCCCCGCCACAGCAGGGCGGTGCCCTCGCGGGCCAGCCGGTGGGCGGTGGCCGCCTTCACGCGGTCGTCCGCGACGACCACCCGCGCGGGCGGCGGTGTCGCGCTCTCGGAACGCCACAGGGCGGATCGGGTGGTGCGGGCTTCGGTCCAGTGGATCGTGGACACCGGGGTACTCCTCGTGATCGAACGTGCGGGGCACGAAGAGCACTTCGAACGAGGAGCAGGGGAAACGGCCCGTACCGCGGTACGGGCGCGGATCAGGGCAGGCCGGGCTACCGCTCCCGCGTCGAAGCGCGAGAGGAGAAGTCGCCGAGAACCATGCCGAGCGTCACGACCAGCCCTTTCCAGAAGGTGGGCCATGAGGTTCGCACAGTCGTCCGCTCGTCCGCAAACGCGGCCAAGTTCCGCTCGGCGGGAGACCATTGCCACTGCCCGGCGGGCGGCGAACTGTGGTGTGATGACGCCGTGAGCCGCGCCGTGGAAGACAGCAACCGCCGCATGCTGCGGGCACGGGACGCCATGGACCGCGCCTACGCGCAGCCGCTGGACATCCCGGCCCTGGCCCGGATCGCCCATGTGTCGGAGGCGCACTTCACGCGGACCTTCCGGGCCACGTTCGGCGAGACACCGCACCGCTACCTCCAGCGCCGCCGCGTCGAGCGCGCGATGTTCCTGCTGCGGGAGACCGACCGCAGCGTGACGGACATCTGCTTCGAGGTCGGCTTCGGCAGCCTGGGCACCTTCAGCCGCACGTTCCGCGACATCGTCGGCCGGTCGCCGAGGGAGTACGCCAGGGAGGCCGCGGCCACCCGCGTTCCGACGTGCTTCACGAAGGCCTGGACGCGGCCGAGCGCCTGACCGTTCGGGCTGTCGGAACCGCCCGTCGACTGAGCAGTTCTGGATAAGTTTTCGTCCGGCCGGACCAGTAGCGTGATGCACATGTTCACCGCCATCACGCACTCGCAGATATACGTCCTCGACCAGGACGAGGCCCTCGACTTCTACGTCGGCAAGCTGGGGCTGGAGGTCGGCGCGGACGTCGACCTGGGCTTCATGCGCTGGCTCACGGTCAGCGTCCCCGGCCACCCGGAGCGCCAGATCCTGCTGGAGAAGCCGGGCCCGCCGGCGATGTCCGAGGACACGGCGCGCCAGGTCCGCGAACTGGTCACCAAGGGCGCGATGGGCGGCTCGCTCATCCTCAGCACGGACGACTGCCGCAAGACGTACGAGACGCTGCTGAGCCGGGGCGTCGAGTTCACCGAGGAGCCCACCGACCGTCCGTACGGCATCGATTGCGGCCTCCGCGACCCCTTCGGCAACAGCATCCGCCTCACCCAGCCGAAGGACTGAGGCTCAGCGGAACGACCCGGTGGCGGGCCCGTCGGACGACACGGACGGGCCCCAGTCCGGATCGGTGTCCTCGTCGAAGTCGCCGAGATGCAGCGGCCGTTCAACGGGCCCGCCGGCCAGCACGGCGGGCAGCAGGGCGCCCATCCTCTTCGGCCGCACCGTTTCGGTGGTGGCGGCCAGCGCGGCAGCCGTCCACCAGGCGTGGCCGTAACGAGCCTCCCGGTTGTCGACGCGCATGGCGCTCACCTCCGCCGTGGTGACGCGAGCCAGACGGTATTCCTCGTACTGGTCGAACCGGTGGCCGTCAACGCTGAACAGCGTCTGCCGGGTCCAGGCCACCGGGCCGAGGCGGGAGGCCGGCAGACGGAGCCGGGTCTCCTCGTGTATCTCCCGCAGCGCGGCCCCGGCGTAGTCCTCACCGTCCTCCACCCCGCCTCCCACGGTGAACCACCAACGCGCCCCCGGGGCACGCGGATCGCGTCCGCACAGCAGGAGCAGCCGGTCGTCCTCGTCGACGATCAGGACCCGTGAGGTGAATCGCTCGGTCGGCACCATGGTGGGCAACGCTATGCCAAGCGGTCGCCCGCGGCGCCGGTGGCCGCCGTGTGGACGACATCGAGCAGGCCGGCGATCAGGGAGGCCGGGTCCGTCGGCGGCGGGGGAGCGCGGCCTCAATTCCCTGGTTCCGTGCGGTCGCCTCTTCTAGCCTCTGGCGCATGCGGATCCTCCACCTGTCGGACACCCACCTCGATCGCGACGACGCGCCCAACAAGTTCGGCGTCAACGCCACCGAGTCCCTGCGCCGGATACTCGCCGACCTGCGGCATCTGCGAGCCGTCGACGCCGTCGTCGTCAGCGGCGACATCGCCGACGACGGATCACCGGAGGCCTACGGCGCCGCCCGTGAACTCCTGGGAGCGTTCGCCGCCGAGCGGAACGCCCCGGTCATCTACAGCACCGGCAACCACGATGAGCGCCGGGCGTTCGCCAAGGTGCTGGGCCATGGCCACCTCGGGCCGGACGGCGGCGACCGGGCCGAGGCGTTCGTGCCGTCCGGGGAGGGCGAGCGGGCGGCCGTCAGCACGGTCGGCGGCCACCGGATCATCACGCTGGACTCGCTCGTGCCCGGCAAGGGGTACGGGCACCTCGGCCGCGCGCAGCTCGACTGGCTCCGCGATGTCCTGCGTACGCCGGCGCCGCACGGCACCGTGCTGGTCTTCCACCACCCGCCGGTCACCCTCGACGTGGAGGTCCAGCGGGCCCTGGGACTGCGGAACCCGGCCGACCTGGCCGACGCGATCCGCGGCAGCGACGTCCGCCTCATCCTGTGCGGCCACTTCCACCTCCAGATCTTCGGTTTCCTGGAGACGACGCCGGTGTGGGTGACGCCGGGCGTCGTCAGCCGCGTCGACCTCACCGCCGCCCCGGGCACGGAACGCGCCGTACGCGGGGCGTCCGCGACCCTCGTCCGGCTCGACGCCGCGCACGGCCCGCTGTTCCATACCTTCCACGCGCGCGACCCGCGGGCCGGTGAGACCGTGTATGAACTCGACGAACAGCAGCTCCACTCCGTCATCCGCGAACTCGGCCCCGACGCCTGATGTCAGTGGCACGGTCCATACTCGTGCCGCGGCGCCGACCGGGCACCGCGGAACGAGGGAGTGACATGGCCGAAGTGCTGGTTTTCCACCATGGACACGGGCTGACCGCCGGCGTCCGCGAGTTCGCCGAAAGGCTGCGGCGGGCGGGGCACACCGTCCATGTGCCCGATCTCTACGAGGGGCGGGTGTTCGACACGCTGGAGGAGGGCAGCGGCTACGCCGAGAAGGCCGGGTTCGGCACGATCGTCGAGCGCGGAGTCGCCGCCGCCGAGAAGCTGCCCGGTGAGCTGGTCTACGCCGGGGTGTCCCTCGGGGTGCTGCCCGCGCAGAAGCTGGCCCAGACCCGGCCCGGCGCCAGGGGCGCGTTGCTGCTCGAGGCATGCGTCCCGGTCGCGGAGTTCGGCGGTGCCTGGCCGGGGGACGTTCCCGTCCAGATTCACGGCATGGACGCCGATCCGTTCTTCGCCGGGGAGGGCGATCTGGACGCGGCCCGGGCCCTCGTCGAACAGGCGGCGGACGCGGAGCTGTTCCTCTACCCCGGCGACCGGCATCTGTTCACCGACAGCGGCCTGCCCTCGTACGATGAGCGGGCCGCCGAGCAGGTCTTCGGGCGGGTGCTCGATTTCCTCGGCCGCGTCGAGTAGCCCCGGCGCGGCCCTGCATCTCCTCCTCGGGACCCCTCCCGGCGCCTCCCGGCTACGGTCACGCGCTGACGACGCCTCCCGTGCCCCGGCGACGCTCCATGGCCGGGGCCGGGAGGAGAGCTCGAACGAGGAGGGCAAAGCTGTGAGGGATACCCGTTTATCCCGTTTCGCGTCCTGGAGACGCGGGCGGCTGCCGTTGGTGGCCGCCGCCATCGCCGCGCTGACGGCGACGCTGGCCGGGCCGGGGACCGCGCAGGCCGCCGACATACAGATTGTCGTGGGAGCCGGCGCGGTGACGGCCAGCACCAGTGACGAGAACGAGCCGGCGAATGTCGTGGACAACGACTACACGACGCGTTGGTCGGGCGAGGGTGACGGCGCCTGGCTGCAACTGGACCTCGGTTCGGTCACGACCGTCAGCCACATCAAGCTCGCCGTGTACAAGGGCACCACCCGGCAGAACGTCTTCGAACTCCAGTACTGGGACGGATCCAACTGGGTCCCCCTCTACGACGGCGAGACCAGCGGCACCACCACGGGCCTGGAGTCGTTCGACTTCATGCCCGTCCAGACCTCCCGGGTCCGCTATGTCGGCCACGGCTACACCGGGGACGGCGAGGGCGACTGGAACAGCCTCACCGAGGTCGAGGTCTGGGGCACCGGCGACGGCGACCCGGGCGACCCGGGCGACCCCGGCGACCCGGGCGATCCCCAGGTCCCGGCGGACGTGCTCGACCTGAGCGACTGGAAGGTGACGCTGCCCATCGGCGGCGACGAGGACCCCACCGAGATCTTCCAGCCGGACCTCGCCAGCTACTCCCACGACCCCTACTTCAGGGTCACCGACTCCGGGGACGCGGTGCGGTTCCGCGCGCCCGTCAACGGCGTCACCACCGGCGGCTCCAGCAACCCGCGTTCCGAACTGCGGGAGATGGAGCCCGGCGGCGGGGACGAGACCGAGTGGTCCTCGACCTCCGGCACGCACACCATGACGGTCCGGGAGGCGTTCACCCACCTGCCCGAGGAACGACCGTACGTGGTGGGCGCGCAGATCCACGGCGGCGACGACGACGTCACCGCCCTGCGGCTGGAGGGCACCGACCTCTGGATCACAGAGGGCGACACCAGGCACCACCACCTGATCGACGACAACTACCAGCTCGGCACGGTCTTCGAGCTCAAGTACGTGGTGAGTGGCGGTGAGATCGAGATCTACTACAACGGCCAGTTGGAGACGACCCTCGACCACTCCGACTCCACCAACTACTTCAAGGCCGGCGCCTACACCCAGGCCCACTGCGGCAACTCCTCCCCGTGCAGCTCCAGCAACTACGGCGAGGTGGAGATCCACGACCTGAGCGTCACGCACGGCGACGGCTCCGAGGGGTCCGACACGACGGAGGCGGCCGTCCGGCACGGCTGGGGCACCCCGCTGCCGATATCGGACGAGTTCAACTACACCGGTCCGGTCGACCCCACGAAGTGGGCGGTGCCGTCGGGCACCGTAGGCGGCACGGCCGGATGCTGGGAAGGGCACGCCGGGAACGGCCGCCGGTGCGCGAAGAACAGCACCGTCGCCAACGGCATGCTCACCATGCTCGGCGAGGCCAACGGCGACTCGGGCTGGCTCCGGCAGCGGTACGACACCCAGTACGGCCGGTGGGAAATCCGGTCCCGCTCGCGGAACATCGGATCGAGCGGCGGGCTCTATCACGCGCTGCACCTGATCTGGCCCACCGCGGGCAACCGACTGGAGAACGGGGAGTACGACTGGGTCGAGTACTCGGACCCCGACGCCCAGTGCCTCACGGCGTTCCTGCACTACCCGGAGAGCCCGACGGACGAGAAGGAACGCGAAGATCTCTGCCCGGTGAACATGAACGAGTGGCACAACTTCGCGTTCGAGTGGACACCGGACGCGCTGGTCGGCTACGTCGACGGTGTCGAATGGTTCCGGCTGGCGGACGGCGCGAACTCCGAGCGCGGGAACATCCAGGCGATGCCGTCCGGACACCTCAACATCCAGCTCGACAACTTCACGGGCGACGGGGGCCTGCGCCCCGCCGTGTTCGAGGTCGACTGGGTCCGCGTGTACGAGTAGGGGCGGGCGGGGCCGGCCCGGGCCGAGCGGGTTGATTCGTCACCGCCCGCGCGTCGAGGGCCGGGCCCGCGCCCTGCCGGGACGGCCCGCCGGTTGATCCGGCGGGCCGTCTCCCGTGTGCGGACGCCTGCGGTCACCGCGTGGCGGGCGGCGGCACGACGTTGATGTTGAACGTGTGGACCCCCAGGCCGTTGGCGATCCCCGTGAAGAGCAGGGCGAAGTGCTCCTGGCCGCGCGCGGAGGCGATGCCGCCGATGTCGAGCTGCCAGGACGCGGGCCAGCCCAGGTCGTTGAGCAACCGGGCCGTCGTCCGCTTGGCCGCGGCGCTGTCGCCGGACAGGAAGACGGTGCTCGGCCCGGCCAGCCGGTCCGGCCGCACCATCACGGAACTGTCCATGGTGCACAGCGTCTTGACCACGTCGACCTGGGGGAACGCCGCCTGGATCTGTTCGCTCAGGCTGCTGTTGGGGTGGGAGAGCTCCGTGAAGTCGTCGGACAGGCCGACGCCGACATCGATCAGCGTCTTCCCGGCGAGAGCCGGCGCTCCGATGGCGCCCAGGATCTCGACGGACACCGTCCCCGGCGTCGCGTTGACCACTACCTCCGCGTCCGCGGCCGTCTCGGTGAGACCGGCGACGGCGAAGCCGAGATCACCCCGGCCCGCCGGCCGGCGCGATCCGAGCACGACGTCATGTCCCGCCTCGGACCAGCCCGCCGCCAGTGCGCGGCCCACATTGCCCGTGCCCAATATTCCGATTCGCATGTGTGCGACGCTAACCGCCGCCCCCGCCCGGGCGGATCGGGCCACAGACGCAGGCGCCCCCGCACCACCGGCGTAGGTCCCCGGTGCCTTGACACGGTCCGGCCGGGGAAGGCAGGGGCGACTTCCCTCACTGCCCGGCGTGTTCGGCCAGCCACTCCAGGGCGTGGGTGGCGGAGTTGAGGACGGAGATGTGTCCGTCGTCGGGGTGCAGGCGCAGTTCCGCCCCCGCGCAGTGGCCGGCGAGCCACTGGGCGTGGGCAGCGGGCGCGACGCGGTCCCGGCCGCCGTGCAGCAGGAGGACCGGCGGCCTCACCTGCCCGGGGTCGAATCCCCAGGGGGCGACATAGGCCAGGTCGTCGTCCACGAGCGGGCCCGGGCCGCCCTCCACGGCCGGGCCGACGACCTCGTCGAACCAGGACCACTCGGCGGCGAGCGCGGCGTGATCGGCCGGGGTGAACATCTCCGGGTCGTACTCGGCGCCCGCCTCGTATTCCTCCTTCGCCGCGCGGCCCCGGGCGGCGGCGCGCAGGGACGCCGCGCAGGAGTCGGCCATGCCGGCGAACCAGTCCAGCCCTTCGGCGCCGAAGGGGGCCAGCCCCGCCACGCCGACCACGCCGAGGACCCGTTCCGGCAGGAGCGCGCCGCAGGCCAGGGCGTGCGGACCACCGCCGGAGTGGCCCAGGACCGCGAACCGGTCGATGCCCAGCGCGTCGGCGACGGCGGCGACATCGGCGGCCACCGACGCGACGTTCCGCCCGGGGAGAGGGGTGGAACCGCCGTATCCCGGACGGTCGTAGGACACCCAGCGGATGCCGAGCCGGGCGGCGGCCGGGAACAGCAGCCTGGGCGGCGCCCCTGTGTTCGGCGTGCCGTGGTGCCAGAAGACGGTGAGCCGGCCGCCGGAATCATCCGCGCCGGTGTCGTAGACGTGCAGGGTGCGGCCATCGCCCAGCGTCAGATCGGTCTCGGTCACGCCGACAACCTATATCCGCGCGTGGCGGGTCAGTTGATCCCGTCGGGAAACCCGGTGATCTCGGCCCGGGGCAGTGGCCGCGGCGACGACGGCGCCGTTCCGCGGGTGACGTTGATGTCGACGAGGGCCACGTTCGCTCTCCTTCGCGGGTCGATGAGCGCCGTGACCCTGACCGCCGTCGGCCGGGCCTTTCTGCCGCATGCCCGCGCCCTCCTGCGGGCCGAGCGTTCGGCGGCCGACGCGATGGCCGCGCTGCGCGCCGAGCAGGAGTCGACCCTGCGGCTCGGCACAAGCGTCGGGCTGGGCACCCGCCTGGACGGCGTGCTGACCGAGGGCGAACCGGCCGTCGTCATCGGCTCGGCCGTCCGCCGCGCCGGGCCCTGCCCCGCTGACCGTCACCGGGTCCACGGCCGACCTCGTGCGCTGGCTGACGGGCCGGGGCGTCCGCGCTGCCGCGCTGGTTCTGAAACGGTCGCGCCCGCCCGGATGCTGGGGCGGCTCGGTCAGCCGAACGCCTTGGCGAGCCGCCGCAGACCCTCGCCGATCTCCTCCGGGGTGTGGGTGGTGAACGACATCCGCAGTGCCGTCGGGTCCGCCGGGCCCGCGAAGAACGGCGCGCCGGGAACGTAGGCCACGTCGTGGGCGATGGCCGTCCGCAGCAGCGCCGTCGCGTCATGGCCGTCCGGCAGCCGGACCCAGAGGAACATGCCGCCGTCCGGGCGGTTCCAGGTGCTGCCGTGGGGGAGTGCCGAGGGGAGCCCGTCGAGCAGGGCGTCCCGGCGGGCGCGGTAGGCGGCGCGGACGCGCGCGAGATGCGCGTCCAGGTCCGCGTCCGCGAGGTACCGGGCCGCGGCGGCCTGGTCGACGGTGGAGGAGTGCAGGTCGGCGGCCTGCTTGGCGATCACGCAGGCGCGGCGCAGCGCGGCGGGGGCGCGCAGCCAGCCGAGCCGCATGCCGGGCGCCATGATCTTGGAGAAGCTGCCGAGCAGGACCGTGCGGTCGGCGGCCCCGTCGAACGAGGCGATCCACGGCACGGGTTCGCCGCCGAACCGCAGTTCGCCGTACGGGTCGTCCTCGACGATCCACAGGCCGTGCCGTCGCGCGACATCGGCGACGGCCCGCCGGCGCTCGGCCGGGAGCGTGCGGCCGGTCGGGTTCTGGAAGGTGGGGATGAGATAGAGCAGCTTGGGCCGCTCGCGGACCACGAGATCGGCCAGCGCGGCCGGATCGACCCCGTGCTCGTCGGAGGGCACCGGCACGACCCGCGCGCCCGCGAAGCCGAAGCACTGCAACGCCGCCAGGTAGGTGGGGTCCTCGACGAGGACGGTGTCCCCGGGCTCCAGCAGCGCCGTCGCGAGGAGGGCCAGCGCCTGCTGCGAACCGGCGGTGACCAGCAGGTCGTCCGGTCGCGTCGGCAGCCCCCGGACCCCGAGCCGGGCCGCGACGGCCGCCCGCAGCTCCGGATCCCCCTCGGTCGTCGAGTACTGCAGAACGCGCCGCGGGGCCTCGGCCAGCACGCGGTCATAGGCGGCCCGGATGGCGCCGGCGTCGAAGAGCTCGGGCGCGGGGAGCCCGCCCGCGAAGGAGATCACCTCGGGCCGCGCGGTGAGCGCGAGAATCTCGCGCACCGGCGACGCGCCGACCGAAGCGGCGCGGGAGGCAAGGGCGGGAACGTCGGCTCGGCTCGTCATGCCGGGAGCCTACGAACAATCGGTGCATTGTCCAGATACTTTCCGGCATGTGGTCAGTCCCCGACGGGAGCGCTTCGGATAGGCTCGGAGCTGAAAATGATTGCCGTTTCTGTGAGTTGGCCAGCCGCGGCCGGCGACATGTGAGGGAGAGCATCATGAGCCCAGTCCCCACCCGTCTGGGAACCGTGCAGGAGACGCTGCTGATACCCCTCTACGGGCGGGCCGTAGAGAACGACAAGCCCGCCGCCGCCCTGCGGGACTCCCGTGCGACGGAGATCGTCGCGGAATTGGACTACGACTTCTCGCGGTTCGCCGAGCTGCCCAGTCTCACGGGTACCGTCCTGCGCACCGTCCTCTTCGACGCCTGGACGCGGAGCTTCCTCGATGAGCATCCCGCCGGGACCGTGGTGGAGCTGGGCGTGGGGCTCAACACGCGCTACGAACGCCTCGACAACGGGCAGGCGCAGTGGTTCGACCTCGATCTGCCCGATGTCATCGAGCTGCGCCGTGCCTTCTTCGCCGACACGCCGCGCCGGCACATGATCGCCGCGTCCGTCACCGACGACCGCTGGCCCGACGCGGTGGGCGGCCTCGCGGACGGTCCCTGCCTGGTCAACGCCGAGGCTGTGCTGCCCTTCCTGACCGAGGCCGAGGTCCGCGGTGTGGTGGACATGATCGCGCGGCGGTTCCCCGGCGCGCTGCTCGCCCTCGACACCGCCGGTCCCGCGATCGTCGGGGCCCAGGAGGACCACGACGCGCTCAGCAAGGTGGCGGCCCGGATGCGGTGGGGCTGCCCGGACGTCGCCGTCCTGACCGAGTGGTGCCCCGGCGCCCGGGTGCTCGGCTCCCACCTCCTGACCAGCCTGCCGCCGGCCATCCACGACGCGCTGCCCGAGCCGCACCGGCAGATGCTCGCGGGTCTGGCGGAGCAGCACCTGCCGCAAGTGGAGGAATACGGACTGCACTTGATCCGGCTTCCCTGAGCGGAGCGGAGAGCGCCGGTCAGGACGGCGGCCACTCCCGGACCTCGTCGACCGTTCCCCCGCCGAGGAGCAGCACGCGGTCACACGCGCCGATGGTCGCGGCCCGGTGGGTCACCACCAGCGTGGCCCGGTGGGCGGCGCCCTCGCGCAGCACCGCGCTCAGCGTCTCCTCCGAGGCGGCGTCGAGCTGCGCCATGGCCTCGTCCAGGATGAGCACCGGGGCGTCGGTGAGCAGGACCCGGGCCAGCGCGATCCGTGCGCGCTGCCCGCCGGACAGGGCCCGTCCGCCCTCGCCGACGGGCGTGTCCAGCCCGTCGGCGAAGCCGCTGTCCGGGGCGAGGACACCGGCGCGCGCGGCGGCGGACCGGACGCGTTCCGGGGTGGCGGCCGGTGCCGCCAGCGCGATGTTCTCGCCCACCGTGCCCGTGAACAGGTGGATGCGCTGCGGCACCGCCGCCACCGTGGCGCGCAGGTCGGCGTCGCTCATGTCGCGCAGGTCGGTGTCCCCCACGCGGATCGCGCCCTCGTCGGGGTCCCACAGCCGCAGCGCGAGGCCGACACAGGTGGACTTGCCGCAGCCGGAGGGGCCGACGAGCGCGACGGTCTCGCCGACGCGCACGGTGAAGCTCGTGCCGTCCAGCACGGCCGGTCCGTCCGGGGTGTACCGGAAGCCGACCCCGTCGAAGGTGAGGGCGCCGTGCGCGGGCCCGGCGGAGGACGCCGGTTCGGCGACGGACGGCGGTGTGGCGAGAACGGCGCCGACGCGGTCGGCCGCGGCGCGCAGAGTGCCCAGGTTCCGCAGCAGGGCGGAGATCTGGCCGATGGGCCCCAGCGCGACGGTGGCCAGGGTGAACGCCACCGGCGCGAGCGTCACATCGATGCCGGAGGCCCGCCCGGCGACCAGGGCCAGGGCGGCCGTGCCGGCCGCGGCCACGGCAAGGTCGGACAGCGCCGCCTCGGCGCCGTTCAGGCGCGCGATGCGCCACTGGGCCCGGGCCAGGGTCCGCGTGGAGTCCGCCAGGGCGCGCCGGCGGCGGTCCAGGGCGCCGGCCGCGGCGAGTTCGCGCATGCCCTGCACGGTGTCCACGATGTCGGCCTGCAACGCGGCGCCCGCGGCGGTCAGTTCGGCTCCGCCCCGCGCGGTGGCGGGCCCGAAGAGCCAGGGCAGCGCGACGATCACCAGCAGGCAGGGCAGCCAGGCCAGCACGAGCCAGGGCGAGATGGCCAGCGACAGCGCGGTGGTCACGGCGAGCATCGCCCCCGACACCAGCAACTGCGCGGCGGTGTGGGCGAAGAGCCACTCCAGCGTCTCCACGTCGGACAGCGCCACCGCCCCCAGGTCGCCGCTGCGCCGGGGCGCGTGACGGGCCGGCAGGGAGCGGCGCAGCGCGGTGAAGACGCGGCCCCGCAGATCCGCCAGCACCCGGTAGGCCAGGTCGTGCGAGACGTACGACTCACGCCATGTCGTCAGCGCGCACAGCACCGCCGTCAGGGCCACCGCGCCGGCCAGGACGGTCAGCGCCGGCCACGTGGCGCCGTCCAGCGCCCGCGAGAGCAGTACCGCGCCCGACAAACCCAGTGCCAGGAGGCCGAGTTGCAGCACCAGGTTGGTCAGCAGAGTCCACACGAACACCGCCCGGTGTCCGGCGATGTGGCGGGACACCGCGCGCAGGCCCGTCATGCCGGCACCTCCCGGTCCCGTTCCGCCGGGCCCTGCCGCTGGGCGAGCATCCGGTAGGTGCCGTCCCGGCGGCGCATCAACTCCTCGTGCGTGCCGGTCTCCCGCACCCGCCCGTTCACCACGACGGCGATCAGATCCGCGTCCCGGACGGCGCTCAGCCGGTGGGCGACGACCAGCCGGGTGCGTCCGGCCAGTTCGGTCGCCAGGGCCCGGCCCACGGCCCGTTCGGTGGGCACGTCGAGGTGGGAGGTCGCCTCGTCCAGGACGAGGACCGGGGCCCTGGTGAGGAACGCTCGGGCCAGCGCGAGCCGTTGGGCCTGGCCGCCGGACAGGGAACTCCCGCGTTCGCCGATCACCGTGTCGTAACCCTGGGGCAGCGCGCGGATGAAGGAGTCGGCCTGCGCCAGCCGCGCCGCGTGGGCGACTTCCTCGTCGTCCGCGTTGGGCCGGGCCAGGCGGATGTTGTCCGCGACGCTCGCGTGGAAGAGGTAGGGGTCCTGGTGCACCACCGCGACCGTCGCGCGCAGCGCGTCGAGCCGGTAGTCCGGCAGGGGTCGGCCGGCCAGCAGCACGCGGCCCCCGCCGGGATCGTCGTGGCGTTGCAGCAGGTGCACCAGACTGCTCTTGCCCGACCCCGAGGGTCCGACGATGCCCACCAGGCTCCCGGGCGGGCACACCAGCGAGACCGACTCAAGTGCGCGTGGTTTCCGGGGCGTTCGCCGCTGGTCGGTGCCGGTCACCGGATAGGCGTAGGTCACGCTCTCGAAGCGGACCTCGGGCGGTCCCTCGGGCGCGCCGGCGTGGCCGGTGTCCCGCACCCGGACGGGAGCCGTCAGCAGCTCCTCCATGCCGTCCGCGGCGGTCAGGCCGAGATAGCCGGCGTGCCACGCGGAGGCGAGGTCGTTGACCGGCCGGAAGCACTCCCGCGCGCAGACCAGGAAGACGAACGCGTCGGCCGGCCCGACGGTCCCCCTGGTCGCGGCGGCCGCGACCACGACGACCGTGGCGGCGGTGCCCCCGTGAATGGCCAGGGCGCTCACCCCGTTCTCCACCAGCGATGCCCGCAACTGGGCCATGGTGGACCGGTACAGGCGCCGCGCCCGGCCGGCCAGGCGCTCGTCGACGTGCCCGCCCACACCGTGGATCCGCAGGGTGGGCACGGCCTGCACCGCCTCCAGGTAGTCGGCGCCGAGCCGGGTGAAGCCCGCCCACCGGGAACGGCCGCGCCGCAGCAGCGTGGCGTCCCAGAAGCGGGGGACGATCACGGCGGTCGCCACGGCGCAGCCGAGCACCCAGGCCGCCGGCGCCCAGACGGTGAACAGCCAGCCGACGACGCAGGCCGGGACGACCAGGGTCACCAGCAACTGCGGCAGATAGCGCGCGTAGTAGGCGTCCAGCCCCTCCACGCCCGCGACCAGCGTCGCCTGGATCTGCCCGGCGCGGGCGCCCGCGGCGTAGGAGGGGCCCAGCTCACCCAGCTTCGCCACCAGCCGGTCCCGCAGCCGGACCCGGATGGTGATCCCGCACCGGGCCCGGGTGACCTCCGCCAGCCAGACCAGGGCGGAGCGCAGCACCGTGAACGACGACGCCCAGACCAGCGCGCCGGCGGCCGCGCGCGCGTCCCCCGCGAACAGGTGGGTCAGCGCGCGCGCCGTCGCGTACGCCTGGAGCAGGGCGGCCACGGACAGGGACGCTGAGACCGCCGCGCACAGCAACACGGGAAGGGCGACGGCACCGGCGAGCCGGAGCAACCGGCCGTGAATCACGGATCACCTCAGAACGCGTCGGGGTACAGCCCCCGGGCGACCTGTTCGACGGCGGCGACGTTGCCCAGGGTGCCGGGGAAGACGTCGGAGGTGGAGATGGCGATCAGCCGGTCCTCGCGCACGGCCGCCAGATCGGGGAAGGTGCGTTCCAGGTAGCTGCGCGTCGCCTGCTCGTGCTCCTCGTCGTGCACCGTGAACACCAGCGCCTGCGGGTCGCGTTCGGCGATCGCCTCCGGGTTGATCTGCGCGGCGAAGAACTCGGAGAACTCGCTGTCGTCCGGGCTGAACACGTTGTCCCCGCCGGCCCGGCGGATGATGTCGTACTCCAGCCCGGCGCCGATGGCCGACAGAGTCTCCCCCTCCAGGTACACCTGCGCGACCGTCAGCGCCTCCCGGCCCTCGATGCGGTTCGTCACGTCGTCCAGCGACGCCTGCGCCTCGGTGGCCAGTTCCGCAGCGGTCTCCTCCGCGCCCAGGGCCGCCCCGAGGGCCGTCAGGTCGGTGAAGAGGTCGTCCACCGTCCCGGTCATGCGCCGCTCCGGGCAGCCGCCGGCGGCGATGTACACGGCCGCCCCGGCGTCGCGAAGCTGCTCCTCGCTGGCGAAGCCCTGCTCCGCGGTGAACTCGTAGGCAGTGGGCGCGAAGACGAAGTCCGGTTCCACGTTGAGCAGCGCCTCGCGCGCGGGCGGGCCGTCCTCGCTGAGCACGGGTATCGCCTCGGCCTCCGCGCGCAGCTCCTCGGGGAGCGGGGCCGTGTTCGTCTGCGCCTGCCCGACGACGCGGTCGGCGAGCCCCAGGCGCAGCAGCAGCTCGGTCTGGGAGGGGCTCAGCCCCACGATGGCCTGCGGCGGCTCCGGGATGGTGACGTCCTTCCCGCAGTTCGACACGCTCGTCGCCGAGGCGCCGGTCCCCTCCGGCTCCTCGGGCTCGGTGACGCCCGAGCCGCAGGCGGCGGAGGCCAGCAGGGCGAGGCAGCCGAGGCCGAGGAGCACCGGGCGGCGGGTGAACGGGCGGCGGGCGGGCCGCCCGGCCCGGTGGGGCGATGAGGTCATGTGCGTGTCACTCCTTGGCCGCGCGGTCCGACGACCGGCGGGTTTCCGCTGGGGGGTTGGGGGAGAAGGCGATCAGGGGCTTGCCCGTGCCGGGATGCGCGAGCAGGTGGGCGCGGACGCCGAAGACGTCGCGGAGCAGCTCCGGGGTGAGCACGTGCGTCGGCTCCCCCTGGGCGACGATCCGCCCCCGGTGCAGGACGGCGATCTCGTCACAGTGCGCCGCCGCCAGGTTCAGGTCGTGGAGCGCGGCGAGCGTGGTCAGGCCGAGGCCGCCGACGATGCGCATCAGCTCGAGCTGGAACGCGATGTCCAGGTGGTTCGTCGGCTCGTCCAGCACCAGGACCTGGCTCTCCTGCACCAGGGCGCGGGCCAGGAGGACGCGTTGCTTCTCGCCGCCGGAGAGTCCGGTGAACGCCCGGTGCGCCAAGTGGGCGGCGTCGACCCGGGTCAGGGCGCGCTCCACGAGGTCCAGGTCGCGCCGCCCGTGTCCGCCGAAGCCACCGTGGTGCGGGAGCCGGCCGAGCAGCGCGACATCGAGCACGGTGAGGTCGAAGTCGCTGTCGGTCTCCTGGGTCATCACCGCGATGTGCCGGGCCGCGCGCCGGGGATTGAGCTGCCAGACGTCCTGCCCGTCGACGCGAACGGTGCCGGCGGTGGGCCGCAGCACGCGGTAGAGACTGCGCAGGAGCGTGGACTTGCCGCTGCCGTTGGGGCCCACCAGGCCGAGGAACCGGCCCGGCGGCACGGTGAGCGTGGCGTCGTGGACGATCTCGGTGCCGCCGAGCCCGAGATGGACGTGGTCGAAGTCGACTCTCATCGGTTCATCCCCGCCCGCCCCGCGTGGCCCCGCCGGATCAGCCAGAGGAAGAACGGCGCCCCGACCACCGCGGTGACGATGCCCAGCGGTATCTCGGTGGGGGCGGCGACCGTCCGGGCCAGCAGGTCGCACACCATGAGGAACACGGCGCCGCCGAGCACGGCGATGGGCAGCATCCGGCGGTGGTCGGCGCCGACCAGGATGCGGGCCGTGTGCGGAACGATCAGCCCGACGAAGCCGATGCCCCCGCTGACCGAGACGACCGCTCCGGTGAGCAGGGCCGCGGCGAGCATGAGCTGGGTGCGGAACCGGCCGACGTTGACGCCCAGGGCCGTGGCGCTCTCGTCACCCACCAGCAGCGCGTTGAGCGCGCGGGCGCGCCCGAGGGCCAGGACGCAGACCGCGGCCAGCGCGACGGCCGGAACGATCAGGTCGTCCATGGCCGCCGCCGAGACGCTGCCCAGCAGGAAGAAGAGCACGCTGAAGACGTTCTGCGCCTCGGTGGTGAGGGTCAGATAGCTCGTCACGGCGCTGAGCAGCGAGCCGAGCGCCACCCCCGCCAGGATCATCCGGGTCGGTGCCAGCACGCCGTTCAGGCGGGCCAGCAGGTAGACCGCGACGGTGGCCGCCAGGGCGCCGACGAACGCGGCGGTGCTCAGCGCCACCCCGGCCAGGGCCGTGGACCCCAGGGTGATGACGGACACCGCGCCGACTCCGGCCCCCGCGGAGACGCCGAGGATGTAGGGCTCGGCCAGCGGGTTGCGCACCACGGCCTGCATGAGCGCGCCGGCCAGGGCCAGGCCCGCACCGGCCAGCCCGGCGAGCAGAGTCCGGGGGAGCCGGAACTGCCACACCGCCTGATCCTGGAGCCGGGTGATCGACCCGTCGCTCATCCAGGGCAGGCCGGGCACCAGATGTCCGGCGACGATGCGCGCGGACTCGGGCAGCGAGACGTCGGTCGGGCCGATCGCCCCCGACAGCACGACGATGCCCAACGCGGTGACGAGCAGGGCCACTTGGGCGGCGACCAGAGTCCCGTGGGACTTCCGGACAGGGGGTGGCGACACGGACAACGTCTTCTTCCTTCTCCGCCGCCGAAGGGGAATGGAGGGCCGGCGATCTCGTGCGGCCACGAGGGCGGACGGGGAAGAGAATGACAAAGGTTCGTGCGAAATGACAACCGTTTTCGGAAGTGGCGATGATCACCTTGCTCAGCCGGGGGCCGCCCGGGCGATCCGGGGCCGGTGCCGCCCGGCGGGGCGCCGCTCGGCGAACGACGCCAGATGAACGGAGAGTACCCACAGCACGCCCAGGTCGAAGGCGAGCTCGGTGACGGCCGCGAACTGATTCACCGTGAACTTGAAGACCTGCCCGACCAGGACATCGGTGAGCAGCGCCATCCGGAACAGCCGGAACGCGGCCGCCTGGTCGCGGCGCAGCCGGGCCAGCCCGGCCACGGCGAGGGCGGTGGAGACCGCGGCGCTGAGCAGGATCCCTACGCTGGCGCCCACTTGGGGGTCGTCGGCCAGCTCGCCGGTGGCGAAGTCCACCGGGATCCAGACTGTGAGCATCAGCGCTTCGGTGAGCACGCACAGGCAGGCTAGGGCCACCGCCACACGCGTGCGCGCCAGCCGCCGCAGCGCGCGCACGCCGCCGGTCGCCCAGGACCGTCGGCGCCCCGCCGGGGCGCGTTCCGGCACGGTGGCGAGCAGGTGGACCAGGGCCCGGTCGACGTCGCGCGCCGAGTCCCCGACCAGCCGGAGGGCCGTCTGCCGCTGTTCCGCGGTGAGTCCCGACGTGACGGCGGTCAGGGCGAGGTCCGCGGCGTTCGCGGTGCGCTGCTCCGCGGTGAGGCGCGCGGGTTCGGCCGTGCGCCGGCGCGTCAGGCGGGTCAGCAGGAGAAGCGCGGCGAACGTCGCGTAGATGATCCCGGCCGCCGGCCGGTAGAAGTAGCCCGGCTCATCCGTGACCTGCTTGCCGACCTCGTCGATGAAGAGCCCGAAGCCGACGCCGCCCACCAGGGCGCCGAGGCACCGGGCCGCGCGTCCGATGAAGCAGAGCGTGAGGAGGATCGCCGCCATCATCAGCAGCCCGCCCCACAGCATGTGGGCGATGTGCAGACTGCCGCCGCCCCCGCTCAGCTTGGGGTATCCGGCCTGGGCCAGGAAGGCGCGGGTGATCAGCACCGTGGCGATCCCGGACAGCACGAACAGGTACATGGCGGAGGCGGCGCCGGTGGCCCGCGGCAGCACGTGGGAACGGCCGGTGCCGGACTCCTGGACCGCGCGCCCCCATTCGGCCATGGCTTCCTCCCCCTGTCCCGGACGACTCGTGAACACCTCTTCAACATCGCCCAGGCCGGGGCCACTTCGCGATCCGGGGACACCCCGATCCGTCCCTCACCCGCCCCCTAGGGTCTCCGTTGAGGTCTCCGGCGGAGGCGAACGGCGAACGCGTACTCAGTCGGGCTTCGGCCGGGACCGCAGACGGCGCATCCGGACGTGGCCGAGGTCGTCCCCCACGGCGGTGACGCGGGCGATCCGGTCCGGCACCCAGGTCACCAGCACCCGGCGGCGGTCGCTCGGGGCGGGCGCGCGAACCACGTAGCCCTCCCGTTCGAGCCGGTCCACCAGTCGGGTGGCCGACCCGGTGGTCTGGCCGGCACTTCTGGCCGCCGTCCCCGCGCGTCGGTGACCTCCTGGCGCGGCTCAACCGGCCGGACCCGTCGTGCCGTCAGCGCCAGCCGTGCGACCGGAACCACGCGGCGCACCAGTCGGTCCAGCGGGACAGCTCCGGGTCCTCCGTGGCGAGGCCGACGCCGTGCCGGCCGTGCGGGAGGACGTGCAGTTCCACCGGTACGCCGGCCTCGGTGAGCGCGCCGGCGTAGCGCAGCGCGTGCGAGACGTCCACCGCCCCGTCATCGGCGGTGTGCCACAGGAAGACCGGCGGTGCGCCTTGGCCCACGGCCAACTCCCGGGACGCGGCGCGGCGTTCGGCCGTCGTCGACTCGGGGCCCAGCAGCGCGGCGAGCGAGTCCAGGTGCGGCAGGTGGCTGAAGGAGATGACCGGGTAGCAGAGCACGGCCAGCGCGGGCCGGTCACCCGTCGCCACGCCGGGGGCGCTGGCCAGCGAGGCGGCCAGGTGGCCGCCGGCCGAGAAGCCGAGCACCGCCACCCGGTCCGGGTCGACGCCCAGGCCCGGCGCGTCCGCGCGTATCGCGCGCAGCGCGGCGACCGCGTCCTCCAGCGCCGCCGGATGCCGGTGCGGCGCTATGGGGTAGCGCAGGACGAACGCGGCCAGGCCGAGCCCGTTCAGCCAGTGGGCGACGGGCTCGGCCTCGTGGTCGGCGTGGTGGAGATAGGCGCCGCCCGGCAGCACCAGAACGGCCGGCACGCGCTCCCCGTTCCGGGCGGGCACGGGGAAGGCGGTGAGGCGCCCGTTCGGGCCGGGCGTGGTTGCGGTCATGCGTGTCCTCGACTCGTCGGTGGCTCCGGGGACCGCGCGGGGGCGCGGACGCCTCGTAGCCTAAACGCCGCACGTCCCGCGGCCGGCCGCGGCGGGGGCGTCAGACGCGCGGGGGCCGCGGGGTGGCGATCCTTCCGTACGTCGTCACCGCGTCCTCCGACTCGCGGACCCGGCCGATCTCCCGCAGCGGCAGGGCCAGCGTCGCGCCCGCCCACACCGCGCCGCCCAGTGCCAGGACCGCGGCCAGACCCACCCGGCTGCCCCACAGCGCCGTGCCCACCGTCGCCAGCCCGCCGCCCAGCAGCCCGGTGAGCGGGATGACCGACCACGTCACGGTCCGCACGGTCGCGGAGACCCGGCCGAGGACATCGGTGTCGGTCATGTACTGGCGGAGAGTGACGGTGTTGACGTTCCACACCGAGATGAAGAACCCCGACGCGAAGGTGATGGCCATCATGACCGGGATCGCCGGGCCGATCAGCGCCAGCGGTGTGAGCAGCCACGGCACGCCCTTGCAGAACCCGGCCACCAGCAGCGTGTGGCCGATCCCCAGGCGCCGGGCCAGCGCCCGGCAGAACATCGCGCCGGCCAGCGCCGCCACGCTCCCGGCGGTCGTCATCAGCCCGACCGTCACCGGCGGCAGGCCGAGCCCCCGGTAGGCGAACAGCAGGAACATCTCCAGCGCCAGCCCCCGGCCGACGTTGGCCAGCGCCGTCGCCGTGGTCAGGCGGCGCAGCAGCGGATGCCGCCAGACCAGGACGAGCCCCTCCCGCACCTCGGGCAGCAGGCTGCGGCGCCGCTTGGCCGGCGGCTCCTCCCGGCCGCGGATGCGGGTCAGGCTCACGATCGACACCAGGTACGAGGCCGCGTCGACGACCAGGGTGTAGGCCGCCCCGATCGCCCCGATCAGCAGACCCGCCAGCGAGGGGCCCGCCACCTGCGCCGTGGAGGTGCTGACCTCCAGCAGCGCGTTGCCGGCCGCGAGGTCATCGGCGGGCACCACGCTCGGCAGATACGCCTGGTACGCAGCGTCGAAGAAACACGTGGCCGCGCCCGAGACCAGGCTCACCCCGAACAGCAGCGGCACGCTCAGCGCGTCACTCGCGGCGGCCAGCGGCACCGTGCCGACCGCCACCAGCCGCACGGCGTTCGCCCCGATCAGCACCCGCCGGCGGGAGAGCCGGTCCACCCAGGCCCCGGCGAACAGGCCGATCACCGGGTAGGAGATGAAGCCGGTCACCGAGAGCAGGCCGAACGTCCACGGGGAGACGTGCAGCGAGACCAGGGCCACGGTGGGCAACGCGAACCGGGTGATCTGGTCGCCCAGGGCGCTCACCGACTGGCCGGCCCAGAAGCGCCGGAAATCCGGGTTGCGCCTGATCAGCCACGCCCGCGTCGTCCGGCCCGCCGATTCCTCCGGCGCGCCGTCGCCGGCCACCGTCACCGAACGCTCACGGGTGCGCCCCGGCCCGCGCCGTCGTCTCGCGGCAGGCGGCCAGCAGCGGGGTCACCGCGGCGGCGATGCGGCGCCGCGCGTCCCCGTCGCTGAACTCGCCCGTGGCGTCCAGCCGTTGAGCCGCGCGGTCCAGGGCGACGACCCGGCCGGTGACCCGGGCACCGCAGCGGATCAGGACCTCCCGCAGCCGCACCTGGGCGTCCGCGCCGCCCCGGGCGCCGGGCGAGGCACTCAGCGTCCCCACCGACAGGCCCAGCAGCGGCCCGCCCTCCGGTCCGCTGGAGAGCCAGTCGAGCGCGTTCAGCAGGAAGCCCGGCGGGTTGCCGTTGTACTCGGGGGTCGCGATGAGCAGCCCGTCCGCGTGCCGCAGCGCGGAGGTGACCTCGGCGAATCCCGCGCCGTCCGCGCCCCGGTCCGCGTTGTAGAACGGCAGCGGGTCGACGCGCAGCCAGTCGGCGGCGGCCACCTGCCCGGAGGCACCCAGGAGTTCGGCCGCGGCGCGCAGCGCCGCCGTGTTGAGGGAGCCGGAGCGCAGGCTCCCGGAGAGCAGCAGCACCCGCAGCCCGCCCGTGGCCGTGGGCTTCCGGGTTGACACCTCGTCAGACATGGCGCCACCTCCCCGACGCCGTTGTCCGGCCGCGCCGTGTCACCGCGCGGGGGCTCAGCACGGCAGCTCCAGCGTGGTCGTGCCGGCGCCGGTGGTGATGCGAACCGCCTCGACGCACTCCCGCGTGGACGGGCGTTGGGTCACGGGCAGTTCGTGGCCGCCGCACCAGGCGGCCAGGTCGAGGCCCGCGGTGCCCACGGCGATCCCCGCGTAGGCCAGCGGCGTGGTCCGGTGCCCGGCGCGGACCAGGTCGCCGGGGACGCGCTCCCGGCGGGCCTCGGTGTTGCCGTAGCGCAGGAAGAACGGCCGGGACGGGGAGCGCCAGGCGAGCTCGAACGCCGCCTCCGCCCAGGGGAAACGGCGGCCATCCGCCCGCACGGACTCGCCCTGGAGCAGCTTCGGGTCGGCGCCGGTCAGCTCCGCCACCCGCGCCGCGTCCTTCTCGATCTCCTCGGTGTGCACGGCCCAGCCGAGAAAGGCGGGCCCGTCGGCGGTCGCCTCCAGGAAGTACGTGCCGAAGGCGTCGGCGGTCAACTGCCGCTGGTCTCCCGGCACCAGCACCTCCAGGTACTGCACGTCGGGGGAGTCGAAGGGCACCAGCCAGCCCTTCGTGCCGTCCTCGTGCGCCGAGCCCTCGACCAGGCCGAAGCCATGAGTGTCCCGGAGCAGGTCACGGATCTCAACGAGGGTGCGGGAGCCAATGATCACGTGGTCGATGCGCATGCGTCTCCTTCGGTGGGGCAGAAAGCCGGCGGCAGGGCGTCCCAGTCCGCGCACAGCAGCCCGGCCGCCGCCCCCCGGGCGGTGCCCCGCGCCGTGAGCAGGCCGAAGCCGCCGTGCCCGGAGGCGACGTAGGTCCGCCGGCTGCCGGGAATCCGCCCGACAACGGGACGGCCGGTCCCGGAGACCGGCCGGAGACCGGCCCGCGTCTCGCGCAACGGGGCCGAGCCCAGGGCGGGCAGGGAACGGATGGCGAACGCCAGCAGCCGGGCGATGCCGGCGGCCGTGCACGCCAGGTCGAAGCCGACATCCTCCTCGGTGGCCCCCACCACCGTTCCGCCGGCGGGCAGCGGGGCCAGATACAGCCGGGAGGAGAGGACGCACCGGGGTTGCACCGGGCCGTTCAGGACGGCGAGTTGCCCGCGCTGCGGGCCGACGGGTACGCGTCCGGCGCTCAGCAGCCCGGTCCAGGCCCCGGCCGCCAGCACCACGCGGTCCGCCTCGGCGCGGCGCCCGTCGGCGCAGGCGACCAGGACCCCGCTGCCGGGCGGCCCCTCCTCCACGAGGCCGACCTCGGCGTCCTGCCACCAGTGGACTCCGGCGCCGACCGCCGCCGCGCACACGGCCCGCAGGTAGGCCGGGCCGTCCACCATCAGACCTTCGGCGCGCAGGACATGGTGGCCGTCGGGCAGCCGGGCCCCGGGCAGCAGCGCGGCGGTCTCCGCCGCGGTGAGGGGCGCCCCGGGGGAGGGGCCGCCACCGGCGGTATGGGCGTCGAGCTGCCCCGGGTCCAGCAGCCTCAGCAGCGGCACCGGGGTCGTGAGGTCGCGGTGGCCGGCGGCGCCCAGCCGGTCGATGTCGGAACGCAGCGTGCCGCCGGCCTCGTTGAGCCAGTCGAAGAACTCCCGGTCGGCGGCGTACCGCAGCGGGGGCACCGCCACCCCCGCGGCCCGCGCGCTGGCGTGGCCGGGCGTCGTACCGGCGTCCAGGACCAGCACGCGAGCCCCGCCCCGGGCGAGCTCCTCGGCCAGGCAGGCGCCGACGAGTCCGCCGCCGACCACGGCGAGGTCATACCGAACGGACATCGATCTCCCCTCTCTCTCGGTCAGCCAGTGCCGCCGCCGCGGGAAGCAGCAGCGCCGGAGTGTGGACGCGGTCCCCCGCGCAGGTGGCGACCGCCGGCAGGCACACCCCGGTGACCGCCCGCAGCAGCGTCAGCGGACGGGCCGTCAGCTCGACGCGGAACCAGCCCGCCTCGCCGGGCACACGGGCCAGGCACACCACCCGCAGCCGGCCGTCCAGGTGGTAGCGGCGCAGGCCCTCCACGCAGCGCAGCAGCTCCAGGCGGCCGGTGGCCGCGCCGGGGGCGGGCCCCCCGGTGAGCCGCAGGCCGCTCGGCGACTCGCCGACCAGGCGCGCGGAGTCGTGGTCCCAGCGCGCCCGGCCGAGGACCAGGCCGGTCCCCGGGTCGCGCGGCGGCACCGCCACCCGGCCGCGGTGCAGCAGCGTCAGCGGTTCGGCGGGCCGGCCCGCGTCGTCGGCCCGTCCGGCGGTCACCTCCGGCGCCTCGTCGACCAGGGTGAGATCCGGGAGGACCCGGCAGCCGTCCAGGCGCGCCGCGCCGGGCGAGCCCAGCGCCATCGCCACGCCCGACACCACCGCCGCGGCGACGGGCGGAGCCAGCAGCAGCGGGCGGTCCCGCCACCCCGCGGCCGGCCGCCCGGCCGCCGCCGATCCCGCGAAGTCGGCCTGGACCTGGAGGAGTTGGGCCGCGCAAACGGTGCCCGCGTCGGGACCGGCGGCGCCGAGCAGCAACGGTCCGGCCGGGCTCTCCACCCGCACCAGCATGGAGATCCGCCGCCGCACGGCAGCCGTGTCCGGCCCGTGCCCGGGCGGCGGCCCACCGCCGCGTTCCTCCGCGACGATCAGGGCCGATTCAAGGGGCACCACCGAGTCCTCCCCGTCCACGCCGTCCCCGCTGAGGGCCGCGTCGAAGGCGGCCAGGTGGCGGCGCGTGGCCTGCGCGGTGCCGTCCGGGGCGGCGGCGGGCCGGGGGACCTGCCGGTCGGACGCGGCGACCCGGCCCTCGGAACGCGTGAGGTGGATCAGATCGGAGGACAGCCGGGCGTGCCACCGCGCGCGGCGGCGGATGGCCGTGACCGCCGCCGTGGCGCGCCACTCATCCGCGGCGGGGGCGGGCGCGGCGCGGAGCGCGCGGCGCGTCAGCGCCTCAGACGGCATCGACACGCAGCACCTCCGCGGGCAGCCACAGCGTGCTGTTGGCGAAGCTGACGGGCAGCGGGAACTGGTCGAGCTTGCCGCAGCCCCGGGTGGCCCGGGCGCCGCAGGCGATGGGCTGCCCGCCGCCGGGCCGCAGCCCGGCGAGGACCCGCAGCCCGTTCCCGGCCAGCCGCAGCGGACCGGTCCGGCACACCGGGGCGTCGTCCGCCACCAGCAGCGCGTCGGTGACGGCGAACTCGAAGTCGCCGGTGAGCAGGTTCATCCAGCGCAGTTGCAGCCCCCGCGGGTGGAGCCGGAGCCCGTCCGGCAGGACCGGCGTCGCGGACGCCGCCTGCGCCGCGGCAACCGTGTGCCGCATCCGGGGCAGCACACAGTGCCGGTAGTCCAGCCGGCGCCCATGGCCCGAACTCCGGCCGCCGAGCAGGGCCGCCGAGGCGATGTCGGACAGCGGCTCGCCCACCCGCCCCGCGTCGATCATCCGGGACGGCCGGACCCGGGACCCCTCGTCGTCCCACTGCCCGCCGATCGCGCCGACCGCGGTGCCCGCGCCGTCGACGACGCCGAACCAGGGGGGCGCCACCATCTCGCCGCGCCGCCGGGCCAGGTAGCTGGAGCGCGCCAGGACGATGTCCGCCTCCAGCGGATGGCCGACCAGCTCGTGGAAGAACGCCCCCGCCTGCCCCGCGTCCAGCACCACCGGGCAGGCGCGCCCCGGGAGTTCGCCGACGGGCAGCGCGGCACGCCTCCGCAGCGCCGCGACGGTCTCCGCCAGCCGCTCGGCGCTCGACCGGGGGCGGGCGGCGTCCCACGGCACGGCGGCCGAGGCGAGAGCCCCGCCGTCCCCTCCGAGCACGCTGGCCTCGACGGAGCACAACGACCGGGTGTCCGTGCGGAGTTGATCCGGGCTGCCGACGGCGACCCGCTGCCAGGAACGCGCCCAGGTGAGGCGCGTTCCGTCGTCGGCCCCGCGCCGCAGCGCCTCCTCCGCGCTCTTCGGAACCCCCGGGGGCGCGACGGCCAGCGCCGCCCGGGCGGCGCGCGCGGCTTCCGGCGACAGGCGCGTCACCGCGGAGTCCAGCAGCGACGTGCCGTCTGCGAAGACGTGGCGCAGCTCGCCGGGGCCGCTGTGCGTCTCGACGCACATGCCCCGGCGCACCGTCGCGGTCTCGCCCGGCGGCTGCCCGGGAGCGTGCACGCGGGTGATCCGCTGGGCCGTCTCCGCGAAGACGACGGCGCGCGTTCCGGCGCGGCTCCCCGGCGTCATGTCCGCCTCCCGGGGCCCGGCTCCCAGCGCACCAGGACCGGCAGCCGCAGTTCGGCGGGCTGCGGTGCGGGCAACCGCCACCAGGTGTCCGAGAGTTCGGGCAGGACTTCCGAGCACGTCACCCGGGTGGGTTCCAGGCGGCCGAGGTCCTCCACGGCCAGCGCGTCACCGAAGTCGACGAGCAGCGGCTTGGGTTCGGCCGGATGCCGCAGGAACACCCGGTCCGGCATGCCCCACTCCCGCTGCCAGGCGCGCGCCGTCCGCCAGGCCGTCAGGCCCCCGCCCAGCGCGGGCAGCCGCACGCGCCACATGCGCCGTTGCAGCACCAGGTCACCCAGAACGACGCGGGGCGTGACGGGCGACCGGGCGCCCACCGCGACCGGCGTCACACAGGGCAGGGACAGCGCCGCGAAGAGCGGCCCGGGAACGTCTCCCGGGTAGAGCTGATAGCGGCGGCCGCGGTACACGGCGCGCGCGCCGTCCGCCGACACCTCGACCTCCGCCGCCGCGGCCACCCGCTCGCGCGGAGCGGCCGAGACACCGGACAGCTCGATCGCCAGCCCGGGCAGCTCGGGGGTGATGTGCCGGCTGCGCCGCCTCCCCACGATCGTGGCCAGCCGGCCGGTGTCCAGCCACCGCTCCACGGCCGCCGTGAACTCCGGGAAACGGCCGGGCGGCTGGACCCGGGAGGTGATGCCCCCCAGCGCGCTGCTGCTGTCGTCATGGCACTCCGACAGCACCCAGGCACCGGCGCCCGGACCGCCGCCCGCCGACATCAGGTCCACCCCGGGCAGACAGCCGAACTGATCGTCCGGCAGCGGCTCCAGGCCGTCCCACAGCGGAGCCGTCGCCGCCGCGACACGGGCCGGGTCCCACCGGACCTCGCCGGTCCCGGCGTCCGGCACCAGCGCGTCCAGGCACGCGGCCAGGGCGTCGGCGCGCCGGGTGACCGGGGGGATGCGGCGGCCGGCCAGCTCCACGAGACCGACGGCGGACCCGGCGAGGTGCCGCCGCACGGCCTCGCGGGCGTCCGCCTGCCGCAGCAGCGCGGCCAGCGTCAGCAGCGGCAGGCCATGGCCGAGGGCGCGGTTCACGGAGGCCGTCGCCGGGGCGCCGAAACACAGCCGGTCGCTCCACGGGCTCGCCCGGTCCTCGCTGATCACATCGCGGTCCGCGTAGTGCTGCCCGCTCGCCCGGGAGGTGGCCAGCCCCGCCCCGGCGACGGCCGCGCGGATGTCGGCGCGCACCGCCAGCGGGTCGGCGTCGGGCGTGGCGCGGGCGACCAGTTGGGCCAGCTCCGCCACCAGCGGCCGGCCCGGGAAGGTGCGCTCCAGCCACGCCAGTCCGTCGACCAGGGTGGCCGGCGGCTCCGGCCACGGCCGCAGGGCGGGGGCGATCAGCAGCAGCGCCGCGCTGGTCGCGGCCGGGGCCAGCCCGGAGACGGCGGCGAGCTCGCGCGGGCAACGCGGCGTCGCCAGCGCCTCCCAGACGGCCGTCGCGGCGGCGGTGAGCGGAATCCGGCGGCCGGTCATCGCGCAGCTCAGCTCCGTACCGGAACAGAGCCAGAGGGGATCCCGCCGCCAGGCCCGTTCGGCGGCGGGCAGTTCACGGCGCAGGCGCCGGGCGATCTCGGTGGTGACCCAGTGGCTGATGCCGAGAACGCACCGCTCCGGGCCGGCCGCCGCCACGCGCACTCCCTCGTCGACGCGGTCGTCCCAGGTGAGGGCGAGGGTCGGGCCGAAGTAGGAGTTGGTCTCCGTCTTCGCGAGCAGCCGCCGGATGTACCGGTGCGCGGTCCTGACCTGCCGCCGGCCCCGCCCGTTGAGCGCGGAGTAGGGCACCGAGGAGACGAGGGGGCGGCCCTCGGCGAGCGCGACGTCGTGGAAGACCGGGTTGGAGATCCCCACCGCCTGCCGGACGCGGGGCCGGGCCATCAGCTCGCGCACCACCCGCAGCGCGGTCGCCAAGGCCTGCTGGTGCTCCCGCGCCACCGCGTCCGGGGTGGCGTCCGGGGCGTCGCGGTGCGGGGTCGCGACATGGAGGGCCGCGAGCGGACGCACGTCCAGGCCGGAGCCGCGCAGCAGCGCGTGCCGGTGGAGCCGGAAGCGCAGCCGGCCCCGCGGCAGGGGCAGCGTGGTCGGCGGGGGCGGGGAGAGCCGTTCGCCGGCGCGCGCGGTCATCGTTCCTCCCCGGTCCGGTCGGTGCCGATGACCTGCGCGCGCAACTCACAGGTGTAGCGCCTGCCGTCCGCGTCCCGCAGCCACAGCTCGCCGGGGCCGGGCCGCATCTCCTCGGCCGACAGCACGTCGGTGTGGCCCGCCACACCGGCCAGCAGGTCCGCCGCCAGCACCGACTCCAGGTCGACCAGGTACGGCTTGCGTTCACGCTCCGTGCGGCAGAACACGAACCGTCCCGCGCCCGACTCGGCGGCGAACCGGCGCAGCGCGAGGAAACGCGTCGCGGGCGTGCCGGCGGAGAGGGCGTCGGCGTCGAGCGTCCACCGGCGGCGCTGGTACACCACCGTGCCGGCCCGGACGGCCGCCGTGGCCGCGGTCTCGCCCGGCCGCCGCTTGTCGGGCTCGAACGTCGCGTGCGCCACCTGCGGCTCGGACAGGGCGGCGTACGGCGGGTACTTGGTGTGATCGCTGAGGGGGATGTAGAGCGTCACGGCACCGCCGTCCGGGCCATGGGCGCCAAGTGTCCGGTCCGGCGCGGAGACGGCCACCGTGATCTCCTCCGGCCAGAGCACGCCGTCGGCGTCGGCGTGCGAGGCCGCGCGCAGCGCCAGGCGCCGCCCGGGGAACAGGTAGTAACCCTTGTTGCGCCGGCCGGAGTCCAGGCCCACCAGATGCGGGCGCCGCGCGATCCAGGCGGCGGCGGCCCGGCCGAACTCCGCTCGGTCGGCCGCCATGGTCGCCAGCCAGCCGTCGGTGAGCAGGTGGTGGTGGCAGCGGCTGACGATGAGCTCCGCGCCGGCGAGTTCGGATGGTCGCGAGGCGGCGGGACAGAGGTCGACCAGCGCGAAGCGGTCACCCGGCAGGCGTGCCGCGGCCGCCAGCAGCGCCTCGATGTGCCGTGCCGCGTCGGGCGCCGGGTAGGCCGGCACATGGTCGCTCGTGAACCGGCTGCCTCCCGGGTCGAACGCGGGCAGCAGCCGTTCCGCGTAGGCGCGGAAGGCGAGTTCGGCGCCCGTGCCGAGGCAGTCGACGACCCTCGCCCGCGCCGCCTCCTGCGCCCGCGCGCCATGGGCGGCGGAGAGCTCCAGCGCGGCGGTCAGGGCACGCTGCCAGCGTTCGACGATCTCCTCGCCCAGCGTCAGGGCGAACGGCGACGAGCACTCCTCGTAGAAGACGGCCCGATCCGCGTACACGGCGCCGCCGCCGCGCCGGGCGGGCTGTCCGGTCGCCGCGGTGAAGGCGGCCTCGAGCCGGTCGACGACCGCGATGCGTTCGGGGAAGGGAGTGCGTTCCAGCTCGGCGAGCAGCGCGCGAAGCCGGGCGAGCGCCGACAGCCAGGCGTCGCGGGCGGCCGACGCGGGCAGTTCGCCCAGGGTCTCGCTCATCGTGCGCAGCGGATCCAGGTCGTACGGCGCCGCGGCCACGCCGAACTCCACCACGCCCCGCTCGACGAGCCGGGCCAGCCGCTCGGCGACCTCCCGGACCGGAGTGCCGGAGGCGGACGCGATCGCGCGCAGCGCCGCGCCCCGCGCGGGCAGCGCGGCCAGCAGCTCGCGGTCCGCGCGGTCGCCGCCCGGCCGCCCGGTGGGGCGGAACGGCAGGAACGCGCGGAGCCGCCGGTCGGCCGCGACCGCGCGGGCGATCTCCCGCGCCGCCCAGGAGGAGAGGAACACGGCGCGGCGGCGCGGCAGATCGGTGCGCAGCACCGCGCGGTCGCCGGGCACCACCCGGCCGTAGGCCATCGGCCCGAAGAAGCTGACGGTCTCGTTCTTGGCGCAGAAACGCTGCACGTATGTGTAGAGCTGCCGGCGGGCGCGCCGGCGCGCGGCGTTGAGCGGAGCGGTGCGGGCGAGGAACGGGAGCAGCATGTTGCGGTACACGCTCGGGTTGGACAGGAAGACCGCCTCCCGCACCTCCGGGCGGTCGAGCAGCGCGGCCAGGCCGTCGGACGCCTCCCGCTGAGCGGCGTCGAAGCACGCCAGATACCGGTCCGCGGCGTCCCGCCACCGGTCGGCCGCCGGCCGCCACGGGGCGCCGGGCCCAACGGGCAGCAAGTCGGGGGCCAGCCGCCGCACGGCCTCGCCGACCCGCCGGGACAGCTTGCCGGCGGAGGCGGTCGCGGCCAGCAGTTCGTCGCCGCGGTCGAGCACGTCCCGGGCCGCGGCGAGCACGTCGGCGCCGGCGCCCAGGCCCTCCAGCCAGTCGAACGGCATGCCCGCGTGCCGCAGTACGAACACCGGGCCGATGGTCCAGTCACGCCGCATGCGCCGCCCCCTTGGGGGTGAGAAGGACTCCGGCCGCGGTGAGCGTGCGCAGCAGCGCTGCGCGCCGGGCCTCGGGGAGCCGCCGCAGCGCCGTCTCGGCGCTCGCCCCGCCGCGCCGGAGCGCGTCGCACAGCACGGCCATCGGCCGGCCGACGCGGTCCATCCGCCCGGTGCGGAGGTTCACCAGGAAATCGCCGGGCGCGGCGCCGGGCGGCGCCGCGTGCGTGCTGCGCACCTGTCGCACCGCGGGGTTCCACACCCGCCGCCCGGTCACGCGGGGCGCGTCGTCCGTGGCGAAGAGGGCCGCCGCCAGCCGCCCGGGGAACAGGGCGTGGCGCACGGCCAGTTGGCCGAGCAACTCCGCCGCTGTTGCGGCGGAGTCCGCCGGTCCTTCGGCCCAGCGGGCCAGGTCGTGGTCCGGACGTGGCCGCGCGCTCACCGGGATCCCCGCCCAGCGCCGCACCGGGGGGCCGGCGGCGAGGCGGAACGGACGGCAGCCCGCGATCCGGACGCCGGTGGCTCGTTCCGCCACGTGCGCGATGTGGTCGGGTGGGACGCCGGGCGCGCCGGCCAGCAGGTCGAGGGCGACGGGCACCCGGCGGGCGAGCGGCGGGAGCACGGCCGTCAGGTCATGCGGTGACCCGTCGGCACCCCGCGCCTCGGCCCACGAGTCCAGCCGGGCGACGGTCACCACCAGGCCCGTGCACCGCGCCAGTTGGCCGCCGTCCAGCGCGGCCGCGTCGGCGGCGTCCAGCCAGCCGGCCCACGGCCCGGTCGGTGGGGACTCCGGGGCACGCGTGACCCAGGCGGTGCCGCCCGCCGTGCCGCCGTTCGCGCCGAGCACACCGCCGATCCGGGCGCGCGCCGCGCCGGGTTCCGCCGGGAGGACGCGCGCCGCCGCCAGCGCGGGCACGCGCCGCAGCGCCGCGGCGTGCGCCCGGGCGAACGGGCCGACCACGGTCGCCTGCACGCCGGGCGCCCTGCTCACCATGCCGAAGACGGCGGGCAGTTGCTGATCGGCGTGCAGCAGGACGCGCGCCCCGGGCTCCGTGGTCAGCAGCGCGGCGCCGCGCTCGATCTCGGGCAGCATCAGCCGGCTGCCGACCGCCGCACGCGCCACATCCGCGCTGGACTGGGTGCTCCCGGCCGTCAGGTGGATGTCGTCGACGACGACGGTCAGGGCCGGGTCGTCGCCGCCCCGGACGCGCGCCGCCGCCGCGAGCCCGAGCAGATGCGCGGCGGACCAGGCGGGCTCGCCGAGCGCGTCGGCGGCCGCGAGCGCCAGCAAACACCGGATTCCGTCGCCCCCCTCGGGCACGTCCAGCTCCGCGCCGAGCGCCCGCACCGCCGTCGGCGCGCACAGCCGCCGCCAGAAGGCGAGGTTGAGGTCGACGGCCCGGTGGCCGGGCGGCGCTTCGAAGCTCTGGGTCGGATCCAGCGCGGGCGGAATCAGCAGCACGGGGCCCGTCATGTCTCGGCGCCCTCCTTGAGGTAGACGCAGCGCAGCTCGGCGGCGTACCGGCCGCGGCTGTCCCGCAGCCAGAGGTCGTCGGGGCGCGGCAGCACCTCCGTCGCGGTCAGCCGCGCGGCCCCCCGGGCGAGCCGGGCGAGGCCGTCCACGAGCAGAGGGCCGGCCGTGTCGACATAGATCGGCTTGCGCTCGTGTGCCGCCTTGGCGAAGAACGTGTCCGGGATGCCGGCGCCGCGGACCAGCGCCCGCAGGGCCAGCAGGCGCCCGGCCTGGTCACCGGCGCGCAGAAACGGGCCGAGGTCTTCGGCGCGCAGCCGCCAACGGCGCCTGGACAGCACGACGTTGCCCACCAGCAGCCGGGGCAGGCGGGGCACGTCCGGCAGCGCCGGGGGCCGCACCCTGGGCAGCGCCAGCGCGGTGTGCACGGCGCTGTCGAGTTCGCCATTGTGGAAGTGGAGCTCGCCCGGGACGCCGACGGCCCGCAGCCGGGCGGCCTCGCCGTCGCTCTCCACATACAGCTCGTCGAGCCGCACCCGCTCCCCGTCGCCGCTGGCCGCGCCGAGTTCGAGGAGCAGGCCGGGGAAGCGCAGGGGCGGCAGGCCCGTGGTGCGCCGCGCCACGACGCTCACCGCGCGCACGCCGCCGAGGGCGCGTTCGATGGCCCGGTCGCGCTCGGCCAGCAGTTCGCCGGCGCGCGGGTGGAACTGGAGGGCCCACGGTGTGAGCAACGGCGCGTCGTGCACATCGCCGATGACGAGCCGCGTCGTCGCCTCCTCGTAGTCGCGCAGCCGGCCGGTGGCGACCAGCACGTCGACGGAACACAGCACCGGCAGCGCGGACCCTTCCGCGCCCGGGGCGGGCTTCGCGAACGCCGCGAGGTCGATCTCGTCCCGGTCCGGCGCGGCGGCGACCGCCCCGGCCACCAGCTCGGTCAGCCACGGGTCCGTGGGCAGCGCCAACGCGGCGCAGTCCCGGAGGACTTGGGTCAGCGGGAACCGGCCGCTGCCCAGCGACCGGGCCAGCACCCCGTTGGCCAGGCGCCGGGTGCGCTGTGCGGCGTGCGCGAGCAGGTCGATCGCGGCCGGGACACGGGTGGCCAGGTCGTGGGCGAGCGCGCCGCCCACGGTGAGCCGCAGATCGCCCGCCGCCGCCTCGTGGATGGGGGAGCGGTCGTTGTAGAACTTGCCGCGGCGGCCGTCCGGGGGCGCGTGGCCGGCGGCGCCGACGAGTCCGGGCAGCTCCGCCAGGGACACCAGCTTGTCGTCCGGCGCGGCGGCCGGGTAGCGGTCGAGCAGGGCCGCCACCGACCGGACGGGCCCGTCCGGCGCCACGTCGAGCAGGCGTCGCACCGGATCGGGGTCCACGTCGTCCGGCAGCGCGTCGCAGGCCAGGACGCCCCGGGCCACGCCGCCCGCCAGGCCGCGCGCCGCGGCGGCCGGGTCGAGCCCGGTGGCGTCGGCGATCTCGCGGAGCGTGCGACGGCCGTCGGCCTCGGCGTGCACGCGGCGGGTCTCCTCGTCGTGCCGCACGACGGCGGCGGCCCGGCGCAGCGTCTTCCGGCGGGGCACCAGGCCGCCCAGTTGCCCGGGGTCGGCCAGCACGCGGGCGCGCAGCGCGTCCCAGACCCAGGCGGCGGCGTACGCGCGGCGGTGCGGGCACCGCTCCGCTCCGCTCCACTCCGGGTCGGCGGCGGGCCGCGCCGCGTCGACGCGGGCGTAGTTGATGGGGCCGAAGAAGCTCATGGTCTCGCACTTGGCGGCGAAGCGCTGGATGTACGAGGCGAGTTGACGGGACATCCGCAGGCCGGGCCGGCCGCCGCCGGCCGGGCCGAGGTCCCGGTAGACGCCGGGGTGGGAGCAGACCAGCGCGTCGCGGAACCGTTGGTCGGCCACCACCGCGGCCAGCGCCGCGTCGGCGTCGCGCCGGTCCGCGTCCTCGGCGGCGGCGAGGGCGTCGCGCACATCGGCGAGCCGGCGGGCGAGTTCGTTCCAGGCGCGCGTCCACTCGGGGAGGAACGGCGCGTTGTCGTCGAACGGGCGCAGGTTGCGCAGGCGCGCCGCCTGCCCGCGCGTGAGGCGCGTGGTGGCCGCCGCGGGCGCTTCGTTCCGCAGCGCCTGGAGCCGGGCCTCCAGCCGGGCGGCCTCGTCCGCGGCGAGCACCGTGCGCCGCCAGCGGAGGCTGTCCAGCAGCTCCCAGCGGAAGCCGGCGGACCGGACGACGAGCGTCGGCAGCAGGGCCCAGCGTGTGTCCGTCATGCGCTCGTCCGGATGAGCGCGAGCCGCAGCTCGGAGGTGGTCGGGCGGTTCTGCTTGCGCAGCCACAGCGCGCCCGGTTCCGGCAGCATCTCCACCAGCGTCACCGGCTCCTCGCCGGCCGAGGCGGCGAGCGAGAGGAGCACCTCCACGGCCAGCGGCGCGTCCAGGTCGACGCAGATCGGCTTGGGCTCGGAGCCGATGTGCGCGTAGACCCACCGCGGCAGGCCCAGCACCGCCCTCAACTCCTGGACGCGCACGAACGAGTCGGCGGCGGAGGGCGTGCAGCCGCGCCGCACGATCTCGGTGACCGGGAGCCACCAGCGGGCGCGCTGAGCGATCAGCTTCCCCACGGTGATCCGCGGGGCCCGGTCGCCGAAGCGGACCACCGGCATGCGCACGGTGGGCGGCGGCGCGAACGCGGCGAGGTGCGGGTGGTCGTTCTCGCCGGCGTAGAGCACGAGTTCGCCGCCCCGGTCCCGGAGCACGATCCGGCCGTCGGCGGCGCGTTCCACCCACAGGTCGGTGATCGCCACCCTGCGGTCGTCGCCGACCCCGGCCCGGGCGGTGACCTCCACGAAGCGGCCCGGGAACGCCGTGGTCACCAGGCCCTTGTGCGCGCGGCGGCGGAGCACCGTGGCCATCGCCGCCCGGCCGCCCCACGGGCTCAGGTCGGCCTCGAAGTCCCGCAGCAGGCCGTCGGGATCGGCGCAGAACAGCCCCTGGGATCCCCACGCGAACACATACGGATGGACCTCGCCGAGCACCAGCGTCAGCCCCTCGGAGGTCTGCCGGAGCAGCACGTCGGGGCTCGCGAAGCGCGGACGCTCGTCCGGCGTGCCCAGCTCGCGCAGCTCCTCCGGGGTGAGCGTGGCCTCGTTTCCCCGGAGACGGGCGCGCACCAGCTCGGACAGCTCCCGGCGCAGCTTCTCCGCGCCGCTCGTGTACGGGGCCAGGCCGCCGGTGGACGCCGCCTCGCCGACGCGCCGGACGAACGTGTCGTACCGCATCCGGCCCGCCCCCGACGCGTCCAGCACCGAGGCGGCGAGCGCCTGGTACGCCCGGTGCAGCTCCTCCCCGTAGCGCGCGTCGAAGTCGAGGACGGGGGAGAGCTCCCGGGCGATCCACTCCGCCTCCCGGCCGCCGAGACGCACCGGGCCGAGGTCGCCCTCGCAGTCGATGTAGGCCGTCATGCGGTCGGCGTACATCCGCCCGCCGGAGCGCCGCGCCGGGGCGTCCGCGAGGTCGGTGAACTCGCGCTCCAACTCGGCCAGCGCGGCGCGGCGCCGAACGGGCCCGGTCGCGGCGCCGTAGCGCTCCACGTGGGAGCGCAGGTCCCGCAGCCGCGCCGGCCAGTCGGTCCCGGTGGCGTGGCGGTCGGCGAAGGCGAGCAGCTCCTCCAGGGGCTCCACGCACGTCGACGACGGCTCGGGCCACCGGCGCACGGCCCCCAACCGCTCCAGAACGGCCAGTTGTTCGTCGGTCTCCCCCTCGGACTGGCCCAGCGCCTCGCACAGGTCGGCGGCGGAGGCGGACCCGTTGACGCGCGCGGCGAGCCGGGCGAGCGGCGGCGTCAGCCTGACCCGGCGGCCGGCGGGCAGCGTCAGCACGCCGTCCTCCAGGCGCGTCGCGGCCACCCACGTCACGGGCACCCGGGGCCCCACCCGGCGGTCGTCGGCCAGCCGCCGCGCGAGCGCGTCCACCGCCCAGAAGGAGAGGAACGCCCGGGTGCGCAGGACCCCGCCGGGGGTGTCCGCACCGAGCCGCACGCCGCTCCGCTCCGGATCGACCAGCCCGTGCACCAGGGGGCCGAAGAAGCTGGTGGTCTCGTTCTTCGCGGCGAAGCGCTGGAGATACAGGTGGAGGCGGCGCATCATGGCACGCTCCCGGGCGCCCGTTCCGTCGCGCTGATCCGCGGCCCACCGGGTCGCGCGGTCGAAGAACGACGGCGCGAGCTGGAGCATCGCGTCCAAGACCTGGGAATCCAGGAGCCCGCGCAGCCGCCCCGCGCGCCCGGCCTGCTCCTCCAGCACCGCGTCGGCGAGCGCTTCGGCCGACGCGGCACGGCCCTCCCAGGCGCGCGCGCAGGCCGCCACGGCCGCGCCGAGCTCCGCGTGGCCGGCGACGCCGGCGGTGACGGTGACCGGCCGCCTGCGCCCGGCCGCGGACCGCAGCGCGGACAGCTCCTGCAGGCGCTTGCGGTCACCGGCCGCGCGCGCTTCGGCGACGGCGGAGGGCAGTTGGCGGTGCAGCAGCTCGTCACGCGCCCGCTCGTACTGGTGCGACGCCGCCCGGTACGCCGCCGCCCGGTCGAGGACCCGCGCGTCGGCGACCGGCTCCAGCAGGTCGAACCCGAAGCCGGCCCGGCGCAGCAAAAGCCGGGGAACCAGGCGCCAGGCGGGACGCTCATTACCCGACATCAGTAATTCACCAGGTCGAAGGGCCGGTTGAGCTTGGTGCGCACCGTCGGCAGCGAGGCGCGGAGCTCATCCGCGCCCCCGCCGCGCAGGCGCTTGGCGAGATCCTGGGCGCGGCGGGCGTTGGAGGCGCTGCGCAACGCCAGTTCCGCCACGGCGGGCGCGGGGGTGCGGCCGGCCGCGACCGCGCCGCCGACCCGCGCCAGCGCGGTGCGGTACGGGTCACCGAGCGCGCCGGCCGCGGTCGCCGCCTGGTCGAAGTAGGCGCTCGCCCGCGGTGCGTCGCCCCGGTCCAGCCGCAGCGTCGCCAGCTCGGCGGCGATCTCGAAGGTGTGGAAGTCGTCGGCGAGTTCGTCGCAGCGGGCGAGCGATCGCCGCAGCAGCGCCTCGCCCTCCTCCCGGTCGCCGTGGGCGAGGGTGAGCCCCCCGGCGCGGTAGCTGTGGTGCTTGACGAACTTCGCGTCGTCGGTGAAGCCGGAACCGGCGAACTTCTCCCAGGTGCGCAGCGCCTGGGCGTGCTTGCCCGCCCGCTCCTGGAGCACGCTGATGTTGGAGATGAGGTTCACCCGCAGATGCACCGAGCTGGCGTCGGTCAGCCCCTCCAGACAGGACCAGGCCGCCTTCTCGTGGCGCAACGCGGCCAGCAGGTCCCGCTGGACGACATGAGTGAGTCCCCGGAGGTTGTGCAGCCAGCCCCGCTCGCGCCGCAGGGTGTCGGACTCACCTCGCGCCTCCGGCAGCGTGGCCAGGCCCTGCTCCACCTCCTTGACGGCCTCGGCGACGGCGTTCCGGCGCTTCACAAGGGTGAGCGCGCTGTAGAGGTGGGACTGCGCCACCAGCTCCGGCGAGATCGGGTCCCGGGTGTCCCGCATCGCGCGGAAGAGCCGCACCGCGTCGTCGTGCAGCTCCCGGAACGTCGCCTGGATCCCCAGGGACTTGAGCAGGAAGGCGCGGATGTCCGCCGGGTGGCGGAAGGTCTCCGGTTCCAGTTCGAACGCCTGGGACCCCGACGCGGTGAGGGAGCCGGCGATCCGGGCCACCGCCCCGGCCGACAGGCCGCGGGTCAGCGGCAGGCAGCCGTCCGCCGCCAGCGCGGCGCCCTCCCAGTTCGCCGACTTGAACGCCAGGCGCAGATAGCCGATGACGGCCACCAGACGGTCGACGGCGGTACCGGCCGGATGGAGGGCGCGGGCGAAGAGCCGCTCCTCGGCCGCCGCGCCGTCCGGCTCCAGGGCCGCCCCGAGCAGGAGCGGCGGTCTGTCCTGGCCCTCGTCGGGCACGCCGATGAGCTCGAGGCACCGGGCCCGGTCGGTGGCGAAGTCCAGCGCGGTCGCGGCCGCCGCGACGTGGCCGGAGGCGCCGTTGGGGGTGTGGTCGGAGGCCACCGAGATAGCGCCCACCCCCGTCGCCCGCTGGTACTCGGCGGCGCGGATCACGCCGCGCAGCGACGGCAGATCGGCCCGGCCCGCACCTCTCAGCAGCAGGGGGCGGCCGAGCTGGTCGGAGCCCTGGCACAGCGCGACGGCCGCCGCGGCCAGCACCCGGAAGGTGTGCTCCGACTCCCGGTGGAGCCGGCGCTCGGAAGCCGGGATGGTGACGTCCTCCAGACGGTCGGACGAGACGTCGTCGGACGCGGCCGGAGCCAGAACAGCCCACTCCGCCGCTCGAACATGGCGCAACTCCCCGAAGTCCGCGCCCTCTTCCTCAAGTGTCCGAATCACCCGGCGGAGTCCCGCGTAGCCGGCGGACGGTCCGGTTCCCATGTCAATTTCCAGCGCCGACTGCACCGATGCCCTCTCTCACAGTCCTGTCCCGCGTTCGGTCGGCCGATTGCGGGCTCGCGGCGGCAAATTCGTCACAGCTCGGCGAGCGCGAGCGGCGCGATTTTGCTCTCCACCTCGTCGAGGGCGAACTCGATATCGTCCAGCTCGGCCACGTCGTCGAGTTCGTCCAGTTCCTCGGCTGCCTTTTCGTCCGTCGCCACGTCCTCGGGCTCCCGCGTCTCCGTGGCGGCGTCCGCGGTCTCCTTCTCCGGAGCCATCTCGTCCTTCACGTTCTTCATGTGCCAACTCCCCTATGGGTCCTCGGGCGGCCATGCCGGGTCAACCGTAGACAAGACCCCTTACATTCGACTTACATACGTCCCCAGAAGGCTTTGCCGTCCGCGGCCCCCGAATTCCGCTTCGCCGTCCTGCCGTTCCGGCGTTCACCGCGGCCGTGCCTTTATCACCGTTGTCAGCAATGACGGGTCGTCGGTCAGGACGCGCTGGTGGAGCTCCTGCAACTCCCAGCCCGGCTCGACGCCGAGCTCGTCCACCATGAGCCGCCGCGCCTCCCGGAAGGCCGCCAGCGCGTCGGCACGCTGGCCCGATCGGTACAGGGCGAGCAGCAGGAGCGCGTGGAAACGCTCGCGCAGCGGGTGCGTCATCACCAGTTGGCGCAACTCCTTCACCAGCGCGCCGCTCTCGCCCAGCTCCAGCTCCGCATCGATGCGCAATTCGAGTGCCTGAAGGCGCTGTTCGATCAGCGGTCCCCGATGCGGCTCCTGCAATTCGGGCACCGTCACATCGCTCAGGAACTCCCCGCGCCACAGGTCGAGTCCCTGACGCAGGGCGGCGGAGGCGCGCGCCCAATTCCCCTCGCGCCAGGCGTGCCGCCCCCGCTCACAGGCGCGCTCGAACAGATTGAGGTCCAGTTCGTCGTGCGTGGTGTCGATCGCGTAACCGGAACTCAGCGAGGAAATGCCCGTCACGCCACGGCGGCGCAGTTCGCGCCGAGTTCGGGAGATCAGTGTGTGCAGCGATATCTGGGCCCGTTCGACGGGACGGCCCGGCCACAGCAACTCCCGAAGCTCCTCGGACGGGACTTCGGTATTGGAACGCAGTAGCAGGGCGGCGATGAGCGTGCGCTGCTTGGGCGAGGACACGGTGCTCAGCACGTCTCCACCGCCGGTGACGAGCGGTCCCAGAACCCCATAACGAAGCGGCATACGATCCCTAGCTGCCGGAGGTCACCGGGGTCCGCGTCGCGGCATCAGGACGGTCGATCTTCGCCCGGGCTGGGTCTTCATGGCGAATGCTCCCTCCACGCATACGAGCCGTTACCGACTGTGATGAGAATCGCCAGGGAGCGGAAGCGACAAACGGCACATAGATAGATATGAGGATCGAAGCCCGGCGTGGCGGAAAGCGTTATCCGGCCCCCGGCCAGCGCACATGGCCCGCCGTCGGTCGGCCGGTCGGCCATTCTCTGTCGTTGCGCGTGGCGTGCTCTCCCGACCGCGAGCGCGCCCCACGCCCGCCTTGGCGCCCCCGCGGCGGGCGTGCGCCACCGGGCGTGTCGGGGCGGGCTCCGCCGCGCGGCGGCTCGACTACCCATTCGGTCGATATCGGGCATACATGTACGTCGAGGGATATTTACAGTGATGGGGCATCCCATACACCAGGAGGTGGCCCATGCGGCGCTTCATACCGCGAACGTCTCTTGCCCGCAGAAACAGCTGGAAGAGCCGGACCGTCCTCGGCGGACTGGCCGTCGCCGCCGTGATCGGCACCACCGCCGGCGGCCCGCCGGCGGATCCGGACGGGGAACGCGACACGTCCGGGGACCGAGCGGGGGAGAGCCGGCGGATCGCCTCGTCGGTGCTGGGGCGCGACTACCAGTTCACGCTCACGGCCGTGCGTTCGACGGCGGACCCGACGGCGGCCTCGGTGGAGCTGCGGGTCTTCACGTTCCAGGACGGGGAGTGGAAGGAGTCGGACCGGGCCACGGTGGGCGAGCCGGACGGCTGGTTCTGGGGTCCCCTGACCGGCTCCGGGGCGATCTGCGAGTTCTCCACCGCCAGCACCGAGCCCGCGCCGGTCGCGGTGAGCCTGCTGATCACGCCGTCGGCCGGCTGTGCGCCGGCCGAGGAATTCGAGGTCAGTGAGGGGCAGATCGTGACGGGCTGACGCCGGAGAACGAAAAGGAACCGACCGCCGCGGGGAGCTCAGCCCTCCAGCGCGGCGGTCGATCCTGTGGCGGCCCGTCAGCGGCCGGTCAGCGTGAACGTGAGCCGCCAGACCACCGGCGTCTGGAACTCGAGGGCCATTTCACCCTGCGCGTTGCGGAACTCCCCGGTGCCTCCGGTGATCGCGTTCGTGACCGCGCTGGGCGTCGGAATCCCTTCCTGCTCGCCCTGGACCGTGATCTGTCCGCCGTCCAGCACCGCGGTGAGCGAGCACTGTCCGGCGTTGCGCTCCACCTCGGTGATGACGCAGTATCCGCCGATGGTGCCGACCGTGGATCCGTCCGAATCCTCGACCGACAGCAGATCCCCGCTGAATATGAACTGGTCGCCGACGCTGCGGCCCGATGCCCCGAGATCCAGCTCCTCCGAGACCCGCAGATTCGTCTCCACGCGAATGGTGCGGCCGTCTCTCCCGGAATCCCCCGGCTGCGGCCCGCCGCCGGGAGGGCCACCGCCACTGACCGTCAGCGTGGTCAGCGCGGTGGCGCACACGGCCACAGCCGCACGCCGAATTCGCCGCTTACGGATGTTCATGTCGCTCTCCTGCTCCTCGGGGCGGGAAGAAGCGGTGCCTGTCACCGCGGCAGGGCAAACTCCGCCGCGGACCCTTCCTTCGCCCCGACTGGATGACCCCCAAAGGGAAATGCCGGATTTAACCGTAATGCGGAGTGGGGAAGTCCGCCGCCGGGCGCAGCCGTTCGGGTGCCGCGGTCTTTCGGCCGTGGATCCGGGGGAGTTGGGCCGAGCGCGGGGCCGTCCCTTCCCTACCCGGCGGCGTCGGCGAGAGCCTCGCGCGCCGCCGGGACGACCTCCTCCGCGAACACGCCGAGCTGTCGCGCGTGGTCACGCTCGGGCCAATAGACGAAGCCGTTCATGCCGTACTCGCGCACGGTGGAGACCAGTTGTTCGGTCCATTGGCGCACCGAGCCCCGGAACGGGTCCGGCGACTCCGCGCCGATGATCCCGGCGAGGTTGTAGATCTTGCGGATGTCCCGTGGGTCCCGGCCCGCGTCGGCCGCCGCCGTGTCCAGGCGGCCGACCGCGCCCGGGAGCCGGTCCAGGCCGAGAAACCCCAGCGACGGCATCCACCCGTCGGCTCTGCGGCCGGTCAGGTCGAGCATCCGGGGGCCGTACGCCCCGGTCCAGATGCCCAGCCCGGGGGAGGGGGCGGGTCCGGGGTGGACGCCGGAGAGCCGGTAATGGCCGCCCGCGTACCGCACCGAGCGCTCCCCGCTCCACATCAGCCGGATCACCTCGAGCGCCTCGGCGAACGCCGCGACGGCCTCCCCGGCGCTCCGCCGCGGCCCGTCCATGGCCGCGATCCCTTCCCAGAAGGCACCCGCGCCCAGCCCGAGCTGGACGCGCCCGCCGCTGAGCACGTCGAGGCTCGCGGCGGACTTGGCCAGGACGGCGGGCGGCCGCAGCGGGAGGCTGGCCACCGTGGGGACGAACGTGATCCGTTCGGTCGCGCCGGCCAGATAGCTGATCAGCGTCCACGTGTCGTAGAAGGCGGCCTGGTACGGGTGGTCCTGGACGGTGACCAGATCCAGCCCCGCGCCCTCCGCCTGCCGGGCGAGGCGAAGCGCCGCGTGCGGGTTTGCCCAGACGGGGTCGACGTTGGCACCGAACAGCACGGGCAGGGACATAAGGGCATCTCCCGGGGATCGGCGAAAGCCCGGGCCGACCCGGCGGAGGGCTGCGGCATCACACCCACGCGAACTCGGGTCGCCGGACCTGGACTCGCCCACAGTAACGACGCCCACCGGCCCGGCGAGGGACCCGCGCCGGGCACGCCAGCCGGTCGGCGTGCCCGGTCGCTCACGTCCCATGGGCCACCGGCCGCCCCGCGCCTCCTCTCGCGGGCAGGGGATCACTTGAGCTACTTCTCTCCACGCATCAGCAGATGCCCCCGGCGGAACCGCTCGTCCTCGTGTGGTTCGCGCAGCATCCGGCCGACCTCGGCGAATCCGAATTCGCCCGCCAGCCCCGCGAGTTCGTCGATCGGCCACCGGAAGGCCGTCGTCACCTTGTGGTCGAACGCCGTGACCGGTTCACCCTCCGACTCGAAGAAGGCGAGCAGGAGATGGCCGCCGGGCGCGAGGACGCGACGGAACTCGGCGAAGTACGACGGCAGTTCCCGCGGTGGCGTGTGAATGACCGAGTACCAGGACACGATGCCGTTGAGCTCGCCGTCCGCCAGGTCCAGGGCGTCCATGGAACCCACCTCGAACCGCAGATCCGGGTGCGCCTCGCGGGCGAGGTCGATCATCACCGGCGACAGGTCGACGCCGAGGATGTCCAGACCGAGGTCCCGCAGGTGCGCGGTCACGGTACCCGGGCCGCAGCCCAGCTCGGCGACGGGACCGGGACCCCTGGTCCGTGCGAGCTCGGCGAACGCCGCGAGCACCGCGCGATCCAGCGGAAAGGCGTCAAGCGCGTTACGGAAGAGGTCGGCATAGAGAACGGCGATGGCATCGTAGGCATCCGCCGTCGTACGGAGGTACGAGGAAGGCTCAGTCACAAGCGAGGACCCTGGACGCTCCCCTCGCGCGCCGAGGCCTGACCCTCGGCGGCGGGACTTCGGCGGCCGGGGATAGGCCGGCCCCCGGCCGGCGGTGCGGATCCACGGTGCGTACGTACCCTGCCCTGGGCCCGCACCGAGCGCGGGCCCCGAGTTCGCTCAGCGGGGCGGGAACGTCGTCCGAGCCGAGCAGCCTCAGTGTCTTCAGCCCTCGCCGGACGCCGATCCCGGTGTGCCCAACGCGCGCCCGCGTCGTTCGCGTGCCTTCACCCGGTGGTGCCGTTGCGCGCCGCGTGAAGATTGTTTCGCGAGGGATTGACGGAGTCGTGTGCAGCGGCCACCTTCAGGAGTGCCCTTCACGGGAGCGCTCCCAACGGCAGGCGAGGGGGAGACGGCCCGTCCACCGCGACCGAAGGACAGCCATATGCAGACTCAACCCCGTCTCTCGCGCCGGACGCTGGTCACGGCGGCCGCCCTGGGCGCCGTCACCGCCGTCGCCTCGCCGGTGCGGGCATCGGGTGGCGTGCCGGCCCAGTTCCACACGGCCGGCCGCGTCACGAGGACCGCGCCCGACGCCGTGCAGTACTCCTGGCCCGGCGTCTACTTCGAGGGCCGGTTCCGCGGAACCGGCGTCGGGATCGTCCTCGACGACGCCCACAACGACTACGACATCCAGATCGACGGAACGACCGTCGCCACCCTGGTGACCCCCGGCCGGACCACCCGCTGGATCAACGGCCTCGCCAACGCCGCGCACGCCGTGCGGCTGGTCAAGCGCACGGAAAGCGCCTGGGCCGCGGGCACGTTCGGCGGATTCGTCACCGCGCCCGGGGGCGCGATCCTCGCCCGGCCCCGGCCCCGGAGCAGGCAGATCGAGTTCATCGGCGACTCCAACACCGCCGGTTACGGCAACGCCTCGGGCACCCGCGACTGTTCGAGCAACGGAGGGGTCAACCGGAACAGCAACGCGGACCTCACCTACGGTGCCCTCACCGCCCGAGGACTCGACGCCGACTACCAGATCAACGCCTTCTCCGGCCTCGGCATGGTCCGCAACTGGAATGGCGGCAGCCCCGAGGTCGACTTCCGCACCTACTACGACCGGGCCCTCCTGCACGTGGACGGCGACGTCTGGCGGAGACCGGTGACCTGGCGGCCGCAGGTCGTCGTGGTGGCCCTGGGTGCCAACGACTTCTCGACCCCGCTCGGCCCGGGCGAGCGCTGGGCCACGGAGGACAGCCTGGTCGCCGACTACGAGACCGCGTACCACGGCTTCCTCGACAAGCTGCGCGCCCGCTACGGCGCCGGGACGTTCATCGTGATCGGCGCCACCGGCGTCTCCAGCACCAACACGTTCGCCGAGACCGCCCAGCGCATCGTCCGGGACCGCAACGGGCGCGGCGACGACCGGGTCGGCTACTGGTACTACGACGACCCGGCCCTGGACCGCCTCGGCTGCGACTGGCACTTCTCGCTCAACGACCACCGGATCCTCGCCGGCCTGCTGGACGACTACCTGGCCACGCTTCCGCTGCGCTGGTAGCCGGGACCGGGCGCCCGGCCGGCGCCCGGTCACCGCCGCGTCAGCCCGCCAACTCGTTGAGGTACCGCTCGACATGGGTGTAGCCGCCGGCGTCGGTGTCACCGGCGTCGGAGGCGTCGCCCGGGTCGAGCCCCCGCTCGTGCTCCCAGGTGTCCGGTATGCCGTCGCGGTCGGTGTCGGCCGGCGGGGTGCCGCCGCGCAGGACGCCGAAGCCGCCGACCTGCGCGGGGTCGGTGATGATGGCGCCGGTCTGGCGGGCGACATCGTTGACCAGGCGGGTGTCGATCGCGTCGCGGTGCAGCGAGGCGCCGGCCCCGGCGAGTACGGTGTCGTACGCCTGCCGCGCCGTCTGGACGGTGACCGGCGGGAAGTCGAAGGGCTGGTCCTCGATGGTGGCCGGCCCGAGGTCGGCGTCCGTGGTCGCGCGGCCGTCGAGCTGGCCGTCGGCGTCCTCGTCGTAGTAGTTGCCGGATGCGTAGATGTGGTAGTTGGCGTTGGCGCGGGTGAAGGGATCGCCGGTGGTGGAGGGCCCCGCGACGAAGTAGTTCCCCACGGCGTTGGCGTTGCTGATGCCCGCGGAGTCGCCCAGGATGTAGCCGTCCGTTCCCCAGTTGTAGATCACGCTGTTGACGTACTGGAGCCGTCCCTTCGACTTGGGGTTGCGGGTCTTGTTGTGGATGTAGAGGTTGTGGCTCAGGGTCACACCGTCGCTCTGCACGAGTCCGCCGCACGAGTGCGGGTCCAGGCCCTCGGCCATGATCGAGTACTGCACGGTGATGTTCGTGCTGCTGTTGATGGAGAACGTCTCGTCGCGGCCCCACGAGGTGGAGACATGGTCGAAGATCATGTTGCTGCCGCTGTCGATCGCCACCGCGTCGCGGTTCTGGTCGGGCGTCAGGCCGTGGCGGAACCGCATGTACCGGACGATGACGTTGTCGGAGTTGGAGAACGACACCTGGTACCCGCGGGTCGCCACTCCGTCGCCCGGGGCGCTCTGCCCGGCAATGGTGATGTTGCTGGAGACGTGCACGGGCGACCGGAGCGCGATGTAACCCCCGACGTCGAAGACGACGATGCGGTTCGGCTGACTCACCGCGTCCCGGAAGGACCCGGGCCCCGAGTCGTTGAGATGGGTGACGTGATAGACCTCGCCGCCCCGCCCTCCGGTGACCTGGGCACCGAACCCCTCCGCCCCCGGAAACGCGACGGGCGCCGCCATCGGGGCACCACCGGCCGCGGCCGGCATGAGCGGCCCCAGGACGGCCGCGGCGGCGACCACCCCGAGGGTCTTCCGGAGGATGCTCCTGGACCTGCGCGACATGAGCGGCTCCCTTCAGTCGGTCCGGCGCAGTGTTGTCGCCACCGGTGCCAGGGAAGGTTGCTGACGGCCCGTGAGACCACCGGCGAATCCGGCCAACCGCGCCGGCGCCGGAACGCTCCCGACGGCGCTGAAACCCGAGGGGCCCGGTGGTACCCGCGTGTTACAGGGGGATTGCGCGTCCAACTGGCGCCCTTGTACCTTGCCCAGTACTGGGCTGCGGTTGAGGCCTGGGGGCAGCTTTGACGACATCGTGGTCCGGCGCACTTCCACCATCGCGGCGTGCGTCGGCCGGTTCATGACTCCATGCCGTCCGGCAGGGGCATTTCCGTCGGCTGCGCGCCTTCTTCTGGAGGTCCCCCAATGCGCTTCCATCGATATCGGCCCCGGGGGTGGGCCGCCGCGGTTTTCGTGGCCGTCGTGAGCTTAACCGCCACCACTCTCGGCACGCGGGCGGGCGCCGCCGACAGCGACGGGGCCGCCCCGCTGGTTCAGGCCGCCGCCGACGAGCACGACGGTGCCGACTGCGTCGTGCCCGACCCGGGTCAGCAGACCCCCACCTCCCTGCTTCCGGACCCGTTCAGGAAGCTGGACGGTACCCGCGTCTCCGCCCAGTCCGACTGGCGGTGCCGACGGGCGGAGATCAAGGAGCTGGCCGAGAGGTTCGTCTACGGCGAGAAGCCCGACGCCCCCGACAGCGTCACGGGAACGGTCTCGTCGACCGGCATCACCGTGAACGTGACGGACCAGGGCAGGAGTTCGAGCTTCTCCGCGTCGGTCTCCCTGCCGAGCGGCTCCGGGCCCTTCCCGGCCGTCATCGTCTTCGGAGGAATGGGCGCGGACACGGCCACCATCCGGTCCTCGGGTGCCGCCGTCATCAACTTCGACCCCTACACGGTGGGCAGAGAGGGCACCGCACGCAACAACAAACAAGGCGCGTTCTACAGCATCTACGGCTCGACGAGCAGCACGGGGCTGCTCATGGCCTGGTCCTGGGGCGTCAGCCGCATCATCGACGTCATCGAGCAGTCGGGCAGCAACGTTCTCACCGCGGACGCGACCGGCGTCACGGGATGCTCGCGGTTCGGCAAGGGCGCCCTCGTGGCCGGCGCGTTCGACCAGCGCAATCGCGCTGACCATGCCGATCGAGTCGGGTACCGGTGGCGCTCCCATCTTCCGCGGGATCCCCGGGGAGAGCGGCTCGCAGCCGCTGAGCAGCGCCTACGGTGAACAGCCGTGGCTGGGCGACGCGTTCGGCTCCTACACGAGCAACCCGAACAACCTCCCCGTGGACACCCACGAGATCCTGGCCATGGTCGCGCCCCGCGGACTCTTCGTCATGGAGAGCCCCCACATCGACTGGCTGGGCGCCAGGTCCGGCAGCGTGGCGGCCCTGGGCGCGGCGGAGGTCTACAACGCGCTCGGCGCCGGGGACAACATCACCTACTGGTCCGACATCCAGGACGGCAACCACTGCGCCGTCCGGTCCGAGTGGCGGGCCCCGTTGCAGCAGAGCATCCAGACGTTCCTGCTGGGAACGGGCAGTGCCCCGGGCGAGATGAGGATCTCGTCCCGCAAGGCCGGCAACCTGTCCCAGTGGCGGGACTGGCAAACCCCGATCCTCACCCCGGGCGGCGACGACGACCCGCCGCCCGGGCCGGCCGGGTGCGGGGTGACCTCCCGCGTGGTCAACGCCTGGAACGGTGGTTTCCAGGCGGAGGTATCGGTCACGAACAACAACGCGGCCGCGATCAGCGGCTGGACGGTCCAGCTCACCCTGCCCGCCGGAGCCACCGTCAGCTCCATGTGGAACGGCGAACGCACCGGCTCCTCCGGCACGGTCTCGGTGCGCAATGCCACTCACAACGGCAGCCTCGCCGCCGGTGGATCGACCACCTTCGGCTTCGTGGCCGGCGGAGGCGGCGGCTCACCGAGCCTGAGCGGCCTCGGCTGCACCTCCTCCTGACCGGCAGCACATCCGCCGATCACCGGGCGGGCACGGGTTTCTCCCACCCGTGCCCGCCCGGCACCCGTTCGGGCCCCGGCGAACCGTCCCTCGCCGAACCGGCCCGCCACTCAGGGGCGGCAACCGCCGCTAGGGGACGATGACTTCGATGATCTCGCCGTCGGTGGTGGCGGTGCCGTTGCCGTGGCTGAGCGCGTCGTAACAGCCGTGGCTGCTCCACACCGGCAGGAACGTGCCCTCGGGGACCGTCACCACGACGTCCTTGGGCACGCCCGTGGTGAAGCCCCGCTGGCAGTCCCAGTACCGGCCGCTCGGGCTGTCGTCCGGCATGCCGATGATGACGGAGTCCGCGGGCCACGAGGGGTCCCCGGCGCCGATCGTGATCCGCAGGGTCACGGTCACATCGGCGGCCTGCGCGGTGGTCGCCGCCGAGGCGGCGGTGGGGGCGAGGGCCAGCGAGAGGCCGGCGAGGCCGGCCCCGAGGGCCAGACCGAGCCGGGGCCGGCGTGCAGCGGGTCGGGAAACCATGGGCACTCCTGTCGGTGGGGGAACCATGCTCATGACTCTCCACTCACGGAGGAGGTCCCTCGCCGGTTCGACCCGGGGGCGGGAACCAGCCACCCCGAGCGGCGACGGGCACCAGGTCGCCCGGGCCGGCTCAGCCCGTCGCCAGCACGCCGGTCTCGTAGGCCAGCACCACCGCGTGCGTGCGGTTGTCGGCGTTCAGCTTGGCCAGAGCGAGTCGCCCGTGATCGCCCGAGCGATCTGCGGAGAGGGCGCCCGCTTGCGAATGAAGCCGGGTAACGGGCGCCGCAAGGGGTTCGGTCCGCTGTGCGCGTCCCATGGATGATGGAGGCGTGATGAAGTGCGTCAACACCTCTACGGCTCGCCCCATTTGGTGGCGCCGGCGGGCGGCGAGCGCGGACCGGCGATGACGGACACGGTTCATGGCACCGTTGCCATCGAGTACCGCCACTTCTGCGTCACCGAGGGCGGCCCCGGCACCGAGGCGGCCGACTTCCGGAGCGAGCGGCCGGTCATCCTCTCCCACGGCCGGATCACGGTCACCACTCGCGTGCAGGAGCAGCGGGCGCCGGTGACCGTGCGCGTCGTGCGGCGGCATACGCCGCCGGAGGGGTGGGCGCACCTCGGCACCGTCACCTACCGCCCGGTCCACAGGGGCGTGGTGACGGTGTGCGACACCATGAACGGCCCCGCCATGGATGACCTGCGGATCGACCCCGCGACCGTCTACGGCGTGCACGTCTACGCCAAGGGCCGTGCGGACTCCCGCGAGCGTTTCGACGCCTGTCTGGACCGGGGCGAGTACGGCGTTCGCGACGGCTTCGAGGAGTACCTGATCGTCTTCGTGCCCTCCGGGTCCCAGGAGCCGCCCGAGATCCGCGAGGAGCGGCGGATGGTGGTCGACGACCGGGGGCGGCGCCCGGCGAATCTCCGGTGATGCCGTCTCCGGCCGGGGCGATGGGGCGTCAGCCGGGAAGTGCCACGGTGAGGTCCACCTCGACGAGCTGTCCGGCGAAGCCGAGTTGGGCGACACCCAGGAGCGTGCTGGCCGTGGTGAACGCCGGGCCGATGACCGAGTGGGTGAGGCGGTGCCACACGGTGCCCAGGACATCCCTGTCATCGCTGCACACGTAGATCACCGAGCGCACGACGTGCTCCGGCCGGGCAGCCACCGCCTCCAGCGCGATCCGCGCGTTCGCCGCGACCTGGTCTGTCTGGAGGTCGAGGTCGCCGGGGCCGACGAGCGAACCACTCCGGTCCAGCGGGCACTGACCGGCCAGGTAAGCGGTCCGCCCCGCCTCGACGACGGTGATGTGGTGGTAGCCGGGGGTCTCATGAAGCTGTTCCGGGCTGACGCGGGTGATCCGTGCGCTCATGCCCGCCAGTCTGACGCACCCGCCCCGCCGCCGGGACGGGGATCGGTCGGGTCCCAGGGGCTGTGGAGGGAGCCGACCAGTGTGAGGGCCTGGGCGCTGGGGCTGCCGGGTTCGGCCTGGTAGACGACCAGTTGCTGGCCCGGGGCGTCGCGGACGTCGAAGGACTGGTACGTCAGGGTCAGCGGGCCGACGTCCGGGTGGAGCAGGTGCTTGGCGTCCCGGGTCTTGCCGCGCACGGCGTGGGCGTTCCACAGGCGGGCGAAGTCGGAGCTGTGCGCGGTGAGGGTGTCGACGAGTTCCCGCAGTCGCGGGTGGTCCGGGTCCAGGCCGGCCGCCTGGCGCAGGTTGGCGACGGTGGCGTGGGCCGCCGTGTGCCAGAGGACGTGGAACTGCCGGCCCGCCGGGTCGAGGAAGACCATGCGGGCCAGGTTGTCCGCTCGCTCGAACGGCGAGAACAGGGCCTCGGCCAGGGCGTTGGCCGCCAGGATGTCCAGGGCCGGGTTGACCACGAACGCCGGGGCGGCTTCCGATGCGTCCATGAGCTGGCGCAGGGCGGGGCCGACCAGGTCCGTGGTGTGGGTGGCCCGGTCCAGCGGCGCGGTACCCGCCAGCCGGAACAGGTGGGCGCGGGCGTCGGTGCCCAGCCGCAGGGCGCGGGCGAGGGCGTCGAGCACCTGGGGCGAGGGGTGCCGTTCGCGGCCCTGCTCCAGCCGGGCGTAGTAGTCGGCGTTCACCCCCGCCAGCACGGCGATCTCCTCGCGCCGCAGGCCGGCGACACGGCGCACGCCGTGGCTGACCATGCCGACGTCCTGCGGCCGCACGCCCGCCCGGCGTGCCCGCAGGAACTCTCCCAGTTGGTTGTCGGGCATGTCCCGAGGCTAATTCGCGCGGCGGCGGGCCGCCTGGGTGTGGCGCACCCAGGCAACAGCCGTCCTGGCCGGCGGTCCCCGCCCGGCCCAGACTCGGTGAGGCAAACGGCTTCATGGACGAAAGGAATCCGCCATGGCAGACGCCGGGCGAGACGGCGACGCCGACGTGGTCGGCATGTGGGTCACCGCGGACGGCCACATACGCCAAGAGCTACGCGCGGACGGCCGGTACGACGAGGCCCGCGGCGACCGGCGCAGCGCCTACACCGGCCGCTACACGGTGACCGGCAGCCACATCGACTACGTCGACGACACCGGGTTCACCGCCACGGGTGACATCCGCGACGGCGTGCTCCACCACGAGCACCTTGTCCTGTACCGCGAGGAGAAGCAGTCATGAACGAGGTCACCAAGGTCGTCGCGGTCACCGGGGCGAGCAGCGGGATCGGGGCGGCGACCGCCCGCCGCCTGGCCGCCGACGGGCACCGCCTGCTGCTGGGCGCACGGCGCACCGACCGGCTCGGCGCGCTGGTCGAGGAGATCACCGCCGAGGGTGGCACCGCGGCGTTTCAGCGGCTGGACGTCACCGATGCCGCCGATGTGCGGGCCTTCGTCACCGCCGCGCGCGAGCGCTTCGGGCGGCTGGACGTGCTGGTCAACAACGCGGGGGTGATGCCGCTCTCGCCGCTGGACTCGCTGCTGGTGGAGGAGTGGGACCGGATGATCGACGTCAATGTGCGCGGTGTCCTCCACGGCATCGCCGCCGCCCTGCCGGTCATGCGGCGGCAGGGCGGCGGACAGTTCGTCAACGTCGCCTCGGTCGGCGCGCACGAGGTGGTGCCCACCGCGGCGGTGTACTGCGCCACCAAGTTCGCCGTCCGCGCCATCTCCGAGGGGCTGCGCCAGGAGTCGCCCGGGGACATCCGGGTCACCGTCGTCTCCCCGGGAGTCACCGAGTCGGAGCTGGCCGACGGCATCTCCGACCCGCGCGCCCGCCAGGACATGAAGATCTACCGCTCGGTGGCCATCCCCGCCGCCGCCATCGCGGACGCCATCGCCTTCGCCGTTTCCCGGCCCGACGACGTCGACGTCAACGAGATCATCGTTCGCCCCGCCGCCAGCGCGCAGTGACGGCGTCACACACGGCGGCGGCGACGCGAGGGAGAGGAGACCGGTCCGCCCGTCCCGAGAGGGCTCACCGGGCGGCGGGAGTCGATCCGATGTGAACGACTCGTGCCCACTCGGGCGGTGAGTCCGGCACGTAATCGGGATTGTTCTCCTGCCACGACCGGGATGCCCGCCGCCGGGGGAACAGTCCCACCACCGTCCGGCACGGTGGCCGCGCGCCCGGCCAGGGCGTCTGTCCGTCGGTCAGGACCACGACGACGTCCGGCCGGGGCCGCGAGCGGAGCGCCCTGGCGAAGCCCGTCCGCAGATCCGTGCCCCCACCGCCCACCAGCGGTATCCCCTCGGCACGGCACAGCGGGTGCACGACGTCGGCCGCCGCGTCGCACGGCAGCACGGTGACCAGGTCCCGACGGCCGCCCACCGCGCGGGAGATGGCGGCGACCTCGTGGAGCGCGCTGCCCAGTTCCGCGTCGCTGACCGACCCGGACGTGTCGATGATGACGGAGACCCGGGGCGGCCTGCGCCGGAGGCTCGGCAGGACAACGCCGGGCACTCCGGCCGACCGCCGCGGCGGCCGGCCGTAGCTGTAGTCGTCGCCCGCGCCCGCGCCGCAGGCGGCCGAGCGGACCGCCGCCCCCAGCAACTCCCGCCAGGGCTGCGGCGGTTGGAACGCCTCCTCGGCCCACCGCCGCCAGCCCTTCGGGGCGTTCCCCGGGCGGGCGGTGATGCCCTGCGCCACCCGGAACCGCACCGCGTCCCGTTCCTGCGGGCTGAGGCCGTGCGCGCCGTCCGGCCCCAGGTCCCACTCCCGCTCCAGCCCGTCGGCGCCGCTGCCGCAGTCCAGCCAGGCCATGCTCTGCGTATACGGCCCGAGCCGGAACTGGCGCAGGTAGTCCTCCATGAGCTCGCCCGCGGGCAGTCCCAGGGACGCGGGCAGCACGGCGCCTTCGGGCTGAACGAGCCCGTCGCCGAACACGTCGTCGTTGATCTCGCAGTCACCCGCGATGTTCATCCGCAGCCGTTCCGCGGGTCCGCTCAGCCCGTGTTCCCGCGCGAAACGGTCGCTGCGCCCGTGGTGGTCGCGCAGCAGGTGCGACACCTCGTGCACCCAGACCCCGGCCAGTTCCGCCACGGGCGTCCGGTCCACGAACGCCGGCGAGACGTAGGCCCGCCAGTGCCGGTCGACGGCCATCGTCGGCACCGTCCGCGACGCCACGGCGTGCAGGGCGAACAGCGCCGTCGCCAAGTAGGGCCGGGCCCGGGCGGCTTGCAGCCGGGCGGCGAAGAGCTTGTCGAGGTCCAGCGCCCTCGCGGCGTCCGTGTTCATCGTCCGGCCTTCGCCGCGACCGCGGCCGCCGCGTGGTCCGCCCGGCGGGACAGGGACACCGCCCCGGCGAGCCGCTCGATCGACGCCGGCACGTCCCAGTCCTCGCGGCGCAGCGTGGCCAGCGTCGTCGCCGGGACGACCACCAGGTCCGGAGCGCCGGTCTCCACCGCCCGGACCAGCAGCGCCCACGCCGCGTCCCAGCGGGACTTCTCCGGGCGCGAGCGGACCGCCGCCACCACTCCGTCGAGCACGGCCTGGCGCAGATCCCCGCGCTCGGGCAGGACGGCCCCCGCCGGGTCGGCGAGCAGCGTCTCGGGGTCCGGGAGGTCCATCCGGTCCAGGCTCGCCAGCAGTTCCAGCCCCGGACCGTCCCCCACGGTGCCCCTGACCAGCAGCGAGAGCACCTCCCTGGAGGAGCCGGCCGCGGTCGCGAAGGCGATCAGGCACAGGGTCATCTCCCAGCTCCGAGGCGACGGCCAGGGGCCGCCCCGGCGCGCCTCGTTGGTGGGCAGCCGGTGCACGAGCCCGGGGCGGGCGGCGAGGAGCCCGCACACCGCGCGGCGGGCGAAGTCGACGGCCTCCGGCAGCCGTTCGGGGGCGAGCCGCGGCAGCGTCGCCCGGGGCCAGGTCCCGCCGAGGCCGCGCACCACGACCTCGTGGTCATGGGTCCACTGCAGATGGACGAACCGGTTGGCCAGCGGCGGGCTCAGCTCCCAGCCGTCGGCCGCCGAGGACCGCGGATTGGCCGCGGCGACGATCCTCACCCCGGGCGGCAGCCGCAGGGCGCCGATCCGCCGCTCCAGCACGAGGCGGAGCAGCGCGGCCTGAACGGCCGGTGGCGCGGTGGACAGTTCGTCCAGGAACAGCAGGCCGCGGCCGGCCCGCACCAGGCGCACCGCCCAGTCCGGCGGGGCCATCGGCACACCGTTCTCCGCCGGATCGTCGCCGACGATCGGCAGGCCCGAGAAGTCGGACGGCTCGTGCACACTGGCGATCACGGTGGTCAACGGCAGGTCCAGGGCCGCGGCGAGCTGGGTCAGGGCCGCCGTCTTGCCGATCCCGGGCTCACCCCACAGGAGCACGGGGAGGTCGGCGGCCACGGCCAGGGTCAGGGCCTCCAGTTGTACGTCGGGGCGCGGTTCGGTGGACGCGTCGCGCAGCAGGGCCAACAACTCGCCGGCGACGTCCAGTTGGGAAGTGTGGACCGGGGCGGACGGGGTGCGTGTGGGCATGTGTGATCACCTGGGGGTTCGTGGGTGAGAAGTGAACGTGGGGGACGGAGCTGGGTCCCGGTCAGCGAACGAGCGCCTGGCGTGGGTGGGAACGGTGGTCGCGGGGGCGGCCCCGGCCCGGACAGGCGTGATCACGCTCACGTCCGACCAGACCGGCCCGGAACAGCCCGTAGGTGATCCGCCGCAGCGCGGCGGCCTCCAACTCGTCCCGCAGAGCGCCGCCGAGCAGCACCGCGTCCGGACCCAGCAGGCCCTCGACGACGGCCAGCGCGCCGGCGGTGTCGCCGTGGTCCAGCCGCGTGCGGACGTCGGCGAGGCAGTCCGGCTGACGGTGTGCCACATCGATCGCCCGCAGGCAGGGGAGCGGGGTACCGGTCAGCGCGGCCAGCAGTTCCTCCCGCCGGATCTCCTCCGGGTCGTGGTCCAGCGCGGACAGGACGCCGTCGACCAGGCCGATCCGGTGCCGGGCTCCCCGGCACTCCACGAGGCGCGGTGGCGCCGCACCGACCGGGGTCCGGGACGAGGGGGGCGGTGAACGATCCGGCGCCAGCGCCGAGGCGACCAGCGGGTGCAGCCGATCCCCCTCGATCAGTCCGGCGCGGAGCAGTTCCAGGTCCGGCAGCACCCAGATCGCCGCGTCGGGCAGGACCGGCGGCGCGCAGGCACCGCCGTCCTCGCGCGCCGCCGCGATCCGCACCGCGGGCGGCCCGGCGCCGTCCCCGTTCGCGACGAGTTCCAGGAGCAGCCGGTGGCGGGACCCCAACCGCGCGACGACGGCACCGGTGGACCGCCCCTCGGCGCGGAGCAGAATCCCCGCCTCGGCCGCCCATCGGCCGACGGCACAACCACGCTCCGGCGGCACCGTACTCAGCAGATCGGGGTCCGGCACGGCTTGGCCGTCGGTGGGCGGCCGATCGGCGCCGGACCGGATCCGCAGTTCATCGGCCCTGCGCGCGTCCCACAGGTGACGGTGCAGGTCGAGACGGAACCGCCGGTTGGGACGGGGATGCGGGTGATGGCCGGCGCCCGCCGCGGAACGGGACCCGTCCCACAGCGCGAGGCTGATCCGCTGACCGGCATCCGCCCAGGCGGGCGGAGTGCGGACCACGAGATGCACCGGGGGCGCGCCGTCCCGCCCCGCGGCGTCGTACCGGGCCAGGGTGATGGTCAGGCCCGGGCGCAGCAGTCCGTCGGGAGCGATCCGCGGCATGTGCCAGCGCAACAGGTCGGGAGCCAGCCGACGGAGATCGGCCCGGATCCGGGCGGCGAGTTCCCGGCCGTAAGTGCTGGCCACCGAACGGAGATTGAGATCGACATCGATGGCCGCGGCGGCACACGCCCCTGCCCAGTCCCCGGTACGACGGCGGGCGGTCGCGGTCTCGATCATGGACGGCGGCACGGCGAACTCGCGCACGCGCAGCCAGAGGGAAAGGCGGGAATCCCCATACGCGGTGTGAGTGGGCATCAGCACTCACCTTGCGTGGATGGGACCCCCAATCTGCCAACAGAGTGAGTGGTCATCGCGGGGAGCATATCGTCCCGCTCCCCGATCTGTCAGGAGACGACGTCAAGGCGATCGCCGAGAACGTTCGCCCGCGCCCGGGTTCACGGAACGCGGCGCTCGCCCGGGGCGGGATCCGCTACCGGTCCGGACTCGCGCCGACGCCCTGAAGCACGCGGTCGGCCAGCTCCCCGGGCGTCAACTCGCCGTCCAGGAAGACGGTGTCACCGGGCAGGGTGTCCACCGCGGCCGCGCACATCTCGATCTTGCTCTTGCACCACCGCCGGACCTCCTCATCTCGCTCGGGGTCATCCGGCGTGAAGCTCCGGCCGTCGATCCGCCGCACCAGGACCTCGGGCGAGACCTTGAGGAAGAAGTGGTGGACCACCGTGCCCGCGTCCTTCAGCGCGCCGAAGATCTCGCCCACATACTCTGGATTGACCAACGTCATGGGAACGAGGACGGGCCGCCGGTACTCCTCGACCAGCCCCACGGCCAGGTGCGCGACCTGCCGCCGCCACAGGCGGAGATCCTGGAAATCGCCGGTCGGCACGTCCACGATCCGCCTCAGGACCTGGCCGACCAGCTCGGGGTCATAGACCAACGCCTCTGGCCGGCGCGCACACAACTCGGCCGCCAGTGTGGTCTTGCCGCTGCCGAACGCGCCGTTCAGCCACACGATCACCGCTTCTCCCACCCCTCGTCACGGAGCCCGCGCCTTGGGAACGCGGTGCCCGGCCAGCATGTCATTACTCCAACGGGCCGGCGACGGACCTGTACTTCGGACCTAGTAACCGACGGTGAAGTGCCTGTTCCCTCCCGGGGTCTCCAGTTCGTCGAGGACCGCCACGGCGAGGTCTTCGGCGGAGATGCGGGACGTGCCGTCGGCGCCGGTGATGAGCGTGGTGGTGCCGCGGCGGTACTCACCCGTGCGATGTCCCGGTTCCAGGACGGCGGGTGGGCTGAGATAGACCCAGTCGGCCCGGTGCGCTCGGCAGGCGTCCAGTTGCGCCGCGCTGGCGGCGGCGATGGCGCGCCACTGCCGCGGCACGTACTCCGGGCTGTCGACGACGAGCCGGTCGGGATGTCCCGGGATCCGGAGCGGGGCGGCGCCGCCGACAACGAGGATGCGCCTCCCGGCCGTAGCGGCCGCGTCGAGCAGCGCCGTCGTGGTCATGACGGCGGTGGTTTCGTGCCCGGGGGCGGGACGGGTCGCGGCCACGATCGCGTCGGTGCCGTGGAAGAGTCCGCTCATGCGGTCGGAGTCGTTCGCGTCGCCCTCGACGGCGGTCACGCCGGGAGGCAGGGCGGCCCGGCGTTCCCTTCGGAATATCGCGACGAGGTCATGGCCCCGGCCGGCGGCTTCGCTGACGACGCGCGAGCCGACCATGCCCGCGGCTCCGGCAACGGCGATCTTCATCGAACTGTCCTTTCCAGTGGGGGAGTTGAAACAGGGCGGCGTGAACGGGCGGGCGCAGGAAGCTGTCCCGCACCGATCGCGGCGAGGGAGAGCCCGAAGCCTGCGAGTTGGACCGGGCCGAGCGTCTCGCCGAGCAGGACGGCGCCGAGCAGGGCGGCGACCAGCGGCGAGAGCAGGATGAGAACGGCGACGGAGTTGACGGGCAACGTGGTGACGCCGCGGAACCACAGGACATAGGCGATCAGGCCGCCGACCAGCCCCAGCCAGAGGTAGCCCAGGACGGCGGGCGCGTCGATCGCGGGCGGAGGCCCCTCGACAAGCAGGGTGACGGGCACCAGGAACACGCCTCCCGCGGTGAGTTGCCACCCGGCGAAGGCGGTGGCACCGGCCCCGGCGGGCCGCCCCCAGCGTTTGGTGAGGGTCACGCCCAGCGCCATCGAGGCCGCGCCGGCGAGGCCCGCCACGATCCCGACGGCATCGAGCGCCGCGTCCGGCCCGATCACCATCAAGCCGACGCCGACGACCCCCGTCACACCCCAGAAGAGGTGCCAGGCGGAGGGGCCCTGGTGGAGGACCAGCGTGGCCAGGACGGCGACGGCGAGCGGCTGGGCCGCCGCCAGGGTGGCGGCGACGCCACCCGGCAGGCGTTCGGCCGCGGTGAACAACAGCGGGAAGAGCAGCCCGATGTTCAGCACGCCGAGCACGGCGGCCTTTGCCCACCAGGCTCCGCGCGGCAGCGTCCGGGTGATCGCCAGCGCGATCAGTCCGGCGGGCAACGCGCGCAGGAGCCCCGCGAACAGCGGGTGTCCCTGCGGGAGAAGCTCGGTGGTGACGACATAGGTCGTGCCCCACGCCAACGGCGCGAACGCCGTCAGCGCGGTGCGCGGCAGGAATCCCGGACTTGTCATACGCGCAGTCTCATCTCGCGACGATCAATGAGTCCAACACATGTTTGTCAGTTCATCGATCGCGATACAAGATGAATCCATGGAGCTCCAGCAGATGCGCTACGTCGTCGCCGTCGCCGAGACGAACAGCTTCACCCGGGCCGCCGAACGCTGTCTGATCGTCCAGTCCGCCCTCAGCCACCAAATCGCGCGTCTGGAACGGGAACTCGGCGCGAGACTTTTCGAGCGCACCAGCCGCCGGGTGCGGCTGACTCCGGCGGGTGAGGCGTTCCTCCCGGCCGCCCGCCAGTGTCTGGACGCCGCCGAACGCGCGGCCGCCGAGGTCGCCGCGGCTGTCGGCGAGGTGCGCGGACGGCTCGCCGTGGGCCTGATCCCCACCGTCACCGCCGTCGATATCCCGGGCGCGCTGCGCGACTTCCGCCGGCAGTACCCGCATGTACGGATCAGCCTGCGGGTGGGCGCGAGCGAGGACCTCGTCGAGCAGGTCAAGCAAGGAACCATCGACGTGGCCTTCCTCGGGCTGCCGACCACCTCACGGCCCCAGGGCGTCGCCGCCCACGAACTCGTCCGGGACCGCCTCGTCGCCGTGGTCGCGCCGGATCATCCACTCGCCGGAGAGCCAGCGGTCGGCCTGCGCAGGCTCTCGACCGAGGTGTTCGTGGACCTGCCGGCCGGGACCGCCGGACGTGCCCAGTCCGACCAGGCCTTCGCGGCCGCCGGTCTCACCCGGGACGTCGCCTTCGAGGTGACCACCGCGGACTTCATCGCCCGGCTCGTCGGGGAGGACCTCGGTGTTGCCATGCTCCCCTCCGCCTACGCGCCTCAACTCGCCGGCGTCATCACCATCGAGGTCGCGGACGCGCCCGCCCGCGTCGAGTACGTCATCTGGAGCAGCTTCAGCCGCACCCCGGCGGCCACCGCCTTCCTCGCCGTGCTCGACATCGCGGCGCCGGACCGGGACGACGCGTGAGGCCCGGCCCGGCCGCCGATCCCGGTGGGCCGGACCGCCGGTGTCAGTCGTCGACGGCCACGCCGTTCCGGGCCGGACGTCGGCCGGCAGTCGAGGAAGGCGACCAGGCGGAAAGGGTCGAGTCAGTTCCCGCCATGACTGACTTCCCTGGGTCGGCAGCGTTGCCGGCCAGGAGTTGCCGCACCCGACACAGGCACATGCTCACCGGCCGATGGCAGGATTCCGCGCATGAGCGATGTCCGGGAAGTCACCTGCCGTCCCTTCTGGGAGCGCACCCTGTGGTTCTTCGTCGTGCTCGGCGCGGCCGGGGCGGGTCTGGCCGTGGTGCGCGTGGCGAACCGGGGCGAACTGCTGGACGTGTGGCTGGGTGTCGGCCTGCTGCTGGCGCTGATGGGCCTCGCGGCGCTCCGCGGCGTCGCCGCCCGGGTGAGCGCCGACGCGCGCGGCCTGCACGTCCGGACACTGCCGCGCCGCCGGAGCGTGCCATGGCCCGACATCGCCGACCTGCGGGTACACGTGCGGGTCCACCGGTCGCAGGAGACCCGTCGCGTCGGCCTGGTGCTGCGAGACGGGCGGAAGCGGCTCCTGCCCCTGCCGCACAGCGGCTGGTCCGCCGCCGACCCGGACTTCGACGCGAAGCTGAACGCGCTCCGCGCGCTGCACCGCCGTTACGGAGCCCCGGAGTCGAGCCATGTCCCCGTCGTCACCTACCGCACCGCCGGGTATGGCCGGGCCGGGACGCTGGCCCTGTGCGTGCTGCTGCTCGGGGGCGCGGGCGGGGCCGCGTGGCTGGTCCCGAACGTCGCGTCGGATGAGCGGGCGTGGCAGTCGGCCGGCCCGTGCGCCGCCGAGACGCCCGCCGGTGAGCTCGGCGAGTGCCTGACCACCCTGTCGGCTGTGATCGCGCGGACCGAGGCCGCCCCGTCCAACCGGGCCAGGCGGAGCAGCTGGCTGTACTTCACCGACGGCCGGCCGCTGGAACGAGTCGCGGTGTCCCGGGAAGCCGCCCAGAGCTTCCGGCCCGGCGACACCGTCGAACTCACCGTCTGGCGCGGTGATGTGCGGGAGGTCGCCGGCGAGCGCCACGTGTGGCGCGAGCACGTCCCCGGCGCCGGAGAGGTGGCCGTCATCGCGGCCGCGCTGGCCCTCGCCGCGGGCTACCCCGGCGCCCTGGTGCTGTTGCGCCTGCGCGGACGCCGACTGCCCGCCGACGAGGTCGTCCCCTCGGCCCTTCCGTTCGCGGGCGCCCTCGCCGGTACCGCCCTGTGGTTGCTGCCGCTCTGCTACCTCCACCCCACCACCCTGCTGACCTCTCCGCAGCCGATCGCGTGGGCGGCCGCGGGCTCGCTGGCCACGCTGGGACTCTTCGTCCGGGCCTGGCGCGCCACCCGGGTGCGTACGCCCGGAGAGGGCGGAGCGACCGGGAAGTCCATGGGAGAGGAAGGGGAGGGGGAGGTGTTCCTGGCCGCGCGCTTCCTGGAGCACACCGACTACAACCCGTACGGCTTCGGCACCCACATCGTCCTCGGGAGCGGCCCGCCCGCGGTAGTACCGCACTCGGGCCCGGGCCGGTTCGCGGCGAAGCGGATACCGGTGGAGCGGCTCGGCGTCAGGAACGTGCGGCGCGCCCGGGGCAGCGACGGCGACACCGTCCCCAGAAGCTGGCACATCGCCGAGCTCGACGACGCGGGCAAGCAGATCCGCCTCGCGGCGGCCCCGGCCGACCTGACCCGCATCATCCGCGAGCTGGAGACCACGAAGATTCCGGCGCACACCGCCGACCGCGAACCATGAGACGGCGCCTGCCGTGTGCGCCGGCCGACGCGTTATTCGCGGGCCCCATGCCCCTGGCGCACCATACGATTCCCGGGCAACGCCGCCAGCGGTTGCCTGGTATGAGGAGGGACTCTTCTGCTGACAGACATCGCCTATGCCCCGGTCGAGCCCGAGCACAGCGAGGGGCATCTCCTCGATCTGCGCCTGCCGGAGGAATCACCGACGGGCGGCCTCAGGCCGCCGAGGTTGGTCAGGGACTTGATGCCGTAGTAGGGGTGGAACGGCGTGTGGAGCGGCGGCTGGCAGACGTCCCCGATGCAGCCGCCGCTGGAGAGCAGGCCGGCGTCGTTGAAGTCGGTCTCGCCGTCCACCGTGTTCACCTCGTTCGGCCCGTTGTGGGTGTTCCACCAGTCGACGTTGAAGACGCCGTTCTCCAGGGCCGTCATGTAGACCTCGGCGGCGAACAGGCCGTTGGGGCGGCTGTTCTGCTGGACGTTCGAGTTGACCTCGGTGAGCGCGATGCCGATCTCGGCCGAGCGCTCCCCGGCATAGCGGTCGATCTGGCGGCGGACCTCGCGGAGCTGGCCGGGCAGCCGGGCGACCCGGTCCAGGGCCTCATCCGCGCTGGCACCACCGGGGTAGGAGTGCACGATGACGAAGTCGATGGTGTCGCCGGACGAGTACCTGACCTGGATGGAACACGGCGCGTTCACCCTCGACTGGTGGAACCTGCACAACGGCACCGACTGCAGCAACATCACCGAGGTCGAGGGCGCCACCGACTACGACGACGGCGGCATCCTCTCCAGCGCCGCGCACGCCGTCCGCAAGGCCAACGGCGACCTGAACGTCATGCTCATCAACAAGGACCCCGCCAACGACGCCACGGTCGACCTGTCCTACGAGGAGTTCACCCCGTCCTCGGCCACCCCGACCGTGTACTCGCACCTGCAGAACGCCACCTCGATCGGCTCGGCCACGGCGGGCAGCGCGAACAGCCAGACGGTACCGGCCTATTCCATCGTCGTCGTGCAACTGCGGGCCGGCGGCGCGGCCGACACCCGGGCGCCGACCACCCCCGGCGCCCCGGCCGCCGCGGACGTCACGGCCACCACCGCCGCGCTGTCCTGGACGGCCTCCACCGACAACGTGGGCGTCACCGGCTACAAGATCGTGCGCGTCAACGGCACCGCCGAGACGAGGGCCGCCACCACCAACGGCGTGACCCTGACCGGTCTTTCGCCCGGCACGGACTACACCTTCGCCGTCTACGCGAGGGACGCGGCCGGGAACCGTTCGGCACGCTCCGCGACGGTCGACGTCACCATGGCCGCCGACGGTCCGGCCGCGCCGTGCACCGTCGCCTACCGGGTCGCCGGCGAGTGGCAGGGCGGCTTCCAGGGCGAGATCCGCTCCTGCACGGCCGAAGTCAGCGGCTGGCAGCTCGCGTTCTCCTTCCCCGACGGCCAGACGATCAACAACATGTGGAACGGCACCACACCCAGACCGGCGCAGCGGTCACCGTGCGCCCCGCCGACTACTCCCGCACCATCCCGGCGGGCGGCTCGGTGACCATCGGATTCATCGGCAGCACGAACAACACCAACACGGCACCGGAGAGCTTCACGTTCACCGACGTGTAGGCGCGCCGCCCGCCGGGTGACGCACAACGAACGACGAGGTCCGCGCCGGCACTGCGCGATCCCACCGAGGAAAGGAACTGATGAGGGTGTCGAGCATGCCCGCGACAGGCAACACCGTCCGGAATCCCGTTCTCCCCGGGTTCCACCCCGATCCCAGCGTCTGCAAGGTCGGCGCGGACTACTACCTCGCGTGCTCCAGCTTCGAATACTTCCCCGGCGTGCCCATCTTCCACAGCCGGGACCTGGTGCACTGGAACCAGATCGGCAACGTCCTGGAACGGCCGAGCCAACTGCGTCTGCCGTCCGAAACCCAGTCCTCCGGAGGGATTTACGCTCCCACGCTGCGCCATTTCGACGGCCGGTTCTGGCTGATCACCACGAACGTGAACGACGGTGGCAACCTGCTGGTCACCGCCACCGACCCGGCCGGCCCCTGGTCCGACCCGATCCGGCTGCCGGGGGTCAAGGGCATCGACCCGGATCTCGCCCGGGACGACGACGGCAACTACTGGTGCACCGTCGCCGGGATCGGGCAGATCCGCATCGACCCGTACACCGGGGAGTCGTTCGGTCCGCAGCGCCGGCTGTGGTCCGGCGCTCCCGGCGCCAAGGCCCCCGAGGCGCCGCACCTGTACCGGATCGGTGACTACTGGTACCTGCTCATCGCCGAGGGTGGCACTGAGCGGTGCCACGGCGTCGCCATCGCCCGTGGCCGCACGCCCAACGGCCCGTTCGAGCCATGCCCGGACAACCCGATCCTGACCCACCGGGGCACCGACCACCCCATCCAGAACACCGGCCACGCGGATCTGGTGCAGGGGCCCGACGGTTCGTGGTGGATGGTGCTGCTCGGGGTGCGGGCGCGCGGCGGCACCCCCGGCTGGCACGTCCTGGGGCGCGAGACCTTCCTGGCGCCGGTGACCTGGACCGACGGCTGGCCGGTCGTCGGCGAACTGTCGCCCGACATGCCCGCGCCCCCCTGGCCGCTTCAGCCGGCTCCCGCCGCACCGGTCCGGGACGACTTCGACCTCAGCGAGCTGGCACCGTGCTGGATCTCGCCGCGCCAACGCCCCGAGCAGAGCTGCACCACCAAGGAACGAGCGGGCTGGCTGACGCTGCACGCCCGGGGGAATTCGCTCGACGACCCGGATGTGACGTTCGTCGGCCGGCGCCAGCAGCACCTCTCCTGCCGAGTGCGCGCCATGATCGACCCGGCCGGGGGACGCGGCGGCCTGGCCGTCCGCCTCGACGAGCGGCACCACTACGACATCGAGGCGACGTCCGGCGAGATTCGCGTGCTCGCCCGCGTCGGCCCGCTGCGCACCGTGGTGGCGGCTCGGGCCGTGTCCGCCGGTCCGGTGGTCCTCGGGATCGAGGCCGCCGTCACCCGGACCGTCAACGACGCGCGCACCGGCCCCGACTCCCTCACCCTCGGCGTCGAGGAACCGGATGGCACGTTCGCCGGGCTCGCGACGCTCGAGGGCCGCTACTTGTCCACCGAAGTCGCCGGCGGCTTCACCGGCCGCGTCATCGGGATGTACGCCGCGGAAGGCACCGTCCACGTCGACTGGTTCGACTACGAGCCGCTCGACCACTGAACCCAACGGAGCCTCGGGCGCGAATCGCCGGCCATGGCGATGGCGCCTGCACGCGCATCGAATTCCCGCCCCTCGACCCTGTTCACTTTCGTAAGTCTTAGGGGTTGTTGAACGCCATGCCGAACTCACGCTCAGGACTGAGCCGAAGAAGCTTTCTGACCTCCACCGCGGTCGCCACCGCCGCGGTCGGCGGCATCCCGCTGCTGTCGGCGTGCGGCGGCGGGGGGAACGGCGGTGGCCAGGTGGGGCGGGTCTCCGAGGACGAACTCCAGTCCATCCTGCCGGCCTTCCGCGCCTCCGACGTCGCGGTGGAGCCGGACATCGCCAGCGAAAACGGCTCGAGCCCCGGCTACACACGGTGGATTCCGGACGACGAACTGGGCGTCTCGGTGCGGACGCCCCGGGGCGGCGGCGCGGAGTTCACCGTCATGACGCCGCTGTGGGGAACCCCGCCCCAGGCGGGGAACGACTTCTGGACCGCGATGGACGAGGGCATCGGCGTCCACGTCAACTGGCAGACGCAGGCCGGTGACACGTACGGCGACAAGCTCGCCGCCACGCTGGCCGGCAGCGACATCCCGGACCTGGTGTGCGTTCCGTCCTGGAACATCCTGGGCCAGATACCCCAGGCCATCAGCAGCCGCTTCGCCGACCTCGGCCCGTTCCTCTCCGGCGACGCCGTGCTGGACTTCCCGAACCTCGCCGCCATTCCCACCGATGCCTGGCAGCCCGCGGTCTTCGGCGGCGCGCTGCGCGGGCTGCCCATGCCCCAGACCGTCTACGGCGGCGTCGTCCCCTTCTACCGGCAGGACATCTTCGAGGCCAACGGCTGGACTTCGCCCACCAGCGCCTGGGAACTCCTCGACTCTGCCAAGGACATCACCTCGGCCCGCAACCACGTGTGGGCCTGCGAGGACATGAAGTGGTTCGCCCAGATCATGTACGGGGTCGTCCCCCTCTGGAAGCAGGAGAACGGCCGGCTGGTCAACCGGATCGAGTCCGAGGAGTACCTGGAGGCCCTGGAATTCACCCGCCGCCTGTACGAGGCGGAGGTGGTCCACCCCGAGGCGGTGGCCGCCGCCGGTGACCCCCACGCTCCGGTTCGCGTCCGGCGAGTCCCTCATGCTCAGCGGCGGGGACGGGGCCTGGTACACCACCTCCGTCGAGCAGCGGAAGACGAACCCCGACTTCCGCATGAACGCCTTCGACTACTTCGCGGCGGACGGCGGCGACCCCGTGCTGTGGTCCCGGAACGGCTCCAGCATCTGGACGTTCGTCAACAAGGACCTCCCCGAGGACCGCGTCCGCGCGGCCGTCGAAATCGCCAACTTCGCCGCCGCGCCCTACGGCACCGTCGAGCAGCGGCTGAGGCAGTACGGCATCGAGGGCACCCACTACACCCTGGAGGACGGGCTGCCGGTCCGCACCGAGCAGGGCAACGCGGAGGTCGTCCCGGAGAGCTACACCTTCATCTGCTCGCCCGGGAGCTTCCTCGCCTTCCCCGACCTGCCGCAGGTCGTCGAGGACTTCACCGCCTGGCAGCAGCGGAACTTCCCCTTCGGCAAGGAAGCTCTCTTCGCCGGCCGGCAGGTCCAGGAGCCCGCGCGCCTGGCCAACATCGACGACGGCATCCCGGACCTGGAGGACGATGTGGTGCGCGGCCGCAAGTCGATCCGCGACGCCCGCGACGCCGTGGAGGACTGGCGCCGCAACGGCGGCGACGAACTGCGCGACTTCTACCAGCGGCTCCTGGACGAGGGCGAAGGAGCCGCCTGACCGCGCCGCGCGCGGGCGGTCATGTGTCCCCATGGAAGCGGCGGTGCAGAGCCCGGACCTCTTCGTCCAGGCCCGGCACCGGCCCTTCGACCACCACGCCCGGCGCGACCTCGTTGACCGGCAGCGTCTGCACCGGAGGAGCCGGGACCCCCAACTCGGCCAGCCAGGAGGACAACTGCTCCGACGACGCCACGTACACAATGCGCCCGAGGCCCACCCAGGCGTGCGCCGCCGCGCACATCGGGCAGTGCTCGCCCGAGGTGTAGACGGTGGCCGTCGCCCGCTCCCCGGGGGTCAGGTGGGCCGCCGACCAGCGCGCCAGCGCGAACTCGGGGTGGCGCGTGCGGTCACCGGACGCGACGCGGTTGTGGTCCTCGGCGAGGACCGAACCGTCCCCGCCCACGAGAACCGACCCGAACGGCTCGTCTCCGGCCTCCAGCGCCTCGGTCGCCAGCTCCACGCAACGGCGCAGGTGCGGCAGTTCGGTGTCGTTCACCATCGTCACGGTCCTCCTCCGGCTGATTTCCCGGGGCAAGGTACGTCCCGTCGTACGCACAAGCCCATCGGTTTTCCGTGCGACCAGGCGCGTCCCTCCGGCAGCCCCGCCAGGCCGGGGGAGGACAGGTGCAGCACCTCGTACCGCTCGGTGGCCGTCGCGTCCGGTGCCGCGGTGTCCCGCCACAGGACGAACCGCATCAGATGCCAGTGATGGGGGTCGAACGCCAGGGCGGCGGTGTGGACGTCGTCGTGCCGGGCGAATTCGCGGAGCTGTTCCACCTCCTGCTCGATCAGCCCGGCCAGGGCCAACCCGGTGGTGTCGGCGCCGGGGCCGGTGGCCAGTGGGGTGAGGCGGCGCGAGGCCGCCCGGGGAGGCGAGGTGCGGGCGGGGCGCGTGTGGCAGGCGATGCCGGCCCAGTGCCGTGCGACCGGACGCCCGAAGTCCCGGACGATGTTCTGGAATCCGCCGCCACCGACGAGGAAGTGGGCCATCGCGCCGGCGTCGTTCCACAGGTAGAACGGCGCGTACTGGTTGACGGGCGAGCCGTCGATGCCGCGTTCGCGGATGACATACGCTTTCAGGCCCAGTCCCGCGCGGTCGTCGAGGACATGACCGCCGTCGGCCACCCGCTTGCGGATGATTGCCATGTCGTAGTCGGCGGGCAGGGTGATCTCGTACTGCTTCGCGTACATGAAGGGCGGCCCCTCTACTCGTCGGCGGGGGAGACGTGGGCGGCCAGCAGGCTCAGTACCCCGGTGATCGCCTGGTCGAACGGCGCCACGGAGTCGGCGGCGCCGGCCAGCACGTAGCCGCCCTGCAGGACCGCGACGACCGTCGAGGCGACGGCCTCCGGGTTCAGCGCGGCAGCCAGTTCGCCGCGCTCGCGCCCCTCGGCCAGCACCCCGGCGAGGCGCTCGCGCAGCCAGGCCAGGGTTTCGTCGACCGGCGCCCGAAGCGTCGGGTCGGCCATGACGTCCGGGTCCTGGGTGAGACGTCCGATCGGGCAGCCCCTGAGGACCTCCCGCTCCCGGCGCAGATACGCGGTGACGCGGTCCACGGCGGTCCCGGGGGCGGAGAACTGCTCCTCCGCCTTGGCGCGCATCTCCTCGGCGGTGCGGCGGATCGCGGCGAGCGCGAGGTCCGGCTTGCCGGTGAAGTGGTGGTACATGCTGCCCTGCCCGGCCCCGGCCCGCTGCTGTATCGCCTTGGGGCTGGTGCCGGTGTAACCGCGTTCCCACAGCAGTTCGCGCGTGCTCTCGATGAGGCGGTCCGCAGTGCTCATGCGAGCAATATACATACTAGTAGGTACAGTCGTTGCTCTCAGGGGCGGGCCAGCCCGGAGGCCCAGGCCCACGCGGCGACGGCGACCCGGTTCCGGGCGTTCAACTTCCGCTGCACGGCCGCCAGATGGGTCTTGACCGTGCCCTGGGTGACATGCAGCTCGGCGCCGATCTCCGCGTTGGTGAGCCCCCGGGCGACCAGCCGCACAACGTCGGTCTCCCGCGCCGTGAGGGCGGAGGGGTCCGGCACGGGCGCCGGGTCCGGCAGGGGCAGCCCGCGCAGCAGCCGCGCCGTCAGCGACGGACTGACGAGGGTGTCACCGGCCATCGCTGCCCGCACCGCCTCGACCAGCAGCGTGGGGCCCGACCGTTTCAGCAGATACCCGGCGGCCCCCTCGCACAGCGCCGGGCCGAGAAAGGCGTCGTCGTCGAAGGTGGTGACCACGACCACGCGATGGCCGTCCGGGGCGAGCCGCCGCACCACCTCCAGGCCGTCCAGGCCCGGCATCCGGATGTCGGCCAGCACCACGTCCGGCCGCAGCCGGCGGGCCATCTCCACCGCCGCCAGCCCGTCGGCGGCCTCGCCGACGACCGTCATGTCCGGCTGCGCGTCCAGCACCAGCCGGAACCCGTGCCGCACCAGCTCCTGATCGTCCGCCACCAGCAACGTGATCGCCATGCCGTCCATCCTCACGGGTCGGGCGGTCAGGCGTCCGGCCAGGTGGCCGCGGTCCGCCAGCCGCCCGTCCCGGTCGGGCCGGCGGCGAGGGTGGCGGCCTGGGCCGCGAGGCCGCGGCGCAGCGCCTCCAAGCCCCGGCCCCCACCGGGTGCGACGGCCCGGGAGGGGGAGCCGGCCGGCGCGGAGTTGACCACGCTCACCGTCAACGCCGCCCCCTCGCGCCGCACCGCGACCCGGACCTCCGTCGCCCCGGGCGCGTGGCGGCGCACATTCGTCAGGGCCTCCACCACCACCCGGTGCGCCAGCGCCGGCACCTCGCCGACCCGCGGGTCGAGTTCCAGCTCCACCAGGCCCGGACTGCCCTCCCGGAAGCGCGCCACCGTGGCGGCCAGAGCCGTCAGGGCCGGCCCGTCGGGCTCGTCGGCCCCGCCCGCGCTCTCCGCGTCCAGCATCCGCACGGTCCGGTCCAGGGTCCGCATCGCCCGCAGACCGGCCTCCTCGATGCGCCGCAGCGTCGCGACCGCCCCCGCCGCGTCCCCGGCGTTCACCACCTGGCCCGCCTGGGCCTGCGCGAGCATCCCGCTCACCTCGTGAGCCACGAAGTCGTGCAAGTCCCGGGCCAGTCCCAGCCGTTGCGCGCGGCGCGCCTCCGCCACCGCCCGCGCCCGCCGCCCGTCGAGCGCGCCCAGGTATCGCCCGGCCGCCAGGACGGTGACACCGGCCAACGCCGCCAGCAGGCAGATGACGGCCAACTCCGCCGCGTCCGACGGCGGTTCGAGCCGGGGGCCGATGCGCAGCGGCAGCACGGCGACCGCCGTGACCAGCAGCCCGCACCCCGCCCACGCGCGCCAACCGGCGGCGCGCCGGGCGACCGGCACCAGCAGCGCCAGCAGCCCGGCGGTTTCCACCAGCCACCACGGCCCGACCTCGTTCCCCGCCGGGCCCCGGTAGCCGGCGGTCGCGGCCAGCGACACGACGGCGGCCGACGGCCCCACATCCCACCGCCGCAGCAGCGCCGAACCGGCGGCCAGCGCGGCGGGCAGCGTGATCAACGGGCCGGCCACGGGCAGCGCGACGACCGCCCACACCGCCGACCCGGCCGCCAAACCGCCGCGGGCCACCACCGAGATGCGCATCCCGTCAGGCTACGAGTCGGCCACCGGCACCGCCTCTGCCAAAAGGCAGAGATCAGGGCCGAGGACCGGGCCGCGATACCCGTCGATGTGCCGATCCGCGCCCGGCACCGGCCCCGAGAGGCTGACGCCCATGTCACAAGCAACCACGTCTCGCCGCATACCTCGGCGTCGGCCGCTCGCCGTCGCCGCCGCGGCCACCGCGACGGCCGCCGTCGCGGGCATCGCCGTCGTTCAGCTCTCCGGCGCCGGGGCCGCCACGCCACCGGGCGCCACCCTGTTCGCCGACACCAACCGGGACGGCCGGCTCAACGGCGGTGACATGCGGGGGCGGAGCGCCTGGACCGACGACCGGGGCGCGCTGGTCATGCCCAACCTCGACGACAGCGCCGGGCGTTGCCCGACCCTCGCCGAAGACGGCTCCCGGCTCACCGACGACGAACTGGCCGCCTGCCACGACGCGTCCGACGAGCGGGTCAACGGCCCACTGGACGCCCTCGACCTGGCGCCGCTGCGGGTGGCCGCGCTGCCACGGGCGGGCTCGGACGCGTTCGCCACGATCACCGTGAACGCGGCCGCCGCGCCGCACGTTCGCCTGTTCCTCCACCGGCACGGGGAGTACACGCCACTCGGCCCGGACACCCGGCTCACCGGGGAACAACTGCGCTCCGGCGTCCGCCTGGCGCTGGAGGCCCGTGACCTGGTGCGCGATCCGGCGGAGTGGGACGGCCTGATCGACGTGACCTTGGAGGTGGTCGACGGCGACCGGACCAGCGGCGACACGGCCCGGCTGCGCGTCGCGCCTCTGATCCTCACCCACGACCTGCTGCCCATCGACCGGATGGTGATCAGCGACAACGGCACCACGCCTGAGGACGCCGAGCGCCACGGCTACGACCCGGAGGTCCCCGCCCGCCCGGTCGAGGACGGCGAGGAGGTCTTCCGCGCGGAGCTTGGCGCGGCGCTGGCCGGGGCCGGGCTCAACGACGACCTGCTGGAGTATCCGACCGGCGGCGACCGCTGGATGCGCGACCAGTTCATCACCGGCTACTTCGCGGTCCCCGGCCCCGACGGCACCGCGCACCGCATGCGGGTCCTGCTGCGCTCCGCCGACGTGATGCCCGAGGGCAGCAGCGCGGACTTCCCGCTGCGCGACGCCGGGCGCTCGGCGTTCACCGTGCTGCGCGGCCCGGGCACGGCCGTCCTTCAGCAGTACGACGCGGACCGCGTGGGCGACGACGAACACAGCGCGCTGTGGGGTTCGTTCAGCTCGACCGGCAACTTCCTGGTCGCCCCGCCGGACGAACGATTCCCGGCTGGGCGGGTGCTGTACGGCTCGAACCTCGAACTGGCCGCGCCGGACGCCACGTTCACCCGGCTGCTCCAGGCCCAGCACGAGCAGGAACCGCTGGCCGTGGACACGAGCTGGCTGGCCGTCGGCCATATCGACGAGTTCCTGTCCTTCGTGCCCGCCGGCACCGAACGCGGCTGGGCCGCCGTCGTGGCCGACCCCGAGCTGGGCCGTGACCTGCTCACCGAGGCCGGCGCGGACGCCCTGCTCGACGACGAGCGGCTGACGGCCGGCACCCGGCTGGCGGCGGCGGGCATCGACCGGGCGCTGGAGCTCCTGACCCGCGAACTCGGCCTGAGCGCCGAGGACATCGTCCGGGTGCCCGCGCTCTTCACCCGCCTGGACGTGCCGGGCCACCCGCGCCAGGACATCGTCGCCAACCACCTGCCGGCCGTGGCCAACGGCGTGGCGACCGGCACCCGCACCTTCCTCGCACCGGTGCCCCACGCCCCGGCCGACGCCACCGGCGAGGACGTCTTCCAGCGTGCCGCCGAGGAGGCCCTGGCGGCCGTCGGTGTCCGGGTGGCCTGGGTGGAGGAGTGGGACTACGCGCACGCGGTGGGCACCGTGGGCGGTGAGATCCACTGCGTCACCAACGCCCTGCGCGACCTCTCGGCGGCGCGGCCCTGGTGGCGCTCGCCCGGGCGGTCCTGAGGCGAAGAGCCGGGATTCCCTGCCACTTCGGTTCCCGCCTGGGCCCGTGCACCGCCCGGCACACGGGATCAGGCGGGCAGTGCGTCGGTGGCGTGCAGGGCGTGGACGAGGTCGTGCAGGCCGGAGCCGGTGGTGAGGAGGTCGCGGTTGAGGAGGCGTTCGGCGGTGCGCAGATGGTGGCGGACGGTGTTGCGGCTGACGCCGAGGCGCTGGGCCGTCCGTTGCGCGTCGGTGTTGACCTCGATCCAGGTGCGCGCCGTGGTGTGGACCCGGTCGACCTCCTGAAGCGGCCCGAGGAACGCCCGGGCCCAGGCGGTGGCGGCCGGGGTGCGGAGCAACGCGTCCAGGGTGGGGGCCGGCCGTTGCTCCGCCGCCCCGTCGGGGCCGGTCAGGGACAGGGCCAGGTCCACGGCGGCACGGGCGCGGGCGTTCCCCAGGTCCACGCCCAGCAGCTCGCCGGCGCGGCGGACGTGCGCGGCGACCGTGTTGCGGCTGATGCCCTGCAGGCGGGCCACGCCGGTGCGATGGAACGTCACGGCCAGGCGGATGATGTCGATCGTGGTCCTCGGCAGGGCGGCCAGCGGCCGCAGGAAGTCGCCGGCCCAGGCGAGGGCCTGCCGGCGGGGCAGCAGCCGGGCCAGCGGCACCTGGCCCCGGTAGGCGAGCACCCGGCCGGGGGTGTGGCGGGCGACGGCCAGGGCGTGCACGGCCTGCCCGTACGCGTCGGCCGTCTCCCGCAGCGGGTGCGGGTCGCTGATGCCGAGCGCGTAGTTCGGGTTCTGGCGGACCAGGCGGCGCAGCACCTCCCCCTGGCGGGCGGCGTCGGTCGCGCCCGGGTCGTCGGCGATGGGACAGATCAGGTTCCCGTTGAAGACGGGGCAGGGCACCATCAGGCCCGGCCCGTGGAAGCCGGAGGCGTCCTGGTAGGTCTGCGCGATCTGCTCGCGGTTGTCGGACCCGCAGTACAGCAGGTGGACCCGCACGCGGCCGGCGTCCAGCAGCGGCGGAACGGACCCGACGGTCATGCGGCGGGCCAGGGCGGGGTCCCCCGCCATCAGGGCCTGGAACACGGCGAAGCGCAACTGGAGCGCCTTCCGGTGGTAGCCGCGCGAGGTGGTGTCGGCTTCCCTGACGCGGCGCAGGACGTCGAGGACGCTGCCGGTGTGCGAGATCAGCGCGGCCGCGTCCTGCGGCACCGGGCCCGGGTCGGCCACGACCAGCACCGGGTGCGGGGCGCGGGGGCCGAGGGCCTCCAGGCGTAACCGGGTCTCGCCGACCTGGGTGGCGGCGGCGTTCGTGTCGCCGCGGGCCAGGCGCGCCAGGAGCGGAGTGAGCGCCTCCGCGGCCAGGACGTCGCGGGGGAAGCCGGCGGTGACCGCCTCGACGGTCCCCGCGTCGGCGACCAGCGCGACGTCCACGCCGGTCTGGCGGTGCAGCCAGTCCAGAACCTCCCGCGGATCGGCCTCGGAGTCCCGGGACGCCTGCCGCCGCAGGCGGCGCAGAAGTTCGTCCAACTGCTTGAGAAACGTGAGCTGATGGGCCGGCTCGCGCCCCGCGTCGATGATCCCGACCGCCATGTTCCCTCCCCTTGGAACGCCGTTCATGGGCGGTGTTGTCCCCATCCTGACCCACCGGTCGGCGCCGGATGTGGTCCACAACCTTGACGGGATCTGACCAGGCTTTGTGACACCGGCGGTGGGCACGGTGCCCAACACCGGCCGACGGTGCGGCTGATACGGTCAGCGGCTGGCAGATGAGGTGAAAAAGATGCCGTTGTCGATATCTGAGTCCGGCTGGGGTCTGATCGCGGTGGCCGCGACGGCGTTCTTCATGGTCACGATGCGAGCCATGATCAAGGAGCTGAAGGCCGCCGGCGAACAGCGGCGCACGCCCGTTCAGCAGACCGAGCAGGGCGGGCGGACGTCGTACGCCGTGGCCCTGGTGCTCGCTGCCGTCGTCCTGCTGGCGACCCGGCTGGGCTCCGAACCGGCCTCGGTGTTCCTCTTCCTGTACAGCGTCGCGTTCGCCGCCATCCCGATCGCCCTCTACCCGGTCCGCGGCCGGCTGATCGAGGCCTCCATCGCCCAACGGCAGAACCCCGACCTCAAGATCAAGACCGACCGGCTCATGACGGCGTGGATCATCGGATTCCTGTCCCTCGTATGCCTGGGAGCCACGCTCGTGCTGATGGGGACCGAGTACGGCACGGGCACCTGACGGCTGCCTGTCCCGCGCGCGGTCTTGACCGGGGCCGGTTGGGCAACGAGCGGTTGATAACGCGTTGTTCGGGCCCAACTGGCTGCGAGAGCATCCGGTGCATGGAAGAACCCGCCGAAATTCTCCGTTCCGACCGGGTTGAATTACGCCGGTGGCGCATGAGTGATCGTGGTGCCCTGGAACGGGCGATCCATGAGTCTCTGGACCATCTGCTGCCGTGGATGCCCTGGGCGGCCAACCGCGGCGAAGAGCAAACCGCTCACTTCCTCGCCCGGAACCAGGAGGAGTGGGAGAGCGGGCAGGCGTTCGGCTATGCGATCACGTCGGACGCGGCGGTGATCGGGAGCTGCGGCCTCTTCCGCCGCATCGGTGAGGGCGGCCTGGAGATCGGCTACTGGCTTCACCCCCAGTGGACCGGACGGGGGCTGGCCACGATGGCCGCCGCGGCTCTGGTCCGCCAGGGCTTCCTGCTGCCGGACATCGACCGCATCGAGATCCGTCACGACGCCGCCAACCGCGCCAGCGGCGCCGTCGCCCTTCGCCTGGGATTCACCGAGGTCGAACGCGTACAAGCACCTGAAGGGCCCGTCGCTCCCGGGGAAGTGGGGGTTGATGTCGTCTGGCGGATGACGGCGGCCCAATGGAGGGCGAGGACGGCCGAGGACGCTGGGCGAGCGCGCTGAGCAAGGCTTGTCCCGGCGTCCTCTGCCGGCGGTCACCGCCGTTGCCGGGTTACGCCCGGCGCATGTGTCCTGGGACGCTGCCGTCATGGATCACGTGGACGCGCTCCTCATCGGAGGCCGGGCCGGTGTCGGTAAGTCGACGATTGGCTGGGAGGTCTCGGCGCAACTGTGCGCCGCCGAGGTTGCCCACGCGATCGTCGAGGGCGACTTCATGGGGCAGGTCCACCCCGCACCGGAGGGCGACCCGGACCGTATGGCGATCACTGAGCGCAATCTGGCGGCGGTCTGGGCGAATTACGCTCGCCTCGGTCACCGGCGATTGATCTACACCCGAACCGTGTGCGTACTGCCCGAGCACGCGGGCATGTTCGAGCGCGTTCTGGGGGCGGACGCGCGCATCATCCGTGTCCTGCTCACCGCCTCGGACGAGACGGTCGTCGAGCGGCTGAAGGGGCGGGAGCTCGGCTCGCGGCTGGAGCGGGAGTTGGAGACCAGTGCCGTCAAGGGGCCGATGCTGGAGGAGCGGGTGCCGCCCGGCACCATCCGGGTGGCGACCGACGGCCGCTCGGTCGTCGACATCGCGGCGGAAGTCGCGGCGGCCTCCGGCTGGCTCGGCCGGCGATAAGTGTCCCGGCGTGTCGCGGAGTTACCGGGCGATCTTCCTCGCCGGGCCGACCTCCGCCCTGCTCCCCGACGACGCCACCGACCTGCACGTCCGGCTGCAAGCCGCCACCCGACCGGCGGTGCGCACGCCACGGCGCTCTCCGGGCGAAATGTGACTGTGTTGCCCAGAATGGGATCGTGTGTGCGCTTCTCTTGTCCAGGCGATCACCATGGCGGTTCTGCCTCCCGGCGTGTGCGCTGTCCGAGCCGGTGCGGGTGCCGAACGCGCGGGTGGCGCCGCCCGCGGGGCTGCCGCGGGATGCGCGGCGTGCCGCGTTGAACGTGCCGGCTCCTGCGGCGGGCGGCTCTGACGGCCGTCACAGCCCTCTCCGGGGGCCGCGGCGGCGCCGGCCTCGGAACTGGGCCGGACGGGGTACGCCACCAACCGTGGCGGCCGGGGTGGCCGCCGTGATCGGGGCCCCGGCCCGGGGCGGTTCCCGGTGACGGCGGGAAACGGCGGGACGCCCGGCGACGCCGCTCCACCGCCGCTGGACCGGCGGGCGGTGAGCCAGGCCCTGGAGGGGGTCATCGACGACAGCGCCCTCGGCGGGCTGATCCGGGTCACCACGCCCGACGGCGTCTGGGGGGCACGTGCCGGCCACGCCGACGCCGACCGGACCCAACCGGTCGATCCGCGCGGCTTCTTCCGCATCGGCAGCATCACCAAGACGATCACCGCCACCGTGGTCCTGCAACTCGTCGCCGAGCGCCGCATCGGCCTGGACGCCCCCCTCCAGCAGCACGTAGCGGGCCTGCTGCCTGCCCACTACCCGCCCATCACCGTGCGGCAGCTCTTGCAGCACACCAGCGGCGTTCCCAACTACCTGCCCCGGGTCACGGTCGATGCCGACCGGCTCATCCGCGACCGCTACCGCCGCCACACCCCCGAGGAACTGCTGACGGCGGCGCTGGCCCGGCCCCCGGCCTTCGAGCCCGGCACCCGCCTGGGCTACTCCAACACCAACTACGTGCTCCTCGGCCTGCTCGTCCGCGCCGTGACCGGACGCCGCTGGGACGAGGAGGTCACCCGCCGCATCACCGGGCCGCTCGGCATGACCGGCACGTTCCACCCCGGCGGCAACCCGGCCCTGCCCACCCCGCACGCCCACGGCTACACCCGCACCACCGACGGCCGGCTCATCGACATCACCCAGATCAACGCCTCCGTCTGGGACGCGGCCGGCTCCATGGTCGCCACGGCCGCCGACCTCGACACCTACCTGGCCGCACTCCTGTCCGGCCGGCTCGTGCCCGCGCCCCTGCTCGACGAGATGCTCACCCCGCACCCCCAACGGCTCCCCGAAGTGCCCTGGTTCGGCTTCGGACTGGGAGTCCAGCACCTCGCCGCGCCCGGCTGGGACGGGCCGGCCGGCATCCACGGCGGCGGTGGCTCGCTGCGCGGCTACACGAGCATGGCCTTCGCCACCCGCGACGGCGGCCGCCGCGTGGTGCTATGCCTGAACGTCACCACGGCCGACGAGATGCGGCCCGTCGAGAAGGCCCTCGCCGTGGCGCGCGCCGTCTTCGGCCGGAACCGCCCCCGACCGTGACACCAAGGCCGGGCGAGAGCGTCAGGACCTCATCGCGGACAGCAGCACGGAACGGTCGAAGAAGACCTCGTTCCTGGTGATCAAACCGTCCCGCAAGGTGACGGTGCACACACCGTCGCACTCGACGACGCCGCCCGCCGTGGGGATCACCGCGTGCCAGTAGTTGAGGAACCCCCCGTCCAGCGGCCGGGCCGCGGTGTTCGTCCACACCCACTCCGGATACCGCCCCAACAGCCGCCGAAAGTAGGACAGGATCTCCTCCCGCCCGCGCACGCCCCGGGGAACGGCCGGGTCGCGGTAGACGGCGTCGTCCGCGTAGAAGGCGGCAAGTCGCTCCGGGTCGTTCCCCGTCCACGCGGGCAGCCACCGCGCGGTGAAGGCCCGCGCCTCGGCCTCGCCGAGTCCGTCAAAACTCGTCATGGTCGCTCCTCCTCCGTCAACTGGCCCCGCACCGAACGAAGTTACTTCACGCCGCGCCGAACCAGTCACCGTGGGCGGACAAGGCGATCATGCTGAGCATCCACAGGAGCAGCAGCGCGTTGACGAAGCCGTTCCCCGCCAGGAGACGGAGCACGGACCGCTGGCCGCCCGCCGCCCCCGGCAGGCCGCGGAACGGGTGCGGCGTACCGCCCGCGAGGGCCGTTCGGCGGGCCATGGCCCGAGGGCCGCAGAAGAGCGCGCCGAAGCCGATCACCTCAACCCGAACCGGTCCCCACCCCGGCCGTCCGCGCGCCACCCGGGCGGTGAGCCGGCAGGGCAGGAACACGGTCGGCATCATGACGACGTAGCCGAACCGGGTGAACAGCGGCTGCACCTCGATGCCGGTGTGGTGCCGGAAGAGCGGGATGTACCCACCCCAACCGGGGGGCGTGCAGCAGATAGTGGTTGTGCAGGGCGGAGGTGTCGAGCAGCGGGTCCTGCCAGGAGAGCAGTGCCGCGCAGATCAGCGCGACGACGTCGAAGGTGAGCTCCCGACGGCGCAGCGCCCGGCGCGCCGCCCACCTGTGCCGGGCGGCGGGCGGTCGCACCCTACGGCTCTCCGTCCTCAACTCCCCCGGACAGACCGTCGTTTCGGGCCGTGCGGCGGACTTGGAGGTGCTGGAGTCTCTGGCGCGGGCCACGCGCCTGCGGGCGACCGCTCACCGCCGACTGCCTCCCCCCGCGGCGTCACGGTGGTGGGCCCGCCCTACGAGGCCCAGGACGCCGGGCAGGTCCTGGACCGCGTACTCACAGCTCACGACGTGTGTCGGGGGCCCGCCGTCGGGGCGTTCCGGTGAGCTCGCCGCGGCTGTCCGTCATCCCTTGAGCAGCCGGTCGCTCAGCTCCCAGAGCCGCCGCGCCGACTCGGGGTCGACGGCGTGCGGCTCGACGCCGGGCACGGCGACCGGCTCGGCACCGAAGGCGATGGCCGACGGGGCCTCATTCAGCGGTGCGATGTCGTTGTCCTTCAGATAGACGCCGCCGAACTCGGCCAGCAGGGGACTGGTCGCCGCGAACGCGCTGGTGCTGGCCGCCTGTCGCGGCGTCTTCAGCTCGCGGTCGGGGTCGACGACCGGCCGGCCGGACTCGTCGATCACTCCCATGGCCCGCAGCTCGGCATCGGTGATCCAGGGTGCCAGATTCGTGCCGAACGCAATGCCCGGGTGCACGGCATAGCCGCGGATGCCCTGCTCGGCCCAGCGCCGGTCCAGCTCGACGGCGAAGAGTACATTCGCGGTCTTGGACTGGCCATAGGCGAGCATGCCGTCGTAGCCGGCGGTGAAATGCGGGTCGTCCCAGCGGATGTCGGAGAGCACATGGCCACCGGATGACACGTTGACGACTCGGGCGCCGTGAGCGGCGCGCAGCGCGGGCAGCAAGCCCAGAGTCAACTGGAAGTGGCCGAGATGGTTGGTGGCGAACTGCGATTCATAGCCGCGGGCGTCGCGCACCAGCTCGCCGCCCATGATTCCGGCGTTGTTGACGAGGATGTGGAGCGGACGGCCGGAGTCGAGGTACCGGGTGGCGAAGGCGTCGATCGACGCCGGGTCGAGGAGGTCCAGTCGAGCGATCTCGACGCGCTCGGTCCCGTCCAGGGCGGGAGCCGCGCGGGAGGGGTCGCGCGAGCCGACGGTGACGGACGCGCCGGCCCTGCTGAGCGCACGGGTCGTCTCCAGGCCGAGCCACTCTGCGCTGGTCCGCCCGGACTCATCGTCGTCTATGTGCTCAGTGTGTGGCACACCCTGCTGTAAGGCACGAACGTCTGGTACGACGGCTCGTTCCGCACCCTGGTGTGGGCCCTGCACATGCCTCTCGCCACGCTCCTGTTCATCCGGCTGCTGGCGCCGGCGCGGCCCAGCGAACGGCTGCGGCTTCGCGGGGCCGGCCGGGAAGCGCGTCCGCTGCCGCTGACCGCTCGCCTGGCCGGCCGGCTCGCGGTCGTGGCCACCGTCGCCGGCCTGGCGGTCGTCATCATCACCGGGGCCGATGGTGGCCGCACCCCGGACGGTGCCTCCTCGGGCCTGTGGCCCGAACAGTGGGTGATCGGGGCCGGGCTGCTGGTGCTGACCCTCGTCCTCGTGGCCGTCATCCACCGCCTGCGTCCCGCGCGGCTCGCCACCGGGCGCGCGGCGGCGGAGCGCGGTGACGACGTCCGGCCCGCCGGCGAACTGGACCCCGCCGGCTGACCCTCGCGCTCCGCCGGGGCCGGGCGCGAGGCGGTGCCGTTCGTGCGCCTGCCTCGCGCCCCGCGCGTTCCGATCGAAACGCGCCGGTACCCGCCCGGACCGGCGGTGGGCTACTCGGTGATCTCGTCGGCGCCCGGGCCACCCCAGACGCGGTCGGTGCCCGGCCCGCCGACGATCATGTCGTCGCCCCGGCCGCCGGAGAGGACGTCGTCGCCCTCGCCGCCGTCGACGTGGTCGTCGCCGGAGCCGGCGGACACGAAGTCGTCGCCGCCGAACGCCTCGATGTGGTCGTTGTCGGCGCCGCCCCAGAGGTACTGGTCGCGGTAGTCGCCCATCAGGTGATCCATGCCGTCGCCGCCGTCCATGACGACGCCGCCCATGAGCATGTCGTCGCCGCCCGCACCGAGGACCACGCGCGCCGAATGGGCATGGAGCTCGTCGTCGCCCGCGCCGGCGTGCACGGTGGAGACCCCCGGCGCGTCGCTGAAAAACTGGTCGTCGCCGTCCCCGAGCAGCACCCGGATGCCGCCGGGCAGGTCGGCGTTCGCCGGCAGCTCGCACACGACGCGGGTCGCGTCGTTGGGGTCGGGCTGCGTGCAGTTGTCACCGGCCCGGATGGGGACCTCGTCGTTGAACGCTATCCGGCGCACGTCCGCGCTGGGGGGCATGTCCATGATCTGGAGATCATTGGCCTGCCCGGCGCCGGCGCGGTAGATGAGGGACTGGCCTCTCCAGTCGGCCGTGATCGTGGCCGTGGTGTCGGCGTCCGCGCCGGTGGCGCTGGCCGGCGTGATGGCCGAGCCGATGGCCAGCAGGGTCAGCGCCGTGGTGGAGAGCGCGGGGGAGATCCGTGACGGGAACATGGGTGCGTCCTCACTCATGAAGGGATGTCATGGACGTAGCAACTGTCCCGCGTGTTCATGCGTCCCGTCCACACCAGAACTCGACGAAGAGCACGGCCGCACCACGCCCCCGGCGCACCGAGGGCGTTTCGCCGGGCATCGGCCCGTTTTTCAGAAGCCGAAGGACGACTCGGAGATGTAGTAGCAGTCGCTGTACGCCGTCCCGGCGGCGAGGGCCCAGCTTCCGTAGAACGGGGTGACGGAGGTGTCCGATCGGGCGCGAACGACGAACTCGTAGCTGCCGGGCGGCAGTTCCAGGGTGAGGGCGGGCCGGTCGAGGTCCGTTGTGCAGCCCGAGCCGCCGAAGCCCTCCAGGACGTCCGTGTGCGTGGTGCAGCCGTCACAGGCTTCCACCCTGGCCGTCCCCGTCTCCGCACCGCTGTAGAGCACCTCCAGCGGCTCGGGTGAGTCGTTGACGATCTCCACCGTGACCGAACTGCCGGGAGCGCTGCCCGCCGCCGTGGGCGGGGGAAGCTCACCGGGCGATCCCCCCTGGGCGAGGCCGATCTCGATCGCGATGAGCAACTCGGAGGCGCGGTCGGCGCGTTCGTCCTCCGGGTAGTCCCCCACCATCCGTTCGAGGACTTCCCGGGCCTCGGTGTACTGCTCGTCCGCGTACCGCCCCTCGCCGCACGCGTACAACGCGTCGGGCAGCGCGCCCTCGGCGCGCCCCGCCAGCTCGTCCGCCGCCGGCGCCTCCCGCGTCTCGGGCAGGGGCAGCAGAGCCTCCAGGGCGGTGAGGGTCTGGCACGGGCGCCCGTCGGCCATCGGAGCGGTGGCGGCGTCGTACATGGCGTCCAGCCGCGCGGGGACCTCCTCGGCGCCGGGCACCTCGCCGTGCTCGTCCCGGACCGTGAGGTACTGCTCGAACGCCGTCTGATAGCCGGCGTATCCCTCGCCCGTGTCCTCCGCCAGCAGCATGTCGGCGTAGGCCAGGCGCAGTTCGACCAGCCGGGCCTCGGCGCCGGGCCAGGGCGGTTCGCCGTCGTGACGGTTCAGGTAGATGTTGTAGTCGGCGATCGCCTCCGTGAACGCCTCCCGGTCGGCCGCCGCCTCGGCGTTGAGCAGGAAACGGCAGGAGACGCGCCCGGCCCGCGCGTCGGCCACCGCTTGGCTGAGGGTGAACTCGTAGCGGCCGGCCGCCGCCCGGTCGTAGTGCACCCGGGCCCGTTCGCAGTCACCGTCCGCGTGGGCCCGCTCCGCCTTCGCCAGCTCGTCGGCCGGTGTGCCGCGGTGGATCGCCAGGCCCGTCGCGACCAGCACCAGCAGGGCCGCGGCGACCGCCGGCGGAAGCCACCGGCGCGAGCGCCGTGCGAAGAGCGTGCGGACATCGGCCGGGCGGCGGCCCAGTCGCCGGCCATCGGCGACCATGGCGGCCAGCCACACCACGTACACCCCGCTCCAGAACAGGGCCGTGTCGCTCGCGTTGAGCGCGTTGGCCGCCAACACGACGGCCAGCGTGACGAGCCACGCGCCCACCGCCCGGGCCCACAACCCCAGATAGATGTAACCCGCGCCCAGGCCACTGACGTTGAGCAGCGCCGCCGCCAGCCCCCGTCGTCGGCCGTCCGGCGACAACGGCGCATCGACAACCATCAATCCCGCCCCCTCCGCCGCCGAGCCGCCGGCCCCTCCCCGGTGCCCGCCCCAGACACAGCGCGCCGTGAGAGTAACCGACAGCGCGCGGCCACGGAAGTGTGCCAGCCGCCGCTCGCACACCACCACCGCGCCCGGCGGCCCCGGACGGCTACCGGCTCCTGCTCGGCCGGCGTTCCCGGTCCGGCCGGGCGTGCCCGGCCGCCGGAGGTGGGGCGGCACGCCCGGTGCGCGCGGTGACCACCATCACGGCGAGGCCGAGCGCCACGACCGCGGCGCCCACGTACAGCGGTGCCGTGTAGCCCAGGCCGGCGCTGATCGCGAGACCGCCGAGCCAGGCGCCGAGGGCGTTGCCCACGTTGGAGGCCGAGACGTTGGCGCTGGCGGCGAGCGGCGCGCCACCGGCGGCGTCCGTGACACGGGTGATCATGCCGGGCACGCTGGCGAACCCGAACACGCCCATCAGGAAGATCAGGACCACCGACGCGACCCGCCCGTCGGCCAGCAGCCCGAACGCCGTGAGCGTGGCGGCGAGTCCCGCCAGGGACACGATCAGCGTGCGGTCCCGGTCGCGGTCGGCCGCCCGGCCCCCGGCGACGTTGCCGATCACCAGGCCGGTGCCGTAGACGACGAGCAGCCAGGCGACATCGGCGCTGGAGAAGCCGGTGACCTCGGTGAACGTGTACGCGATGTAGCTGAACGCCCCGAACATGCCGCCGTAGCTGAGGGCCGTGGCGGCCAGCGTCAGCCAGACCTGCCAGGAGCGGAAGGCGCGCAACTGCGGGCGCAGACCGGCCGCCCGGTGGGCCTCGTCCACGGCGCCCGCCCAGGCCGGGACCCACACGGCGATGGCGGCCACCGCCAGCACGCCGATACCGGTGATCGCCCAGAACGTGGCGCGCCAGCCCCAGCGTTCGCCGACCAGGGCGCCGAAGGGCACGCCCAGCACGTTGGCGACCGTCAGCCCGGCGAACATCACGGCGACCGCGCGCGAGGCCCGCTCCGGCGGGACCAGGCGGCGGGCGACGAGCGAGCCGATGCCGAAGAAGGAGCCGTGGCACAGGGCGGCGACGACGCGGCCGAGCAGCGCCATGTCGTAGGTGGGCGCGACGGCGGACAGCAGGTTGCCGAGGACGAACAACGCCACGAGCCCGACGAGGACGGCCTTGCGGTGGAGTCGGGTGGTGGCGGCGGTCAGCAGGATCGCGCCGATCGCGACGCTCAGGGCGTATCCCGAGATGAGCCACCCGGCCGCGGCCTCGGAGACGTCCAGGTCACGGCTCACCTGGGGCAGCAGGCCGGCGATCACGAACTCGGTCAGGCCGATCCCGAAACTGCCGAGCGCGAGCGCGACGAGCCCGGCGGGCATCCGCCGCGCGTCGCCGTCCTGTCGGATGTTCACGTAAACATCATGGGGTTCGGCCGGTGAACCCGACAAGGGACTTCTCGTCGCCGCCCGCGCTCGGCCGGCCACCCGGAATGGGTGGCGGACCCAGCAGACCAGCTCGGACCGCCGCCGGTGGCCGTGGCGCACCGACACCATGGCGGTGCCCGTGAGCACCGCGCCCGTCCACGGAAGGTGCCGATGGCCTATCGCATCGAAGTCCGCGACGCTTCTCTTCATCGCATCGGAGGCATCGTGTATGCGGCAGGGCGCCGCGACGACCGGCTCGCCTGCCGCCGCCTTGCGTTCCCCGAGCCAGGCAGGTCGGTCTCCTCAATGCAGGTGCTGGCGAGCCACATCTGTGAGGTCGATGATCACGGTGACGTACTTGTCGCCGCGACTAGTGTGGCGCCGCACATGCTCATCCACGCCGATCGCGGTGCCGCCATCGAATCGACGGTCGTCATCGATCAGGATTCGCTTGCCCTCGGCGAGGACGGGCGTCGTTGGCGGTGTTCCACGCGACGCCGAGACGCGGCAACTTGGCTCGCGACTCGGCCGCTCGACGGGTGTCCTGGCGCCCCGCGCAGCCGCAGCACCGGTACCGCCGGATCGTGACCGGTAAAGGTGTTCGGACAAGTCGTGAAGTTCTGGATCGGCCGCGGCCTCTCCAGCCGGGCGTCCCGTCACGGCGTAGGGCCGTTCAGCGCCGTCGCGGGTGTTGTGGTGCGTGACGGTCCGGGGATTTCAGGCGGCGGTCGGAGTGGCCATCGTCGCGGCGAGCTCACGAGCACGGTCGTGGGCGTCGGCCATGGATGCCTCGTGCATCGGGAGAAGCTCAGCCAGGGACGGTGTGTGGGGTGCCATGGTCAGCTCGGGGACCACGGTGGCGACATCGAGTCCCAGCAGTTCCTCTCGTCCGAGCACCGCCTCGGTGGTGGGCACGACGTAGTCGAAGCCGTGGTTGGGCGCGCCGGGACCGTAGCTGCCACCTCGGGCGGAGATCAGCACTGCCCGTCGCTCCGCAGCCGCAGCGCCGGCCGGGCGACGTGGGGGAGATGGTGCTCTACGAGATCGACGTGCCCGCACGGGACGGTGGGATCACCGCCAGCCACCGACTCCCCTTCGACATGCCCTCCGCCACAGCCACGCCGTGGAACACGCGACCGACGGCCGACTTCGCTCAGCCGGGCACGTTCCTGTAAGACATGCACAACAACGGGGCGATACCCGGTACGAGGCATGGACAGGCCAGGACGGCATCTCCGGCATCCCCGACCACATGGCGGTGCAGGTCCGCACACCGCGCGGCTCCGGGCGGCTCAAGTCCTCCTGTGCGTGCCCGGCTGGTCCGGCCCGTCCGAAGGACTGGACGCGTGCAAGCGCTTCGCGCCGGATTCATACCCCTCGACTTCAGGCGCGTGCGAAACGACGGCTTCCGGTGGGTCGACCCGATCAGGGCCTTCCCCGGATCGGCCGCCGCCGTCGGGTGTGGTGCCACCACGTGCCGACATCGGCACGCAGGTTCTACGGCGCGGCCACCCTGGTGAGCTCCAGCGTCGGCGGCCCGTCGGGATCGAAGTGGAAATACACCGTATCCCGGCCCTTCGTGTAGAGCTGGACGCCAACGGTCATGCCGAGTCCCCCGTCATCGACCGACAGGTAGATGAAGTCGCTGGAGGTTTGGCTGTCGACGAACTCCCATTGGCCACTGAAGTCGGCGGGGCCGGAGAATCCGTCTGTCGAGACATCAGTGGCAGAGAATGTCCCGTCGGAATCGAGCAGGATCTCGCCGCCGGTCTCGTCGTTGCGGTACACGCCGGGCAGCTCGTCGGGGTCGACCGAGGCCGTACACCCCGCGGTGAGTACCGCGGAAGCGGTCACGGCGGCGGCGAGCCACCATCCGCATGTTCTCTTGCCTATCACGGTTCAAGCTTAATGATGCACTCGATGACCTGGGTCTTGGGGCCACCGGCCCGGAGTCGCCGACGGCCTTGTCGTCGAGCGAACCGATGTCTTCGGTCCACCAGTCCGTGTGCCCGTTGACGGGCGGGTGGGGCGCGGACCCGAGATCCGACCCGTTGCACGCGGTGTACCCGTCACAAAAATCGTGGTGCGGGCTCCAAGGAGTCATTGTCGAGGTGCCGGACGCTCCCGATGCGGATGGCTGGGGGCTGCGACCGCGGCGCACGGGCGACGGCGCGGAGTTGACGCGTGTGCACCGCGACGGCGCCGTCCGCATCGACCGCCATGGCTCCGCTGTCCCGCTGTCGGTCATCGCGGCCGGCCCGCTGTCTGCACCCAACCTCGGTACGTCCCGGCTGTTCGCCGGGTCCACCGCACCGGCCAGCCCTCAGGCCGGAGATGTGTGGGTGAGCTATGGCTAACCGGCTCCTGGTCCACGACGGAGCCCTGTGGATCGACAGCCCCGAAGCCAGACCGATGATTCAGCCAGTGGACAGACGGAGATCTCCGGCCCAGCTCTCGCACCGGACCCGGCCGGAGGGGAATGTGATCTCCAGCGCGAGCCGCCCGGTGGCCGGGGCGCCCTCCTCGCGGATGGCCAGCACCGTCTCGCCAACGTGATTCGCGAACGGCGTCTCGGTGTGGACCGGTGCCACCTCGACGCGGCCCCACTCACCCATGTCATACCCCTCATGGGGAGCCGACGTTTCCACGATCAGACACCAGTCCGTGCCGATCGTGATGCGCGTGGAGCCCCCCTCGCCGTCGATCAGCCAGGCATCCAACGGCCCGGATGGGGGCCCCGCGCCGTTCCGGTGCCGGGACGTGAACACCTGGGCCAGCCACCGCCCGACCAGGTACTCGGGACGGACGCCGCGCCCATGCAGCGGGCACTCGTGCCATCTCGCGGACTCGCCACCCGGCGACCGTAGCGTCATGCCGAGCCGGAGATCGTGACCCGAGGGGACGCCGTGGCCGGGCTAGCGAGGGGGCACGACACAGAACTCATTGCCGTCGGGATCGGCCAGCGCCACCCAGCCGGCCTCGTCCTGGCCGATGTCGATCAGTATCGCCCCCAGCGAGACGAGACGGTCCACCTCCGCCTGCTGATCTCCCTCGGCAGGCGGAGCGACGTCGAAACGCAGCCGGTTCTTCCTCGACTTCGGCATCAGCGGCGGACCGCCCCACGTGATCTTCGGGCCGCCATGCGGCGAGCGGATCGCGGTCTCCTGGTCCTGGTCCCAGACCAACGGCCAGCCCAGCGCCTTGCTCCAGAAGTATCCGACCTCCTGCGAACCGTCGCACGCGAGCGCTCCGATGAATCCGCAGTCGGCGAGGAAGTTGTTGCCCGGCTCGATGACGCAGAACTCATTGCCCTCGGGGTCGGCGAGCACCACATGGCCCTCCTCCGGGCGTTGGCCGACATCGATGTGCCGGGCGCCGAGTTCGAGTGCTGTCGCCACCGTCTGCTGCTGGTTGTCGAGGGAGGTGCTCGTCAGATCGAAGTGCATCCGGTTCTGCTCGGTCTTCTCCTCCTGGGTCGGGAGGAACCGGATCCGGAACCCGGTGTCATCGCTCGGCAGGAGGGCGATGCCGTCGCGGGGGTCGTCGACCAACTCCCAGTCCAGGACGCCGGCCCAGAAGCGCGCCAGACGGGGCGGGTCGTTCGCATCGAAGCAGAGCGCGTGGAGGTGAGCAGTCATCCCGTTCCGCATCTCCGATCTGCTGACTCGTGGCCGCGGACAGGGCACGTCCCCCCGCTCAAGAGGGAAGTAACCTAAGGCGATTGGGCGCCGCGGCGCAACGCGGATAACGCGGTGGGCGACCGCTCACGCGCGCACGCTCGCGGCCCCGTGCACGGCGGCGTGTTCACCTGCACGCCGCCGTGGAACGAGGGCCGTTCGCCCTACGCGGTCACGAACGTCGTCACGCTCCGAGCGGGAAGCTGGCCCGTGAAGGTGCCGTTCGACACACTGATCGCGGCCTGGGACGCGAGGGTCCGGTTCGCGTCGGTCACCCAGGACGACACCCTGGTTGAGGTGTTGTTCTGCAACGTGAACGACTGACTGACCGACGCCGTGCCCTTGTTGATGGCGACGATGACCACCTGGGAACCACTGCCCCTGAACGCCGACGTGTAGACGTTCGACTGAGGGCTTGAGGTCGCGTCGATCCGCACATGTCCCGGGCGGACGAACTTCGAGAAGTGCGCCATGCTGGCACCGCGCTTGCTGATGCGCCCGTCCTCCCGCATGGGGCCGTAAGCGCGCCGGATGTACCACCACACGTACGCCTGGAACTCGGCATCCACCAGGGCGCGGTGAATGTGTTCCCCCACGTCGAGCGCCTGGGGCCAGAGGTCCGCCGAATCGCTGCTGTTCGGGTAGTAGACCTCGGTCATCCAGAGTTCTTTGCCGGCGCCCCTTTCCCTGAAGAGGGGATAGGGAAAGTTCCCGTACGGCGTGCCGTAGAGGTGAGCGCCGAGAATGTCCAGGTTGGCCATCGCTCCGGCGTCGTTGAGAATCGGGTCCGAGAAGCTCTTCACATACTGGAAGGACTCCGGCGCGATGATCCTGGTGCCGATCGAGCCGGCGTTCTCCCGCAGGAACCGGATCATCTCGGTCGGCGTCCACCACGTCCAGTCGTGCGCGTAATCGGGCTCGTTCTGCACCGAGATGGCATACAGGTTGACCCCGTTGTCCCGCATGAAGACGTAGAAGTCGTTCAGGTGCTGGGCGTAGGCGCCGTACATGTCGTAACGGAGCCGCCGCGCGTCCGTCTGACTGCCGCGGACGAAGGTCTCCACCATGTGAGAGGGGGGATTCCACGGCGACGCGATGACGGTCGCGCCATGCTCGATCGCGCGCCGCGCCGTCGCCACCTCACGGCTCCAGTTCGCGCGGTTCTCGTGGACGGGGATGCGCAGCACGGAGAATCCCAGCTGGCCCTCGCCGTTGCCGAATGCCGTGTCTCTCTGGGCGGCCGTCAGGTCGCTGATCCAGACCGTGTGGTTCATGCCGCCGAAGCCCCGAATCGTCTGCCGCGCCGCCGAGGGGTTGATGACCACGGCGGCCAGCGTGGATGGCGCACCGGACGCCGTCGCGGCCGGCGTCGCGGCCGCGAGAACCGGCAGGGCGCCCATGGTCGCCAGAACGGCCCTCCGAGTTGGCGATTCCGGGCCTGTGGCTTTGGATTCGTTCCGGTTCGACGTCATTGTTCCTCCTGAACGGGTGTGGGGGGTGGGAGCGCTCCCATAGAGGGCGCCACTGGGGACGTGCCTTTACGGGGAGCGAATGCGGGTATCGCCTCGGCCTGTGGGGGACCGCCCTCAAAGGGTGTTCGAAATTGCGAACGATGTGCAAAATGCCGAATTGCTGCGCACGTTAACGGCCCCGCTCAACACCGTCAACCCGTCGGGATGTCCGTCCGGGGAGAGCCGGACATCCCGACGGCGGCCGGGCGCGGGGTCAGGCGCGGCCGTGGGCGGCGCGCGAGCGGCGGGCCGCGGAGTCCAGGGCCACGGCCAGTGCGAGCACCAGTCCGGTGACGATGAACCGGAAGGAGGAGTCCAGGTCGAGCAGCGTCAGGCCGTTGGAGATGGACTGGATCACCAGGATGCCGAGCAACGCGGAGAACGCGCTGCCCCGGCCGCCGAAGAGGCTGGTGCCGCCGATCACCGCCGCGGCGATCGCGTTGAGGTTGACGTCGCCCGCGCCGCTGGCCTGGTTCGCCGCGGCCAGCCGGGAGGCGGCCAGCAGCCCGCCGAGCGCGGCCAGCGACGAGCACAGGACGAACGCGGTGGTGTAGATCCGCCGGACGTTGATCCCCGCCCGGCGCGCCGCCTCCGCGTTACCGCCGACCGCGAACAGTGAGCGGCCCCAACCGGTGCGGGTCAGTGCGTAGTTCATCACCAGCACCAGGACGGTGAAGCCGACGAACATCCAGCCGATGCCCCGCCCCTGGTTGAGGTACCAGGCCGCGAACCCGAGTCCGGCCAGCACGGCCGCGCTGCGCGCCACGAGCAGCGTGGTGGACCGCGCGGAGAGCCCGGCCGCGCGGCGCGTCCTGGCCAGCGCGTAACCGGTGGCGAACAGCCACCCGGCGGCGACCACCACCAGCACATAGGACAACCACGCGGGCACGAAGGCCAGTTGGGCGAAGTGAACCAGTCCGGAGTCATAGGGCAGGTTGATCGCGCCCGTGTCGCCGAGCAGATAGAGCTGCACCCCGAGGAAGCTGAGCAGCCCGGCCAGCGTCGCCACGAAGCTCGGCACGCCCAGGCGGGTGACCATCTGCGCGTACACCCAGCCGATGGCGGCACCGGTTCCGATCGCGGTCGCCATGGCCAGCGGCATCGGCCAGCCCGCGTCGACGAACGTGACCGCCGTGAGCGCCGCGGACAGGCCGCTGACCGACCCCACGGACAGGTCGATCTGCCCCACCAGCAGGACGCACACCACGCCCAGCGCGATGACGCCGACCGAGACGCTGTCCATCAGCAGGTTCACCAGGTTCGCGCTGGAGAGGAACAGGGGGTTCAGCGCCTGGAACACCAGCCAGATGACCACCAGGCCCAGGGAGATCGGCAGCGCGCCGAGGTCACCGGCCCGGATGCGGTCCAGGATGTCCTTCAGCGCGGCCCGCAGGCCCGCGCCGCTGCTCAGCCGTTCGTCGAGCAGGTCGAGCGGGGCGGCCGCTTCGGCGGCTTTGACGTCACTCATCGCCGGGGTCCTCCCTTCGGTTCGTGCGGCGGGACACCACGTTGTCGGCCGCGCCGATGATCGCCGCGATAAGTTCTTCGGAGGAGACGCCGGCGGCGTCGAAGACTCCGTTGTTGCGGCCGAGCCGCAGCACGGCCACCCGGTCGGCGACCGCGCGTACGTCCTCCATGTTGTGGCTGATCATGATCACGCCGAGGCCGCGGTCGCGCAGCCGTTCGATCAGATTGAGCACCTCGGCGGTCTGCGCGACGCCGAGCGCCGCGGTCGGCTCGTCCAGGACGATGATCCTGGGGTCGCCGAGCAGCGAGCGCGCGATCGCCACGGTCTGCCGCTGCCCGCCGGACAGCGACGCCACCGGGACGCGAACCGAGGGGATCTTCGCGGACAGTTGGCGCACCAGCTCCCAGGACCTGATCTCCATCGCGACCTCGTCCAGCCGGCCGCGGCGCAGCTCCCGGCCGAGGAACAGGTTCTCGACCACGTTCAGGTTCTCGCACAGCGCGAGGTCCTGGAAGACGGTGGCGATGCCGAGCGCGTGCGCGTCGGCCGGGCTGGTGATCGTCACCTCGCGGTTGGCGAAGGTGATCGAGCCGGTGTCCGCGCGATGCGCGCCCGCCAGTACCTTGACCAGCGTGGACTTGCCGGCGCCGTTGTCGCCGACGACGGCGACCACCTGCCCGGGCAGCACGTCCAGGTCGACGTCGGTGAGCGCCGCGACCGCGCCGAAGCGCTTGCTGATCCCGCGCAGCGACAGGATCGGCTCGGTCGCCGTTGACAGAGCTGACATGCCAACTCCTCTCAGCCCAGGCCCATCTCGGCGCACGCCTCGGCGTACTCGGCGGTGCAGATGTCCGAGACCGAGATCTGGTCGGAGTCGGCCAGCACATCGGCCAGGTTCTCGCGTGTCACCACGGTGGGTTCGAAGAGCCGCGCGGGCGTGTCGAACAACGTTGTCTCGCCCTCCGGTTCCTCGCCCGTGACGAACTGGTAGGCCACCTCGGCCGCCGCCTCGGCGACGATCTGGATCGGTTTGGAGATGGTGTTGTACTGGTCGCCGGCCACGATCCGCTGCGCCGCCGCCACCTCGAAGTCGTTGCCGGTCACCGGGGGCACCGGCACGCCGGCCGCCTTGAACGCGGCGATCGCGCCGCCGCCGGTGCCGTCGTTGGCGGCTACCACGCCGGCGATGTCGTCGCCGAACCTGGTGATCTGGCCGCCCACCCACTCCTGCGCGTCGGAGGGCTGCCAGTCCGGGGTGTCGTACTCGGCGAGCAGTTCGTAGCCGCTGTCGTCGATCGCATTGTGGATGCCGTCCTTGATCAGGCCGGCGGCCGCGTCCGTCGGCGAGCCGTTGACCTGGAGCAGCCCGCCCTCCGCGCCGGTCTCCTCCAGGTGGTCCACGAGCGACTGCCCGATGCTCTCGCCGATCTTCTCGTTGTCGAAGGAGATGTAGTAGTCGGCCGGGGTGCCCACGACCGGCCGGTCATAGGCGATCACCGGAACGCCCTGTGACCGCGCGGAGTTGACGATGCTGGCCGCGGCGTTGGAGTCGACGGGGTCGAGGACGATGGCGCTGACGCCCTGCGCCAGCGCGGAGTTCGCCTGCTGCTGCTGGCGGGAGGCGTCGGCCTGGGCGTTGTTGTAGATGACCTCGCAGTCGGCGCACAGCTCGTTGATCCGTGCCTCGAACAGCGGGCTGTCGTAGAGCTCGTAGCGGGTGGAGGCGATGTCCGGCATCAGGAAGGCGATCTTGGCGTTCTCGGCGTTGCCACCGCCCCCGCCGCCCTCGCCCTCCGAGGAGCAGGCGGTCGCGGCGGACAGGGCGAGCAGGGCGGAAGCGGCCACGGTGAGCGGTCGGCGCACGGTGCTTTCCTTTCAGGGCGGCGGGAAGGTGCGGTTGAGCGAGAGGAGGGAGACGCTCCGGGACGCGTCGGCGGGCAGCCTGATCTCTGTGACCGCGACGTTGTCCAGCCGGGGGATGAGCTGTCGGTAGGCGGCGACCGGCAGGCCGAGGAGTTCGCACAGGGCCAGGCGGAGCACGGTGCTGTGCCCGACCACGAGGACGGTGCTCTCCGGGTACCGGGCGCCGACGTCGCGCAGTGCCGCCGCGGCCCGCGCGGCGGCGTTCCGGGGCGGCTCGGCGCCGGGAAAGGGGTGCGCGGCCGGGTCGGCGACGAACCGGCGCGCGCGTTCCGGATCCGCCTCCGCCAGCGTGTGACCCTCCAGGATGCCGAAGTCCACCTCGCGGAGGTCGGGCACCACCCGCAGGGGCACCCCGACCGCCTCGGCCGCCGGTGTGGCGGTCCGCACCGCGCGGCGCAGCGGTGAGCTGACCACCACCTGGACGCCCTCGGCGAGCGCGCCCTGGGCCAGTGCCGCCACTTGGCGCAGGCCGTTTTCGGTGAGATCGGGATCGCTGCGCGCGCCGGCGTAGCGGTTGTCCGCGTGCCAGACGGTCTCCGCGTGCCGGACGAGCAGGACGCGGCCGGTCAACGGGCCACCCCCGCCGGGTTGGCGTGGTGCAGCGGCGGCTCGCCGCGCAGCCAGCGGCCCGCCTCGGCCGCGACCATGCGGGCCGCGCGCTCGGCGACCGCCCGGCTCGCCCCCGCCAGGTGCGGGGTGAGCACCACGTTCGGCGCGGTCCGCAGCGGGTGGTCGGCGGGCAGCGGCTCCACGTCGTAGACATCGAGGCCCGCGGCGAACAGGTGCCCGTTCCGCAGCGCGGCGGCCAGCGCGGCGTAGTCGAGCAGACCGCCGCGGGCGCAGTTGACCAGCACCGATCCGCGCGGCATGGCGGCCAGTTCGGCGGCGCCGATGAGTTCCGCGGTCTCGTCGGTGAGCCTGGCGTGCAGCGAGACCACCGTGGAGCGTTCGAGCAACTCCTCCAGCGGCACCAGCCGCGCCCCGGCCGGCATCGCGGCCGGGTCGGCGTAGGGGTCGCTGACGAGGACGTCGGCGCCGAGCGCGACGAGCGCCGCCGCCACCCGGCGGCCGACCGCGCCCGCGCCGACCAGGCCGACGGTGCTGCCCGCGATTTCCAGCCCGGTGGCGTCGTACGCGAACAGTTCGCTGTCCCAGCGGCCCGCCAGCATGCCGGCGTGCGCCCGGGGGATCCGGCGCATCGCCGCGAGCATCAGGCCGAGCGTGTGCTCCGCGGTGGACTCGGCGTTGCGTCCGGGCGCGAACGTGACCGCGACGCCGCGCTCGGCGGCCGCCGCCAGGTTGGCGTTCACCGGGCCGCCGCGGGAGACCGCGAAGAGTTCCAACTCCGGGCAGGCGGCCAGGACTCGGCGGGTCAGGGGAGCCATCTGGGTCAGGCACACCCGCGCCGGGCCCAGTGCCTCGATCATCCGCTCCTCCGAGCCGGACGCCTCGTCGACCTCGGCCACGCGGCCGAACGGCACGCGGGGCCACGGCAGTTCCAGTTCGCGCACCTGCCATGCCGCCGGGCCGCCTTCGGCGTGCAGCGCGTCGATCAGGAGCCGGTTGCGCACGAAATGGTCACCGGCCACCAGCACCGGGATCGGTTCGGCCACGGTCGTTCCCTCCCTGAGTCGCCTTGAGTCACCCGGCACGACGTTCCGCGAACCGGGGGTCGAGCCAGCCTCGTTCGACCAGTCCGTCGACGAAGGAGTGGTACGCGGGCGTGAGCGCCGCGGTTCGTGTGAGGTCCGGCTGAAGCGTGCGGCGCAACCGCACCAGGCGCCGGGCGGCGGCCGGGATGTCGCCCGACAGCGCGCCGGCGGCGAGCACGGCCATGCCCAGCGCCGACTCCGGGTTCTCCGGCACCCGCACCGGCACGCCGAGCATGTCGCAGCGCAGTTGGTTCCACCACGGATTGCGGGCCGCGCCGCCGGTGAACGTGACCGGCCCGCCCACGTCGGCGCCCGCCCGCGCGAGCACATCGAAGGACAGCCGCTCGATGTGCGCCACCCCGGTGCACACCGCGGCGAACGCCCTCGGCCGGTCCTCGTGGACGGCCAGTGGACCGTCGCCGAGGAACCCGCGCACCCGCGGGGCGACGAACGGGAAACGCTCACCGCGGCCCACCAGCGGGTAGCACGCCGGCACGTCGCGGACCCGGGCGGCCGCCGCGGTCAGCGCGTCGAGATCGGCGTCGGGGAACAGCGCGCGCACCGCGCCGGCCCCGGTGTTCGACGCGCCGCCGGGCAGCCACAGGTCGCCGTGCGGGGCCCGGTGCGAGTACACCGCGCCGGTCGGATCGTGCGGCAGCGCCGCGCTGACTCCCTTGAGCGTCAAGGTCGTTCCCAGTACCGAGTTCCACTCGCCGACCCCCAGCGCGCCCGCGGCGAGCTGTCCCGCGCAGCCGTCGGTCATGCCGGCGACCACCGGCGTGCCCGGCGGCAGCCCGGTGCGCGCGGCGGCGGCCGGACACACCTCGCCGAGCACGGTGCCCGGCCGCACCACCTCGGGCAGGACCGCGGGATCGACGCGCAGCCGCGCGAGGATCTCCGTCGGCCAGCGCTCCTCGATCAGGTCGTAGCCGGTCTTGAGCGCATGGCTGGAGTCGCTGGCCACGGGGTGTCCCACCAGCGCGGCGGCCACCACGTCCGGCTGGTGCGCGAGCCGCGCGCCGCCGCCGAGCAGGCCCTCGTCACGCCACCACAGCACCTTCGGCAGCGCCCACGTCGGCTGCATCCGGTAGCCGAGCCGCCCCCACAGCGCGGCGCCGGCCTCCTGCGCCACCGCGGCGAGCGTGCCGGCGCGGGCGTCGTCGTACATCACGCCGGGGGTCGTCGGGCGGCCGTCGGGGCCGGTCAGCAGCACGGTGCCCGAGGTCGCGCACACCGCGAGCGCGCCGACCGCGCGGCCCGCGAGAGCGGAGGCGAGTTCGGCGAGCGCGTCGGCGGTCAACTCCCACCACGAGGCGGGATCCTGCTCGTGCCGCGCCCCCTCCCGCCGGCCGCGCAGCGGACGGGACGCCGCGGCCACCGTGCGGCCCGCACCGTCGACGACGAGCGCGCGAACGCTCTGCGTCCCCAGGTCGACCCCGATCCACACCGGCTCAGACATGGGCACGCCACCCCGCCCAGCGCGTGGCGGCCAGTTCCCTGGTGGCCAGGAACTCCGCGTGCTCGCTCTCGTGGAACGCGCGCGCTCCGGCGGCAGGCGCGAACCGCCGCCGCGGCCGGACCAGCGCGGAGGCTGCCGCGGTCAGGTCGGCGTACTCGCCCAGCGCGGTCAGCGCGAACAGCAGCGCGCCCTTCGCCCCGACCTGGGTGTCCTCGGTGCACACCGCGGGCACGCCGGTGACGTCCGCGATGAGCTGGCACCACAGGTCACTTGCCGCGCCGCCGCCGCACAGGCCCAGCTCGACCGGCCGGTGCGGCGCGGCGTCGAGACAGTCCCGGATGACGTGCGCCAGCCCTTCGAGCACCGCGCGGGCGAGGTGCTCGCGCCCGTGGGTGAAGACCATGCCGGTGATCAGCCCGCTGGCCGCCGGGTCGAGGAACGGCGCCCGCTCCCCGGCGGGCGACAGGTACGGCAGCACCCGCAGCCCCTGGGCACCGGGCGGCACCCGCGCGGCCAACTCGGAGAGTTCGTCGTGGTCGCGCAGGCCGAGCAGCTCGACGACCCAGTCCAGCACGCCGGTGCCCGCGAGGGTGGGGAAGGAGCGCATCAGCAGACGCGGCTCGCCGAAGTCGAGTGTCAGCCCGGACGGTTGCCCGGTGGTGTCCGGCCCGTCGATCAGGACCTCGGTGCACAAAGTGGTGCCCAGCACGCAGGTTGCCCGGCCCGCCGCGGCGGTGCCGTTGCCCAGCGCGGTGGAGACGATGTCGTACGGCGCGAGCACCACGGGCGTGCCGGAGGGAACGCCGAGTTCCCCGGCGGCCTCCTCGGCCAGCTCCCCGGTCTGCTGCTCCCGCGTCAGCAGCGGTGGCAGCAGCCGGCGGTGCTCGGCCAGTTCGTACTGCTCGATCAGGTTCTCGGAGTAGGCGCGGGTGCGGATGTCCAGCCATGGGGCGGACGCGTCGGAGACCTCGATGCCGAGCACGCCCGTCAGCCGCAGGAACAGCCAGCCGCCGCAGGTCAGCACGGCGTGCGCGGCGTCGATCGCGTCCGGCTCCCCGGCCGCGAGCGCCCGCAGAATCGCGTTGGGCAGCCCGGCGTTGGTGAGGGATCCGTTGTCGTGGAAGGCGCGCTCGAGCACGCCGTCGCCGCGCCACCGCCGCACGACGTCGGCCGCGCGGCCGTCGTTCCACAGCACCGCGGGCCGCACCGGGCGGTGCGCGCCGTCGACGAGCCAGGCACCGTCGCCCTGCGCGGTCAGCGCCAGGAGCCGCACCGGGCGGGAGACCCGGGACACGGCCTCGGTGACCGCGGCGACGACCGCGTTCCACACCTCGTCCATGTCCTGCTCGGCCCAACGCGGCCGCGGGTGACGGACCTTGGTGGCGCGGTGCGAGACCACCAGCTCCCGCCCGGCGGAGTCGAACACCACCGCCTTGATCATCGTGGTGCCTGCGTCCACGCATATCGCGACCGGTTCGTTCAGCGCCACGTCTCGCACCTCTTCCTTGAGGAGCTCCGATGTGAGGCGTATTACAGGCAGGCCGCCAGGATTTCGCAACTTTTAACATTGATCTTGAACGTACCGACCCGCGGTGACGGCGAAACAGCAGCTCAGTGGCGCCGAGTCCCCGTCATCGCCGGTGGCCGGGTATGTGAATTTCACATGACAAGGCTGGGATTACGCGTCGTCCACCACGTCGACATGGACGCCCCGCGCCCGCAGGTCGCGGACCGTCTGGGGCGCCGTGCCGCCGTCGACGACCACTCGGTCGAGGTCGGCGATGGCGACCAGCCGGTGCGGCGCCCGGCGGTCGAACTTGGTGTGGTCGATCAACGCCACCCTGCGGGCGGCCGACGCGATCAGCGCCCGGCGGGTGATCGCCGTGCTCAGCGACTGGAGGTAGCAGACCCCCGCCGCGACCGCCGTCGTCGACAGGAACAGCACGTCGGGGAACAGATCCGCGGCGGCGTCGGCGGTCGCCTGGCCGAGGAAGGAATCGTAGGCCGCGTCGTAGGTGCCGCCGAGACCCACCAGCTCGATGCCGGGCTGAGCGGCCAACGCCCGGATGATGGGCAGGAAATGGGTGACGACCGTCAGGGGAGCGCGCTTGGGCAGCAGCCGGGCGAGCATCAGCGAGGTCGTGCTGTCGTCCAGCGCGATGACCTGACCGGGCTCCACCTCGCTGGCCAGCACCTCGCGCGCGATGGCCAGCTTCGCCTCGACCTGCGCCTGCATCCGGTGCTCGAGGTCACCGTGGAAGGTGGTGGTCGGCGCACTGGTGGCGCCGCCCCGCACCTTGTGCAGGAACCCACGCCTCTCCAGCTCGTCGAGGTCGCGGTGCACGGTCATGATGCTCACGCCGTAGTGCTCGGCCAGCGCGTCCACGCGGACGAAGCCCGCCTCCGCCACCTGCCGGCGCATCGCCACCCGGCGCAACTCCGGGTTGCGCCGCGCGCCTTCGGCAGCCATGGGATCACTCACCACACCAACCAGCATCGCATGCGTGCCCGGCGCCGCGAACGGCCCAGCCCGACGGCGCCGTTCGGGCCCCGGCGACCGCTGAAACCGGGTCGGCGCGGCCACTTCCCACCGGAGGCGATCGTTGACCGGGGCGGCGGACCCCGGTCCACGCCGTCAGGACAGTGTGACCTCGCGCGCCCGGCCGACGCCGAAACGCTGTGCCAGCCGAGTCATGGTCTGCGACATCTTCGACGGCATCGAGTCCGGTTCCGGGATGGTCACCGGTCGCTGCCGGCCGTTCTGTATCGCCGCTATCCGCCAGCCCTCCGGTGTGCGGACGCAGACGATGATCTGCCGCGACAGCCGTCGCTTCGGCAACTCGCTGCGCCAGGGCATGAGAACCGATCCGTTCCCCACCAGCACGGCCACGGAATCGGTGACGAAGCGCAGCGACTCGATCTCGCCCACCATCGCGGATCCGGCGATCACGCCGCGGAACAGCTTGTCGTGGTTCTCCCGCAACCGGGCGACGCCTGCCGCCCAACTGCCGTCGTAGGACACATAGTCGGCGTCCTCGGTGAACAGCCGCCCGAAGCCGGCGGAGTCCCCCTCCGTCCACGTCCGGCAGTACTCCGCGAACAGCTCGCGGATCTGGTCCTCCTGGGTGTTGTCCATGCCTTCCCTCGCCCCTTCGGTCTCTGGTATATTTCGTTCGGCCGAACTAAATATATGGAGCCAACATGGGACTGTCAAGGGAAGAACTTCTCGCCGAACTCCGGGACGCGGGACGGGTGCACAGCAACGCGGCCGTCATGTATCACGCGGCGATCAGCGCCCGGATGGACCTCAGCGCGGTGGAGGAGAAGACACTCGACCTGCTCCAGCGGTCGGGCGCGCTCAGCGCGGGCGAGCTGGCGGAGCTCACCGGGCTGGCACCGGCCTCCGTGTCCGGACTGATCGACCGGCTCGAGCGCAAGGGGTTCGCCCGCAGAGGGAAGGATCCGCAGGACCGCAGGCGGGTCAACGTGGAGATCGACCCGGGCACCCACGCGCGGTTCGCGCCGCTCTTCGAGCCGTTCGCGGCTCAACTGGCCGAGTTGTACGAGGAGTACACCGACGCGGAGCTGGCCGTGATCCTCGGCTTCCTGCGTCGCTCCGCGGTCATACAGCGGGAGGCCACTCGCGCCCTCAGGGAAGAGAAGTGACCCTCGGACCGAACGGCGACGGATCAGTCCGTCGTCCGCGGCGGGGAGAGGTCAGCGGGCGACGCGGGCGTGGACCAGGTCCTGGGATTCCAGGTCGGCGACGACCGGGCCGGCGAACGTGCGGGCACCGTGGACGGAGGTATGGGCATTGTCGCCGTTGACGTTGGTGAGGGAGAGGTCCCGGGACGCGGTGACCCCCAGTCCTTCGACGAGTTCCCCGGTCAGCGCGGTCAACGTCGTCGTCTTGTCGTTGTGGGCGAGCTGGATGAGGGCCAGGTCGCCGCGGTGGATGTGCGTCTCCAGGGTGTCGAAGAGCTCCGGCCGGTCCAGGAAGGTCTGCGTGCTCTCGCCGCCGTCTGCGTAGTCGGACACCGAGCCCGCCGCGGAAGAACTGGGGCAACTCCTGCCCCCAGCGGGTCTCCCCGCCGAGCCACACCGTCACGTCATAGGTACCCGCCGCGACATCGAGATGGCGAGCGGGGCGGTGCCGGTGCAGTCGGCTGGCAGCCCCTGGTCGGCGGGGGAGTGCGCCTGCGCCAGAGCGGTCAGCAGGCCGGTGAGGGTGGTCAGGGCGGTCAGCAGAACAACGCCGCCGGCGGTTCCGCGAAGAGCGGAGCGGGATCTCGTCGGCATCGGGGCAGGCTCCTCCGGGCTTCTGGGTCCCTCGGAGGGACGCTTGGGTGAGCCTTCGGCGCGCTCAGTGTGCACAATTGTGATTGAATATGTAATAGCTTGGCGCTAATTGAAACGTAGCGGAATGTGACTGCCGGAAACGGTGACCCGATGCCCCCGGCGTCCGCACTGCGATCCGCGACGGCGGACCGGCGAAGTGCCCTGTATGAGTGGGCCACCTCGACGGCTATGGCGCGAAGGTCCGGTCCTTCTCCGGCGTCTGCGACGCCCGCTCCGTCCGGGGCGACGATGCTTCAGCGCTTCTGAGCACTTATGAAGAGTTCCGTCCATTTGTATTGACTGGTGCGCATAGTTGCGCCAAAGTGCAGGCGCATCGGCTTCCGGAAGGAGCCGTCACCTTCCCGCCGCCCTCCGGCAATCGCGTTTCCCAGCTCGGCACGCAAGGAGTTGAACACCGTGGTTCACATCAGTCGACGAAGAGTGCTTGCCTCGGCGGCCGCCGCCGGGGCCACCGCCCTGCTGACCTCGCGCGGCGCGGCGGCGGCCGAGCCGGGGGCGCGCCAGGCGTCGGGCCCCGCCGAGCTCGGCGGCCATGACCCCGTCACCGTGCGGTGGTTGGAGGGCGGCACGCCGGCCGAGCTGGCCGCCGGGACGACCTGGGGCGTTCCCTGGCCCCGCGGCGCCCTCGCCCCCGAGCAGGAGTTCTCCCTCGTGTCGGACGCGGGCGAGGCCATACCCGTCCAGTCCTGGCCCACCGGCTGGTGGCCGGACGGCTCCGTCAAGTGGACCGCCCACGCCGTCAGCGGCGCCGACCCGCGCGCCGAGACCTACCAGCTCGCCCCCGGCGGGGCCGCCCGGCCCGACTCGCCCGTGACCGTGAGCACCAGCGGACGGCGGATCACCGTGGACACCGGCGTGATGACCGTGTCCTTCCGGCGCGGCGGCGAGCAACTGGTGGAGTCGATCCGGCGCGGCGACACGGTCATCGCCGAGGGCGGCCGTCTGATCGCCTCCCGGCAGGACAAGCCGAGCACCGAGCACGCCGAGGTGATCAGGAACCAGTCCTTCGTCAGTTCCATCGACGAGGTGACCGTCGAGCAGGACGGTCCCGTCCGCGCCGTCGTCAAGGTCAAGGGCAAGCACAAGAACGACCGGCGCGCCTGGCTGCCGTTCATCGTGCGGTTCTACCTGTACGCCGGCTCCGACGCGATCCGCATGGTGCACACCTTCATCTACGACGGGGACGCGGAACGGGACTTCGTCAACGGCCTCGGCGTCCGCTTCGACGTGCCGATGCGCGGCGAGCCGCACGACCGCCACGTCCGGTTCGCCGGCCCGGGCGACGGCGTGCTCTCCGAGGCGGTGCGCGGCATCACCGGCCTGCGCCGCGACCCCGGCGCGGCGGTCCGGCAGGCCCAGGTCGCCGGCCAGGCCACGCCGGACCCGGCCACCTGGGACCAGCGCGTCACCACCCGCCTGCAGTACATCCCGACGTTCGGCGACTACAGCCTGCACCAGCTCAACGCGCACGGCTTCGAGATCCACAAGCGGACCGAGCGGGGCCATTCATGGGTCCGGGTGGACGGCGGACGGCGCGCCCGCGGACTCGGGTATGTCGGCTCGCCCAGTGGCGGACTGGCCTTCGGCATGCGGAACTTCTGGCAGTTGCACCCCACGGAGCTGGAGATCACGGGCGCCGCCACGGACACCGCGCAGGCGACGGTGTGGATGTGGTCCCCGCGCGCGGGCGCGATGGACCTGCGCTTCTACCACGACGGCATGGGCCAGGACACCTACCCCGAGCAGTTGGAGGGCCTGGAGATCACCTATGAGGACTACGAGCCCGGCTTCGGCACCCCCTACGGCGTCGCCCGCACCACCGAGCTGACGTTCTGGGCGCTGGAGGCGACCCCGACCGCCGAGCGCTTCACTGCCCTCGCCGACGCCAACGCCACCCCGCCGCTGCTGGCCAGCGGCCCCGAACACAACCACGCGGCAGGGGTGTTCGGCTCATGGGCCCCGGTGGACCGCTCGAATGCCGAGAAGGAGGAGCTGGAGGACAACCTCGCCTTCATGCACCGCTTCTACGTCGAGGAGGTCGACCAGCGCTCCTGGTACGGCTTCTGGGACTACGGCGACGTCATGCACGCTTACGACGGCGACCGGCACACCTGGCGCTACGACATCGGCGGCTACGCCTGGGACAACTCCGAGCTGTCGACCGACCTGTGGCTGTGGTACCACTACCTGCGCACCGGCGACGCCACGGCCTTCCGCTTCGCCGAGGCGATGACCCGCCACACCGGCGAGGTGGACATGTACCACATCGGCGAGTGGAAGGGCCTGGGCACCCGGCACGGCGTGCAGCACTGGGGCGACAGCGCCAAGCAGGTGCGCATCAGCAACGCCGGCTACAAACGGTTCCTCTACTTCCTCACCGCCGACGAACGGGTCGGCGACGTGCTGCACGAACTGATCGACGCCGACCGGGCGTTCCTCGTCCTCGATCCCGGGCGCAAGCTGGCCGAGGAGCCGTTCGAGCCCGACCCCGAGGCGCTTCCCCTCGGCAAGTCCACCGACTGGGGCGCGCTGGCGCTGGCCTGGCTGACGGAGTGGGAGCGGGGCGGCGACGAGATCGCCCACACCAAGCTGATCAACGGCGTCACCACCATCGCCGCCCTGCCCAACTCCTGGGCGCAGGGCGGGAACGTCACCTACAACCTCAACACCGGCCGGTTCACCGGCCCCAGCGAGCCCAGCATCAGCATCGGCAGCCTCAGCTCCGTCTTCGGACTCATCGAGCTGATGACGGAACTCCTCCAGTTGATCGACGACGAGCAGGTCACCGACCAGTGGGTGAACTTCTGCCGCCTGTACAACGCCTCCAAGGAGGAACAGCGCGAGGCCACCGGCTCGGACTGGGGCAACCTCAACCTCCGCCAGGCCTACTCCCGGGCCACCGCCTACGCGGCCGTGCGGCTGGAGGACGACGCCCTCGCCGCACGCGCCTGGCGGGAGCTACGCACCGGCCATGCCGGCTACCCGGAGGACCACCCGTTCACCTCCGAGCGCATCGAGGGCCCGGCCGTTCTCAACCCAGTCAACGAGGCCGCCCTGTCCACCAACGCGAGCGCGCAGTACGGCCTGGCCGTCATCCAGTGCCTCGCGCTCGTCGGCGATCACATCTGACCCGCCCCTCACCCTCATCTCCCGATGCCGCGGCGGCCGGCGGCGCAGTCGAACCGCCCGCCGCCGCGGTTCCCACCTCCATCCCCGCAGGGAGTCGTATCTCCATGAGCTCTCTTGAAGCGATTCATCCATCGTCGCGTGGAAGGCGCGTCCCCGGGCAGGGGTGGCGCCAGGCGTGAGAAACGGCCGGTGCCGCGTCCGGGCGGCGCTCCGGGGCTCCTGCGGCGGTTGGCGCGTGACAGGCTCCTGATACTGCTCGGCCTGCCCGGCGCCCTGGCCCTGCTCGGCTGCCACTACCTGCCCCTGCTCAGCAGCGTGATCGCCTTTCAGGACTGCCAGCCCCACCTGGGGATCGGCGACTCGGAGCGGGTGGGCCTGAGCAACTTCTCCTTCCTCACCGACGGCAACCCCGAGTTCCGCAACGTCCTGATCAACGCCCTCCAGCTCACCGTCATCCAGACGGTGCTCGTCTTCCCTGTCCCGCTGCTGCTGCCGCTGTTCCTCAACAGCCTGGCCGGCGAGCGGCTCAAGCGCCTGCTCCAGTCACTCCTGTATCTGCCGCACTTCCTCTCCTGGTGATCGCCGTCGCGATCTTCCAGCAGATGCTGGGCAATGCCGGCATGCTCAACACCTTCCTCGCCCGGAACGACCTGCCGACGGTCGAGATCATCGGCACCCCCGAGCTGTTCATGTCGCTGATCACCGCGCAGTCGATCTGGAAGGACGCCGGCTGGGGAACCATCATCTTCCTCGCCGCCCTGGCCCGGGTCGACGAGGAACAGTACGAGGCGGCCGCGATCGACGGGGCCAACGCCCGGCAGCGGCTCATCCACGTCACGCTGCCCGCGCTGCGCGGCCTGTTCATCCTGCTGCTCATCCTGCGCCGGGGACACAGCCTCTCGGTCGGGTTCGAGCAGATCATCCTCCAGCAGGGGCCGGTCGGCCTGGAGGCCAGCGAAGTGCTGGATACCTGGCTCTACAACTAGGGCCTGTATCGAGTTCGCGGTCGGATCAGCCCGCGGCGTCAGACGCGGTGCTCCCCCAGGCCCTTGGGGGCCTGGGAGGTACCCCCAGCAAGGCACCGGATCGCAGCTCATACCCGGCCGTATTCGCGCGATTCGGCTGGGGGCACCTCCCAGACGGAGTCTGGGGGAGCGGCGAGGTGCCGTGACTGGCGTCGCGGGCCCGGGCGGGAACTCGATACAGGCCCTAAGGGATCATCGGCGGCGGCTGGGGTGTCTCCGCGGCGGCGGGCCTGGTCAAGGGCCTGGTCGGGGTGGCGCTGGTGATCGGCGCCAACAAGCTGGCCCACGCCTTCGGCGAGCGGCGGAGTGTACCAGAAATGACCACATTGGAGCAGGTCACCATCCGCCGAAGCCGCCGCGACCGCAAGCGTCCGGTGTGGATGGAAAGCCCAGCCCCGTCGCCCAAGTCGTCAAGTCCTGAAGTCCCTCACCCTGTTCATCGCGGCGGCCCTGGTCGTCATCCCGTTCTGGTCGATCATCGTCACCTTCCTGGCCGACCAGGAGGCGATCAACGACGCCGGCGGCGGCATGCTGAGGTGGCCCGACGGCATCACGCTGAACGCGTACGAAGCCCTCCTGTCCGGCGGCGTCGTCACCCGCGCCCTGCTGATCTCCATCGGCGTCACCGTGGTCGGCACACTGGTCTCGCTGGCCGCCACCGCCGGCCTGGCCCACTGGCTCGCCCGCCCCGGCGCCACCGGCAGCCGGCCCGTGCTGATGCTGCTGCTCGGCGCGGTCCTGTTCTCGCCCGGCATCATCCCCACCTATCTGGTGGTCGAGGAATTCGGGCTGCTGGACAGCTACGCGTCGCTCACCGACTACGAGGAGCAGTTGCAACAGACCGGCGGCACGCGCTGAGCGAGCGAACGTGCGGGGGCCGGGCGGGGGGTGACGCGGAGTGACCAACGCCCTGCCGCCGTCGCGGATGCCGACGAGAACGAGGACCGGCGGGATGCCATGACCGTTTCCACCACCTCCCGTTCCGCGCCCCGCGTCAAGGACGTCGCCCGGCACGCGGGTGTCTCCCAGGGCACGGTCAGCAATGTGCTGAACCGCCCGTGGCTGGTGTCCCCGGCCACCCGGGACCGGGTCCGGGAGAGCATCGACGAGCTGGGCTTCGTCCGGCACGAGGTGGCCCGCCAATCGCGCGCCGGGCAGAGCCGGACCGTCGGCCTCGTCGTGCTCGACGTGGCGAGCCCGTTCTTCATCGATGTCGCGCACGGCGCCGAGAACGTGGCCTGGGAGCACCACCATGGTGATGCTGTGCAACAGCCGGAGCGACCCGGTCCGCGAGGAGCGCCACCTCGTTCAGCTCGAACAGCAGCGCGTCATGGGCATCCTCATCACCCCGGTGAACGGCGACAACCCCCGGCTCCGTGAGCTCCCGGCCCGCGGCACGCCCGTCGCGCTGGTGGATCGCGCGTCGAGGGAGGGCCACTGCTCGGTCACGGTGGACGACCGGCTGGGCGGGTGGCTCGCCGGACAGCACCTCATCGGGCGCGGCCACCGCCGGATCGCGTTCCTGGGCGGTCCCCTGACGACCCCGCAGCTCGGCGACCGGCACGCGGGCATCGCGGCCGCCGTCGCGGAGACCACGGGCGTCACTCTGGAGACCCTGGAGTCGGCCGGGTCGCACGCCCACGCCGGGCGCGCCCTGGGCGAGGTGATCGTGGCCCGGCCCCGCCGGTGCCGGGCACCGCCACCGGCGGCACTCCTTCCGGCCCCACCTGGTGGCACGGGCCTCCAGCCACCCTCCGGCGCCGTGAATGAATCGTTTACACAGAAGGCGGTGTGTCCCCTGCGGAGCACCCGGAACACGCGGACGATCGGCCAGACCCCGTCGCCATCGAACTCGTCGGCGAGCCCGAGTTCCGCCGGACCCTGCTCGACTTCGCGCGCCACGCCTCGGCCCCGCAGCCGAGAAGATCGAACGCTACGGCCGCGACTTCGATCCCCTGCTCTTCCCCACCATCTACGCCAAGGTCACCGCCTGGGCCCACTACCTCGACGACCCGCAAGGCCGCCCGAGGAAGCCCCCTGAGGCGCGGGCGACAAGCGGCCGGCCCCGGGTGCCGTCTCCTGCCCGGGGCCGGTCAGTACTCGTCCGATCCGGTCGAGGCCGCGGGACAACCAGTCGTACAACGGCTGAAAAAGGTCCCGCGAGCGGCCAACACCGCTTCGTTACCAGGGAGTTATTGACGGGCCGATCAGCGGACCTTACGTTGAGTCACTCGTCGTACAGCGCCGTCCGGCCCGCTCTCTGGAGAGACCTCAATGCAAAAAAGTACCTGGATTCTGTCGGGCACGGCTGCCGTGCTGCTGGCCGCGTCCGCCGTGACCCGGTTCGCGGTCTACCCGGCCGTCCACCAACTGCCGGGCGACACGGACTCGACCTTTGTCTACGACGGCACCATGTCCACGCTGAACGCCGAGGCGCTGGCCGCCGGCGACATGGCCAACCTTTTCCTCCAGGACGTGCCGATCACCCTGGAGCGCCGGGTCCAGGTCGTCGAGACCGACGGCAGCACCGCGGTCGTCAGCGACGACGTCGTGGTCACGGGCCCGGAGGACACCGAGATGTCGGCCACCAGCCACCGTTGGTCGATCGACCGCGTCGACTTGGACGACCGTCCCGCGCCCGACGGCGTGGAGGCCGAGGAGCACCAGGGCCTGGTGATCTCCTGGCCGCTGGAGCCCGAGGAGCGCGACTACACCTTCTGGGACCCGACGACGGCCACCGAGGTGCCCGCGGTCTACGAGCGGACCGAGGAGCTGGAGGGCCGCGACGTGTACGTGTTCCAGATGGAGGCCGCCGGGCCGGTGGGCGACCCGGCCATCGCTGGCGGCCTGCCCGAGGCACTGCCGCAGTCCGTGCTCGCCGCGGCGGCGGAGACCCTGCCCGAGGACCAGCGGCCGGACCTGGCGCTGCTGGGGCAGTTGCCCGACCCGGTGCCGCTGACCTACACGGCCGACGTGACGCGCGTCGCGTGGATCGACTCCGAGACCGGTGCCGTCCTCGACGGCGCCCTGGAACAGACGATCGTGGCGCAGACCGAGACCCCGAACGGCCCCGTGACGCTCGCTCCGGTCAGCAGCATGTCGGTGCAGGGCACCGAGGACGGCATCGCCGAGCGCGCCGACGACGCCGCCTCGGCGGCCAATCTGCTGTGGCTGGTGCGCATGGTGATTCCGCTGGGCCTGGTCGTGGTCGCGCTGCTGCTGGCCGCGTTCGCCGTCTGGCGCGAGCTGAAGTCGCGCGGCGGCAGCGGCCGCGCGGCGGGGGACGACGAAGGGGCCGAGCCGGCCACCGCGTAGCCGGATCCACCGCCTGGCGGCCCACCGTCCGCGGTCCCCTGGACCGCGGACGGTGGGCCGCCCCTTTTTCGGCCGGCCACCTGCCCCACCGGGCGCGCGGGGGGTTGACGGCGACGGAGGCCCCCTCTACGTTCCGGTCAGAACTCCGAACGCCGTTCACAATGCCGAACAGCGCACCCGTTCTCATGACGGTGTCGAGCCACTGGGCGGCAGCGTCGGGAGCGCTCCCGAAACGCGTCGCCCCCACGCCCGCGACCGAGACGTCACCAGGAGCCGCTATGACTTCCCCTGCCAGAACGGCCCGTCCACCGGCGCGCCTGCGACGCCAGCGCCTCGGCCTGCTGCTGGCCGTGCTCGCCCTGCTCGTCGGCGGCGGCACCACCATCACGCCGCAGCAGGCGGCGGCCGTGCCGGCCATCGACACGAACGCGTCGTACGTCCTGGTCAACCGGAACAGCGGCAAGGCGCTCGACGTGTACAACCTCGCGACCGCCGACGGCGCCGAGATCGTGCAGTGGGCCCGCAACGACGGCGCCTGGCAGCAGTGGCAGTTCATCGACGCGGGCGGCGGCTACTACCGGCTGCGGTCCCGGCACAGCGGCAAGGTGCTGGACGTGGCCGGCTCCTCGACCGCCGACGGCGCGGGCATCGTGCAGTGGACCGACCAGAACCGCGCCAGCCAGCAGTTCCGGCTGGTCGACTCGCCGGACGGCTATGTGCGCCTGATCAACCGCAACAGCGGCAAGGCCCTGGACGTGCTGAACTTCTCGACGGCCGACGGCGCTCGCGTCATCCAGTGGCCCGACCTCAACGGTGCCAACCAGCAATGGCAGTTGGTCAAGCTGGGCGCCAGCACGCCGGGGACGTTCACCAACCCCATCAAGCGCAACGGCCCGGACCCCTGGCTCCAGTACCACGACGGTTACTACTACCTGGCCACGACCACGTGGAACTCGACCATCACCATGCGCCGTTCGACCACCCTGGGCGGCCTCGCGACCGCGCCGGACACGACGGTGTTCAACCTGGCCGGCCGGCCGAACGGCTGCTGCAACATGTGGGCCCCGGAGTTCCACCTCATCGACGGCCCCAACGGCCCACGCTGGTACCTGTATTACGTGGCCGGGCAGAACGTCGCGGACTACAACCCCACCCAGCGCCTGCACGTGCTGGAGAGCGAGGGTACGGACCCGATGGGCCCGTACCACTTCAAGGCCGACCTGGGGAACACCTGGGAGCTCGACCCGAGCATCCTGCGCGTGAACGGCAAGCTGTACCTGCTGGGCAGCGCCATCGACGGCACGCAGAGCCTGACCATCACCCCGCTGAGCGACCCGTGGACCCCCAGCGGCGCCCGGCGCACCATCAGCTCGCCCACGCTGTCCTGGGAGCGGCAGACCGGGGCAGTCAACGAGGGCGCCGAGCCGCTTTACCACAACGGCAGGACCATGATCGTCTATTCGGCCAGTGCCTGCTGGGGACCGGACTACAAGCTCGGCCTGCTCACGTTCACCGGCACCGACCCGCTCAACCGGTCGCACTGGACCAAGTCGCCGAACCCGGTCTTCCAGCGCAACGACGCCAACGGCGTCTACGCCCCCGGCCACAACGGGTTCTTCACATCCCCCGACGGCACCGAGGACTGGATCGTGTACCACGCGAACGACTCGGCCTCCGGCGGCTGCGACATGAACCGCTCCACCCGAGCGCAGCGGTTCACCTGGAACGCCGACGGCACCCCGAACTTCGGCACCCCGGTCCGGACCGGCGTCGAGCTCCCCGCCCCGTCCGGCGAGTGACCGCCGCCCTCTCCGAAAGGCACTCCACCATGCTTCGCCGTCGCAGCGGGCTGTCCTCGGCGCTGTCCGTCGGCCTGGCGGGACCGACCGCGCCCGCCCTGGCCGGCACCCGGACCGCCGGTCCGACGGCCGGGCCCCCCGCCGTGGCGCGGACGTACGCCGCCTACGTGATGGGCTACTTCACCGAGTCGCCGGCGCGGCTCGCCGACACCTACGCCCTGCACCTGGCGGTCAGCACGGACGGGCCGAACTGGACGCCGCTGAACCGGAACAACCCCGTCGCCACCCCGACCGCCGGGACCGGCGGCCTGCGGGACCCGTTCATCCTGCGCAAGCAGAACGGCACCTTCGCCATCCTCGCCACCGACCTGCGCGGCACCGACTTCACCCAGCAGAATCAGTACATCCACGCCTGGGACTCCGCCGACCTCCGCGGCTTCACCGGCTACCGGCGGCTGCGGACGCACACGATGCCCACGCACACCTGGGCCCCGGAGGCGTTCTGGGACGCCGCCCGCGGCCAGTACGGCATCATCCACTCCGCCGGGGTCGTCAGCGGCGGCATCGAGGCGCCGATCGTGGTGAAGGCCAACGACCGCGACGAGTGGTTCCTGTGGGGCGACTCGTACTCCCCGGTCAACGGCGAACTCCACGCCTGGCGCAGCGGAGACAACGGCGCCGACCAGTGGTCCCCGCTGACCAAGGCGCAGTACACCCAGCCGCTCAACGCCAATCACCCGACCATCGCGCCCCTCACAGCCGCCGAGCACGCGGCACTCCTGTCCCACTGGGGTGCCCCGGCCTGGCACCGGCTGAAGTCCTACAACTTCCCCGACCGCTACCTCCGGCACGCCGACTACCGGCTCCGCGTCGACCCCCTCTCCAGCGGCTCCCCGGCGACCGACCGGCAGGACGCCACCTTCCACGTCGGTCACCAGGTGCCGCCGCGCCCCACCCCCAATCCCCCACCAGCAAAGGAGAGACCACAGTGACCGGACAACCCGAGCGCCGCCCGGCCCGGCCCACTCGGCGCCGCCTGCTCGGCGCCCTGCTGACCGCGACCGCGCTGGCGGTGACATCGCTCGTCGGCACGGCCGGGGCGCCCCCGGCCGCCGCCGACGTCCAGGCCGCGGCCTACCCCAACCCCGGCCTGGTCACCGGCGACATCGGGGTGCACGACCCGACGTTCGTCAAGAAGCCCGACGGCACCTACCTGGTCGCGCACACCGGCGACAACATCGCCCTGAAGACCTCCACCGACCGCACCGCGTTCCGCAACGCGGGCAGCGCCTTCCCGAACGGCGCGCCGTGGACCACCACATACACCGGCGGCAGCCGCAACCTGTGGGCGCCTGACATCTCCTACCAGAACGGCCAGTACTATATGTACTACTCGGCCTCCACCTTCGGCTCCAACCGGTCCGCGATCTTCCTGGCGACCAGCCCCACCGGCGCGTCGGGCACGTGGACCAACCAGGGCCTGGTGATCGAGTCACGGCAGTCGGACAACTTCAACGCCATCGATCCCCAGCTCGTGGTGGACGACCAGGGCCGCTGGTGGATGTCGTTCGGCTCGTTCTGGTCGGGCATCAAGATGGTGCAGCTCAACCCGTCCACCGGCAAGCGGGCCGACACCACCATCCGCTCCATCGCTGGCCGCAACGGCGGCGCCATCGAGGCCCCGACCATCTTCAAGCACGGGTCGTACTACTACCTCTTCGTGTCGTTCGACCTGTGCTGCCGGGGCGCGGACAGCACCTACCGGGTCATGGTCGGCCGGTCCACCAGCGTCACCGGCCCCTACTACGACCGGAACGGTGTGGCCATGACCTCCGGTGGCGGGACCGAGGTCCTGGCCGGCCACGGCAGCATCCACGGCCCGGGCCACCAGGACGTCTTCGCCGACTCCGACCACGACATCCTCGCCTACCACTACTACAACGACAACGGCACGGCCCTGCTGGGCATCAACTGGCTGGGCTGGGACTCGGCCGGCTGGCCCTACGTGCACTGACGCAGGACCACGGTCGCCGGCCGGCCCGCACGGAGGGCCGGCCGGCGACCGGGCCGAGGGGATCCCGACACCGGCGGGAACCGCACACCGGGGCCCCCGTAGGCTCGCCCGTGTGTCAGGGACCGGCGGAAACAGGCGAGTGGCCCGCGAGCGGGTGGTGGGCGCCGCGGTCGGTGGCGGCGCGGTGGGGACGGCTATCGTGGTGGACGGGCCGGGCCTGCCCGGCGTCGCGTCCGCGGTCGTCGCCGTGGCCGGGGTGTGGAAGCTCGTCGAGGTCGTCGCGCTGCTGGCCGTCCTGGTCCCGGTGGTCCGCCGGTCGCCGCGGCGGCCCGGCGCGATGGGCGGCGGACTGGCCGCCGCGCGGTCGCCCTGTGGACGGTGGCGCTGGTCGAGACCGGCTTCTGGCTCGAACGGGCCGGGGCCGCGGCCCTGTGGTCGCTGCCCGCGCTGCTGGCCGTCGTCGCCGGCGGGTATCCCCGCTGGGCCGCCCGCCGGGCACGGCTGGCCGTGACCCGCGCGCGTCGGCTCCAGCAGCTCGAACTCGCCCGTGAGCTGCACGACTTCGTCGCGCACGACGTCAGCGCGATCGTCGTGCAGGCACAGGCCGCGCGGTTCGTCGCGGAGCGCGATCCCGCGAAGGCCGTCGTCGCGCTGGAACGCATCGAGCGGGCGGGGCTCAGCGCGCTGGCGTCGATGGACCGCACGGTGCGGACCCTGCATGACGCGGACGGCGGCCCCGCGGCGACGTCCGCGCTCCGCGGCATCGCCCAACTCCCGCGACTCGTCGAACGGTTCGCGGGCGAGGGGCGTTCCGGGTGCCAGTACGAGGCCGAGCCCGGCGCGGCCGAGGCGCTGTCCCGGGCGGCGGGAGCGGCGGCATACCGGCTCGTCGTCGAGGCGTTGACGAACGTCCGGCGGCACGCCCCGGGAGCCGCCCATGTCGAGGTGGCGATCCGGCGGTCCGGCACGGCTGCCGTGGAGGTGTCCGTGACCAACACCGCCCCGCCGGGCCCCGGAACGGGCCCCTCGTCGCCGCTGCGACGGCGCGGCGAACCGGGCGGCACCGGCCTGGCCGGTCTGCGCGAGCACGTCACGGCCAGCGGCGGGACGCTGACCGCCGCTCCCGTGGACGGCGGCTGGCGCGTCGCGGCCGTGTTCGCGACGGCATCATGACCGCATGAGTGCCTGTTTGCGAACCCTCTATCCGGCATGCTGACTCGATCCTCACAGTCAGGTGAGGTTCCCTCCTGCCCCCGGTGTGCGGCGGGGTGGATCTTGCTCGGGACCCCTCCCGACCTGGCGGTGGTATTAGATGGGTATGAATGAGAAGCTGCGCGCGCTTGGGGCCGCAGTCGCCGTGGCGTTAATGGCCGCGGGCTGTTCCAGTGGCGATGACACCGCCGACGCTCAGGCCGAGCCCACCCCGCTACCCACGCCCTCGGCATCCACGCCCTCGCCTACAGCTACTCCCGAGCCAGCGGACATCGAACTGGAAGGCGACTGGAGGGCGATGGATTCGGGCAGCCTGTTCACCCTCAGAATTGACCAGGGTGGAGACATCGTCACTATGGGCGGCCCTGACGTCTCGATCGCTTTCTGTTACGGAACGATCAGCGACGAGGCCGATCCCTCCGTTGCGCTCGAGTGCTATCCCAGTGAGAGCCAGACAGGGGAGTCTTCCGCGCCACAGCCCTTCGAAGGCGTCGCTGACCTCTTCCAGGGGGACGGATTCCTGTACCTGCCGAGTTGCGGCGAAAGCTCGATGTACATCGACTGGAGTGACGGCACTGGCAGCGAGTTTTGCAAGTTGGAGGATGGCGGTTCCGGTTAGCATGGACGGAAGAGGTGCTGGTTAGGCGGCTTGCGTGAGCTGGGTCGGCATCATGGTCAGCTTCGTTTGTATTTCCGATCCGGCCCGGTGGGTGGACGGCCCTGGGAGGGTAGAAGCATGAGCGATTCAGATGAACCCAAGGACTCGCAAACCGGTTCAGACTCGGCTGATCAGTCGCGTTTACCTCAATCCGGGTCCATATGGTTACGGAAGAGAGTCGTCTGGCTCATAGGTGCCGTGGCGCTGATATCTGTTGCAGGGGCGGCCGTTGTGATTTTCCTGGGAGAGGAGGGGAACAGCCCGGAAACAGCGGCTCAGCGGTTGGTCGACACCATGAACGACCCGGATGCGTCCAACGCGGACATCTTTGCCAACGCGTGCGAGGAGGAGAGGCGCCGATACAGCGAGCCGGACGGATCGCTGCGCGAGGCCACCGGTCCGCGGATGGTGGGCGCGGTTGAACTCGTGCTTGACGGGGTCGAGCAGATCAGCGATACGAGGGCGATCGCCACCATGCATGTTGCGGCATATCCGGACAACCAGCTGCGGTTCTTCGTGGTCAAAGAGGACGGCGAGTGGAAGGACTGCGGATCGGCCGACGAGTAGGTACCTGATTCCCGGACTGCTTCGATGGGAGGGCTGTCCATGGCGCCCGGGCGCAACGACCCTTGACCAGGACTGGCGGGGTGCGGGCGCTCAGGCGGCTTGGGTCAGCTGGAGCGGTGGGGTGGTGGTCGGCCAGGCGGGGCGTCTACGGGTGAGGCGGCGGGTCATCAGGGTGATGGCCGCCCACGTGATCAGGGCCTCGCTGTGCTGGACGAGACGCTCGTAGTCGCGGGCATGCCGGCGGGCGTGCATTATCCAGGCCAGGCTCCTCTCCACCTGCGTTCCGCGTAATTCAGCGGCCTGGAGGGGTGAATCTGGGGTCTGACCTGCAATGCCGGTGACTTAGCGCGTTTGCGCAGGTGGCGGTGGGTGCTTGGTGATGGTGAGCGTGTATCGGACGTTGGCCTCGGTGTAGCGGGTGCCGCGTTTTTTGACTTCGAAGGTGTTCTTGATCGGTTTCTTGGCCCGGTCGCAGCGGCGGTTCCTGCGGCTGGGCAGGAGGGCTGCCAGCAGCTCTGCTGTCACTTCGTGGCGGCAGGCTTCGAGTGTGGCCTCGTCGCGCCCGGCTTGGCGGACGACGGTGAGCCGGGTGATGTGGACGCTGACGGAGAAGGACAGCCGGTCCGCGTCGATGCCCGCGTCCTGGGCGGTGCGTGCTTCCAGCGCGCAGATCGCCTGGTAGACCGTGAGCAGGGCGTAGATCTCCTGCCAGACGAGGTCGGGGGTCTGGGAGCGCAGGACGAATCCGGCTCCGCGCAGGCGGTTCTTGAGTTCGGCGTAGCCGTTCTCGATCTCCCATCGCTCGTGGTAGATCTGCGCCAGTTGGCGTGCGGGCGCCTGATGGTGGTCGAGCAGGCTGGTGACCAGGCGGAATGACTCGATGCGTGGGCCGGTCCGTGCCGAGCGGACGGTGACGGTGTAGTCGATGATCCTCACCAGGTGGCCGTCGGGCTGCCCGGGGAGCGTGCGGCCTTCCGCGCGGGCGTGACCGTGGCGGAGGTTTTCCTGCGGCGTGCGCATGATCGACAGGTAGTGTCCTGCGCCGGTAATCCGTCGTTAGATCCTGTATGAGTGCTTCTGGTGTGCGTCGTCGGGGTCCGAGGCTGGAGCCGTTGCTGCTGGACAGCGACGAGCGGGCGGTGCTGGAACGGTGGACTCGCCGTGCGAAGTCGTCGCAGGCGTTGGCATTGCGGGCGCGGATTGTGCTGGCGTGTGCGGGTGAGGAGGTGCCACCGATCGTCGCGGTCGCCAGGGATCTGCGGGTGACCGCGGACACGGTCCGCAAGTGGCGGCGGCGGTTCCTCGCCGACCGGCTGGACGGGCTCGTCGACGAGCCCAGGCCGGGTCGGCCTGCCACCATCGGCGTCGATCAGGTGGAAGCGGTCGTGGTCGCCACCCTGGAGGAGATCCCGAAGAACGCCACGCACTGGTCACGCGCCTCGATGGCGGACCGCAGCGGCCTGTCGAAGTCCACCATCGGCCGGATCTGGAAGAAGTTCCAGCTCAAGCCGCACCTGACCGACACGTTCAAACTGTCGACGGACCCGTTGTTCGCGGAGAAGGTCTACGACGTCGTCGGCCTGTACTTCAACCCGCCCGACGGCGCGGTGGTGCTCTCGGTCGACGAGAAGTCCCAGATCCAGGCCCTGGACCGGTCCCAGCCGGTCCTGCCGATAATGCCGGGCATGCCCGAGCGCCGCACCCACGACTACGTGCGCAACGGCCTGACCACCCTGTTCGCCGCCTTCGATGTCGCCACCGGCGAGGTCATCAGTGCTCTGCACCGCAGGCATCGGGCAGCGGAGTTCAAGAAGTTCCTGATCAGGATCGACAAGGAGGTTCCCGCTCACCTCCAGATCCATCTGATCTGCGACAACTACGGAACCCACAAGACTCCCGCGATCAAGGCATGGCTGGCCAGGCACCCGAGGTTCCACCTGCACTTCACCCCGACCGGCTCCTCCTGGATCAACCAGGTGGAGCGCTGGTTCGGCTTCCTGTCCGACCAGATGCTCCGCCGCGGCGCACACAAGAACGTCCAGGCCCTCGAAGCCGACATCCGCGCCTGGGTCAAGAACTGGAACAAAGATCCCAAACCGTTCATCTGGACCAAGACCGCCGAGGAGATCCTCGACTCCCTCGCCCACTTCTGCCGACGGATTACCGGCGCAGGACACTAGGCGCTGGTGTTCGTGCTGGTCAGCGGGGTGTGGGTTCGAGCGCGATGATCTGCTTCGGGGTGGGGACGTCGAGCTTGGCCAGCAGGTCCTTCTGGGGCTTGGTGAGGGCGGTGACCTGCCGGA